>CAYFVR010000049.1:0-21613 GCA_964346545.1 uncultured Desulfobacterales bacterium | reverse complement strand
TTTGGAAAAAGGGAGGGAACCAGAAAGTCCCCCTTTTTTAAAGGGGGATTTAGGGGGATTTTTGGAGCCGCCCCCCGCGTCCGCGAACCCCGTTCCCGAAACCGCGCCCGAAGACCATCTGTCCGAAGCCGGACGGCTGGCCGACGGCGGCGATCTGGTCGGCGCCCTGGAGCGGTGCCGGACCCATCTGGCCCGGCATCCGGGCGATCCCAAGGCCCATTTTCTGGCGGGAATGATCCACCAGTCCCGGGGAGAGGACGCGGCGGCCGAAGCCCATTTCGAGCGCACCGTCTATTTGGATCCCGCCCACCACGAGGCGTTGCGCCAGCTCGCCCTGGGGGCCGACCGGCGCGGCGAACGGCCCAGGGCCGATCGATTTCGCGCCCGGGCCAAACGGGTGCGGGAGCGGGGGGACGCCCGATGAGCCGTTCCGAGACCGACCCGAAATCCCGTCCGATTCATCCCCCGACGGCCTCCCCGACCGGCGATCCCCAAAACGACGGAGGGAACGGGCCGGACGACGGTCCCGGGAAATCCGAGGCGGGCTCCTGCTGGAAAACCATCGGCGTGATCTCCCGCGGCCGGGGGACCTGCCCGGAGCTGGAGCGGTTCACCCATTGCCGAAACTGCCCGGTTTTCACCCGGGCGGGCCGGGCCCTGCTGGAGCGGGACCTGCCGCCCGGCCACCAGGAGGAGGCGGCCGAGGCCCTGGCGGTGGAAAAGGCCGAAGAGCCGCCGGGGGCCGAGTCCCTGGTGATTTTCCGGATTGAGCGGGAATGGCTGGCCCTGCCCACCGGCCTGCTGGCCGAGGTGGTGGACCCGGAGAAATTCCACAGCCTGCCCCACCGGAAAAACCCGGTGCTGCTGGGAGTCGTCAACGTCCACGGCGACATTCAGCTCTGCGTCTCCCTGAAAGCCCTGCTGGACATCGAGGAGGCCCCCGGCGCCCGGCGGGACCGGCGCCTGCCCACCCATCGCCGGATGATGGTGATCGGGGAGCCCGGCTCGCAATGGGTGTTTCCGGTGGACGAAATCCTGGGCATCGACCGGGTTCGGCCCCAGCTCTATCGGCGCACGCCGGTCACCGTGGCCAAGGCCGGATCGGCCTACGCCCGGGCCATTTTCACCTGGCCGCTCCGCAAAAAGGACGGTTCCGCGGAATCGCTCAACGTGGCCCTGCTGGACGCCGACCTCATCCTCTACAGCCTCATCCGGAACGTCCAATGAATTCCGCCAACTCCCCCTTTTCCAAAGGGGAACTTTCCCAATCCTCCCCCTTTTCCAAAGGGGGGCCGGGGGGGATTTCTTCCGCCGGCGAATCCCTCTCCGATCAGACCATGCTCGACCTGTTCCGGTCGGAAATGGAGACCTTGGGGGCCACGCTCAACAACGGGCTGCTGGATCTGGAGGAAAACCCCGGCAGCATGGCCGCCCTGGAAACCCTCAAGAAAACGGCCCATTCCATCAAGGGCGGGGCGAAGATCGCCGAGCTGGACGCGGCGGTTCGCCTGGCCCACGCCATGGAAGACGCCTTCAAGGCGGTGGAGGAAGGGGCTTGCGCCCTGACGCCCGCCGACATCGATCGGCTGCTGGCGGCCGCCGACCTGCTGATCCGCATGGCCGAAACCGCCGGGGAAGGCGGCGTTTCCGAGGCGCCGCGCCGGGAGGCCGAGACCCAGATCGCCGCGGTGGCCGCCATCGGCGACGAAACCGCCGGGGCGTCGCTTGCCGCGCCCCGGTTCGAGCGGGGATCGGGCGTGGAAACCGACCCGACGGAAACCGAATCGACGGAATCCGACCTGGACGCGCCGCCGCCAAAGGCCACCCCGCGTCCCAAACCGCCTTCCGCCGCCGGGTCGCCTCCACGTCGATCGGGGAAACGCCGCGCCGCCCCCGCCCGATCCGACTCTGGCGCGACGTCTCCGCCCGCTTCCCTCATGGACGCCTTCCGGGAGGAGATGGACGGCTGGAGCGACGCCATGATGGAAAGCCTGGACATTCTCCGGGAAGACCCGTTCGATCCGGCCGCCCTCCCAAACCTGACCGCCACCCTCGACGCCCTGCTGGGCGGAGCCCGGCTGGTGGAGCTGGACGACGTGGCGGCCCTGGCGGAGGCGATGTCCCGCTGCTTCGAGGCCGCGGACGACGGGGCGCTGGAGCTGGAGCAAGACCAGATCGACCGGCTGGTGGACGCCGTGGACCTGCTGCTGCGGTACACCCGAAGTCCCCAACCCGACCGGGATCCGACCGTTTCTCCCCAAGTGTTCGAGCGAATCCGGTTCGACGTCGCGGCCTTCACGGAGGAAACCGAGGATCTCGACATGGAAACCGGACGGGGCGCCGGAGCCAATCGAGGCGCCGCGACGGCCGACGGAGAGATCGCCATCCCCGAACCCGCCGCTCCGCCATCGGACGCGGCGGCGGGCCCGCCTTCCGTCCAGGCGTCCGAGTCGGAACGAACCGTCCGGGTCACCGCCACCAAAATCGAACGGCTCATGGGACTGGCCGGGGAAGTGGTGGTGGGGTCCCGCTGGCTGCCGCCGTTTTCCCAATCGCTGTTCCTGCTCAAGCGGGGGCAAAGCGAGCTGGCCAACACCCTGGAGGAACTTCAGAAGGTGCTGGAAACCGGCGACGTTCATCGGGCGGGCAAGCTGGCCTTTCAGGCCCGAGAGCGGCTGAAGGGGCTGGGCCGGGACATGGGGGAGCGGATGGGCGAGCTGGACATGTTCACCAGCGTCTCCGCCAACCTGTCCGACCGGCTCTACCACGAGGTGATCGGCGTCCGCATGAGCCCCTTCGCCGAGGGAATTCGCGGCTACCGCCGCCGGCTGCGGGACATGGCCCGGGAGCTGGACAAGCGCGTCCGGCTGGAGGTGGCGGGCGAATCCACCGAGGTGGACCGGGACATCCTGGAGCGAATCAACGCGCCCCTCAACCACCTTCTGCGAAACGCCGTGGACCACGGCGTCGAATCCCCGGCGGAACGGCGGGCCGCCGGCAAGGACGAAACCGGAACCATCCGGCTGGAGGCGTCCCACCGGGCCGGCATGTTGATCATCACCGTTTCCGACGACGGCCGGGGGGTGGATCCCGACGCCATCCGTCGGCGGCTGCGGGAACGGGGCGTGGCCGGCGCGGAATCGGCCGAACGGATGAGCGAACCGGAGTTGATGGATTACCTCTTCCAGCCCGGCTTCAGCACCGCGCCGGAAGTCACCCATCTGTCCGGCCGGGGCGTGGGCCTCAACGTGGTCCAGGGCGCCGTCCACGAGGTGGGCGGCATGGTTCGGGCGTTCTCCCGTCCCGGCCGGGGAACCCGATTCCAAATGGAACTGCCCCTGGCCCTGTCGGTGATCCGCACTTTTCTGGTGGAAATCGCCGGAGAGCCCTACGCCTTTCCCCTGGCCCGGATCGACCGCTGTCTGCGGCTGGCCGAATCGGAAATCCAGACCGTGGAGGACCGCCAGTATTTTCTCCGCAACGGCCGCAACGTTTCCCTGGTCAACGTGCACGAAGTGCTGGAGATCGCCGACCCGCCGCCGCTGATCGCGCCGGTGAACGTGGTGGTGGTCAGCGATCGGGATCACGCCTACGGCCTTGTGGTGGACCGCTTTCTGGGAGAATTCGACCTGGTGGTCCGTCCGCTGGACCCCCGGCTGGGCAAGGTGCCGGACATCAGCGCCGCGGCGGTCATGCTGGACGGCTCCCCGGTGCTGATCTTCGACGTGGAGGATCTGGTCCATTCCATCGACAATCTGCTTTCCGGCAGCCGACGGCTGCGGAAAATCAGCCCGGCCGAAGCGGTGGAAACCGAAACGCCCCCGCCCCGGATCCTGGTGGTGGAGGACTCCTTCATCGTGCGGGAAAAGGAGCGCAAGCTGCTGGAAAACCGCGGCTACCAGGTGGAGGTGGCCGTGGACGGCATGGACGGCTGGAACCTGGTTCGCACCGCCCCCTTCGACATGGTCATCTCCGACGTGGACATGCCCCGGATGAACGGCTTCGAGCTGATCCGGAACATCAAGCGCCACGCCGAGCTGTCCCGTCTGCCGGTCATCATCGTCTCGTACAAATTCACCGAGGCGGATCGGCTGGAAGGGCTGGAGGCCGGCGCGGACTTCTACCTGTCCAAAACCGATTTCGACGACAACACCCTGATCGACGCGGTGATTGATTTGATTGGGGAACCATGATGGACAGTTGTCAGTTGCCAGTTGCTTCTTCTGTCCACCGTCCACTGACAACTGGCGACTAAACACCGAGGAGGCCAAGATCGTGAACCTGACCATCAAGCGGATGCTGATCGGCCTGGTCGCCACCGGCGTGGCGGTGGTGGCGGCCCTTGCCTGGGCCAGCTTTTACTCCAACGCCCGGCTCATCGAAAGCCAGGACCGGCTGACCCAGGCCGTGCTCGATCTGGAGAAGGCCAATCAGCAGATCCGGGAGGCGATGGCGGCCTTCCTCGAACGCCAGGGAAACATCCAGGCCGCCGAATCGCCGGAGATCCTGGCGGAGCTGGCGGATCGGAAACCGCTGGAGACGGCCTTCCAGAACAGCCTGGCCCGGGTGCGCGCCCTGTTGTCGGAACGGGGGGAGGCGGCGGACCTCCTGGACCGCATTCGGGGGGCCTACGCCGCCTTTCTGGAGCGGGACGCCGCCCTGCTGGCCGCCATGGAAGAAAATTTCCGACTCGCCGGCGAGTCGGACGCCGCGGCGGAGCGGGCGGACGGCCTGCGGGCGGAGTTGCGGAAAAACGCCGAGGCCATCTCCGGCCGGGTCAATTTCGCCGCCATGCGGGAAAAGATCGCCCTGCGGGAGTATTTTCAGACCGAAGACCAAACCGAAGAGCTGCGGGGGGCGGTTCGGGACCTTGTCCAGCAGGATTTGACCCGGGCCCAGCAGGCCTGCAACGACCTGCGGCTGGGCGTGGTTCGGCTGGGCAGCTACGGCCAGCAGCTTCAGCTGGTCCGATCCGCGGGCACCGTTGTCCGCCTGGCCGAAAACGAAATTGCCGACGCGGGCGGGCTGGTGCAGGCTTCCCTCGGCATTCTGAAGGCCAATGTTTCGGAATCGGCGGAGTTGATGACGTTGGTCCAAAAGGTGGAAACCGATTTCGAGGCCATGGCCAAAATTCTGGGCAATTTGGCGACGCTTCGAACCGAGCGGCTGGCCGGCCAGACCGAGATGGCGGAAATCCAGGGAGCGCTCCGAAGCCGCATCGCGGAGATGGACGGCGCCCTGGAAGGATTGCGCCGCCTGTCGGTGGGCATTCGGGAGGCGGCCCGCCGCAACGCCGCCGACATCCGAGAGTTCAACCGGCTGTTCGTGCTCGTCGCGGGGCTTTTGGCCATCGCCTTCATGGGCGGCATCGGCTGGTTCGCGGCCCGACGCATCCTGAGGCCCATCGACAAGGCCGTGGCCTTCGCCGACACCATCGCCAAGGGGGACCTGACGGCCCGCATCGAACTGGACGGAAACGTGTTTCTCTCCCGATTCCGGCTGGGTCGCAACGACGAAATCGGCAAGCTGGTCTCCAAGCTGCGGGAAATGGCCATCAACCTCAACGCCCTCATCGGCCAGGTGCAGCAGTCGGGACTTCAGGTCAACGCCTCGGCCACCCAGCTTTCCGCCGCGGCCCGGGAGCAGCAGACCACCGTCACCAAGCAGATGGAATCCACCGAGCGGGTCAATCGCTCGGTGGGAGAGATTTCCAACGTCTCCGAGAGCTTGGTCGCCACCATGGAGCAGGTGGCCTCCATGTCCAACGAAACGGCGGAATTCGCCACCAGCGGCCAGGAGGGGCTGGAGCGGATGAAAAGCGCCATCGGCAACATGGAAGACGCCTCCAAGTCGATCTCCGGCAAGCTGGAGGTCATCAACGAGAAGGCCACCAGCATCACCTCGGTGGTCACCACCATCACCAAGGTGGCCGACCAGACCAATTTGCTGTCGCTCAACGCCGCCATCGAGGCGGAAAAGGCCGGGGAATACGGCCGGGGCTTCACCGTGGTGGCCCGGGAAATCCGCCGCTTGGCCGACCAGACCGCCGTGGCCACCCTGGACATCGAAAAAACGGTGCAGGACATGCAGACCGCCGTCTCCGCCGGGGTCATGGAGATGGACGCCTTCATCAAGGAGGTCCAGCACAGCGCCGAGGACGTGGCCCGGATCAGCGAGCAGCTCGACCGGATCATCGAGCAGGTCAAGGTGCTCTCCCCCAATTTCGACCAGGTGACCCATTCCATGCAGTCCCAGACCGGCCGGGCCCGGGAGATCAGCCGGGCCGTGGGCCAGCTCACCGAGGAGATGACCCAGACGGCCGAGGGGCTAAAAGAGTCCTTCGAGGCCATCGAGCAGCTCAACGACGCCGCCCGCGGGCTCCAAGACGAGGTCTCCCGGTTCAAGGTGGCCTGATGGGGATCGGGATGCGCATCGGAATCGTCCATGGGCGGCCGGAGGTTCGCCGCCGCCTTTCCCGCATGATCAGTCGGATTCCCGGCCACCAGGTGGCCTGGTCCGCGGGAGAGGGGGAGACGGCGGCCCGGCTGGCCGCCGCCGATCGATCCGATTTGCTGTTGGTGGAAGTGGGCCCGGACGGCGTGGCCCCCGCCTGCCGGCAATTGCTGGGCCGGGTGGAAGCGCCGGCGCTGGCGGTAACGTCCTCGATCCCGGGACCGGCCCTGCTGGACGCCCTGCGAAGCGGCGTCCGGAATCTCCTGCCGGAGCCGCAATCGGGTCCGGGCGGTCCCCGCCCGCCGGAAGTGGAGCGACTGGCCCGTGCCTTACGGCTGGTGGCGGAGGTGGCCAAAGCGGCCCCGCCGAGTCCCCCGCTGGTGGCCATCGGGGCGTCCACCGGCGGCCCCCCCGCCTTGGCCCGGGTGCTAAGGGCCCTCCCGGCGGGATTCGCCTCCGCCGTGGTGGTGGCCCAGCACGTGGCCCCCTCTTTTTCCGCCGGTCTCGTCTCCTGGCTGGAAACCCAGACGGCGCTGTCGGTGCGGCGGGCCCGCCCCGGCGACCGGCCCGCGGCCGGAACCGTCTACGTGGCCGCCGCCGACGCCCATCTGTTCCTGACGCCGGACGGCGTCTTTTCGGACCTGCCGGGCGACGCCGGAAACGCCTGCATTCCCTCGGTGGACCTGCTGTTCTGGAGTCTGGCCGGCGGCCCCGCCGGCGTGGCGGCGTTGCTGACCGGCATGGGCCGGGACGGGGCCGACGGGCTGCTCACCCTTCGCCGGGCCGGATGGCACACCATCGCCCAGGACGAGGATTCCAGCGCGGTCTACGGCATGCCCCGGGTGGCCCGGAACATGGGCGCCGCCGTCGAAGTGCTGACCCTGGCCGGGATCGCCCCCGCCATCGTGGCGGCGGCCCGACGGAACGGAGCGGCATGAACGACACCCCTCCCATGCTCACCCACCACCGGATCACCGTGCTGCTGGTGGACGACCAGCAAATGGTGGCCGAGGCGGTGCGCCGGATGCTGGCCGGGGAAAAGGACATCGACTTCCACTACTGCCAAAACCCCACCCGGGCCATCAAGGAGTCCAACCGGATCGAGCCCACGGTCATTCTGCAGGATCTGGTGATGCCGGAAATCGACGGCCTGCGTTTGGTGCGTTACTTTCGAGCCAATCCGTCCACCCGGGAGGTGCCGCTCATCGTCCTTTCCAGCGAGGAGGAGGCCAAGACCAAGGCCGAAGCCTTCGCCCTGGGCGCCAACGACTATCTGGTGAAGCTGCCCAACCGGCTGGAGCTGGTGGCCCGCATCCGCTACCACTCCCGGGGCTACATCCACCGACTGGAGCGCAACGAGGCCTACAACGCCCTGCTGGAAAGCCAGCGGCAGCTGGAGGTCCGGAACCGCTTCATCCGCAAAACCTTCGGCCGATATCTCTCCGACGACGTGGTGGACAGCCTGCTGGAATCCCCCGAGGGATTGCGCCTGGGCGGGGAAAAGCGGCGGGTCACCATCATGATGAGCGATCTGCGCGGCTTTTCCGGCATCAGCGAACGGCTGCCGGCGGAGCATGTGGTCGGCATCATCAACATCTACCTGGAGGCGATGACCGAGATCATCCTCAAATACCAGGGCACCATCGACGAGTTCATCGGCGACGCCATCCTGGTGATTTTCGGCGCGCCGGTCCTGCGAGAGGACGACGCCCGCCGGGCCTGCGCCTGCGCCATCGAAATGCAGCTGGCCATGGAGGCGGTCAACCGACGAAACCGGAAGGCCGGCTACCCGGAGGTGGCCCAGGGCATCGGCATCAACACCGGCGATCTGGTGGTGGGCAACATCGGCTCGGAAAAGCGCTCCAAATACGGGGTGGTGGGCCGGAACGTCAACCTGACCTCCCGGATCGAATCCTACACGGTGGGCGGCCAGGTGCTGATCTCCGAGAGCACGCTGGACGCCTGCGGCGACATCCTCGTCACCGACGACCACTTTCCCATTCTTCCCAAGGGATTCAAAGACCCGATCACGGTGTTCGAGCTGGGGGGCATCGGAGGCCGGTACAACCTCTTTCTGCCGGAGCGGGACACCCTGAACTGGGTGAAGCCGTCTCCGCCCCTCACCATCCGGTTCGGCATTCTGGAAGGCAAACACTTGGAGGACATTGGGCGGACGGGCCGGGTGACCCGTCTTTCGCCGCCCCAGACCCTGGAGATCGTCGCCGATTCCCCGGTGGAGCGCCACGACAATTTGCGGGTCCAACTTCTGGACGGCGGGGGCGAACCGGTGGCCGACGAACTGTACGGAAAGGTGACCCGAGTGGAGGCCGGGCCGCCCTGCCGGTTCCGGCTGAACCTGACGAGCATCCCGCCGGCCGCGGAGACGTTTCTGAATCGCCTGGGGGCGGAAATCGAGGAATCGTCGTGAAGCTGACCTTCCTCGGGGTCGGATCGGCCCTCGGCGGCGGCTCGGCCTACCACTCCAACATGCTGATCGAGACGGAAACCGGGCGAACGCTGCTGCTGGACTGCGGCGGGGACATCCGCTTTTCACTGGCGGAGGCGGGCATCTCCGCCGGGGAAATCTGCCGCCGCATTCAGGCGCTGTATATTTCCCACCTCCACGCCGACCACGTGGGCGGGCTGGAATGGCTGGCCTTCGCCACCTATTTCAACGCCGACTGCGAACGGCCGGAGCTGATGGCGGTGGAGGAGGTGCTGGACCCGCTCTGGGCCGGCACCCTGCGCGGCGGGCTGGGGCTGATCCGGGGACGGCGCATGTCGCTGTCGGACTATTTCCGGGTGCGGCCGGTCATCGAGGACGCCGCTTTCAACTGGGCGGAACTGCGCCTCACCCCGGTCCGGATGCCCCACGTCCGCGCCGACGGGGATCGTCACGACAGCTTCGGCCTGTTTCTGCGGGAGGGCGACGGTTCCACGGTCTTCATTTCCACCGACGCCCGGCTGGACCGCCGGCGGCTGGCGGCGGCCGACCGGCGAGCCTCGGTCATTTTCCACGACTGCGAAACGGGCCCCAACCCCAGCGGCGTCCACGCCCACTACCGGGAACTGCGGACCCTTCCCGACGCCCTCCGGGCCAAGATGTGGCTCTACCACTACGCCGAAACCGCCGGCGAAGACGCCCGGGCCGACGGCTTCGCCGGATTTGTCCGACAAGGCCAGATCTTCCGGTTCCAAACCGGCGCCCGGAATCCCGACGATCCGCCACCGGCTTGACAACGGCGCGTCCGTCGATACACTTGTTTCATCCGTTTACGGAATGGTGAAGTGCGTCTGGACGATTCCCTTTTGAATCGCCGCGACGCCTTCCGAGACGTATTCACGCCAACCGTCAACCGCCGAGACGTCATCCATGCCCCCTTCCGATTCCGCCCATTCCAAAGAAACCCGGGTCCGCCGGCTGGTGGTGCTGCCCTTTCGCACCTCGCTGTCCATCGCCTTCAAAAGCATTCGGGCGCGGTTCATGCGTTCCCTCATCACCACCCTGAGCCTTGTGCTGGCGGTGGCCTTTCTGGGATACGTCAACGTGGGCAACAACCTGCTGGACGGTCTGCTGGCCACCGGAGAACCGGAACTTCGCGCCGTCCTGGAGCGGGCCGGTTACGATCTGGCCCCCGGCCAGACCCGGGTGTCCGGAAGCCCCAAGCAGCGCTGGATCGTCGCCTTGTCGCTGCTGGTCTGCGTGGCCGGCATCGTCAACGCCCAGCTCATGGCGGTGACGGAGCGGTTTCGGGAGATCGGCACCATGAAATGTCTGGGCGCGCTGGATCGGTTCGTCCTTCGGCTCTTCCTGCTGGAGGCCGGCATGCAGGGGCTGGTGGGCGCCGCCGCCGGGGCCGTCGTCGGCGCCGGCGCGGCGTTGCTCGGCGGCCTGATCCGGTTCGGGCTCGTCTCCATCGCCGCCGCGCCGTGGAGCGCCATCGGCGAATCGGCGCTCTTCGCCATGGGCGTCGGCTGCGTCCTCAGCGTCCTGGGCGTACTCTATCCGGCCATCGTCGCCGCCCGCATGCAGCCGGTGGAGGCGATGCGATCGGAGCATTAGCGGGAATGGACAATGGACAATTGAGAATGGAAAATGGATAAAGGAAACGCCACCACCATGACCGAATCCGTCGCTCAATCGCATATCGTCCGCGTGGCGGGCGTAACCAAATCGTTTAAAATGGGCAAAGTTTCCGTGCAGGCCCTCAAGGGCATCGATCTGGAGATTTCCGCCGGGGAATATCTGTCCATCATGGGGCCGTCCGGCTCGGGAAAGAGCACGCTGTTCAACATGATCGGCGGGCTGGACAAGCCGTCCGACGGGAAGGTCTACATCGACGAGGTGGACGTCGCCCAGCTCGACGCCTACGAGCTGGCCTGGCTGCGCTGCCGAAAGATCGGCTACATCTTCCAGACCTTCAACCTGATTCCGGTGATGACCGCCCTGGAAAACGTGACCCTGCCCATGACCTTCGCCGGGATGAACGCCGACGAAGCCACGGAAAAGGGCATTCGCCTGCTGGAGCGGGTGGGGCTGGGCGACCGGTTCCGCCACAAGCCCTCGGAGCTTTCCGGCGGGCAACAGCAGCGCACCGCCGTGGCCCGGGCCCTGGCCAACGATCCCGCCATCATCCTGGCCGACGAGCCCACCGGGAACCTGGACCTCTCCACCGGCGAGGAGATCATCAGCCTCCTGAAGCAGCTGAGCGAAACCACCGAGGTCACGGTCATTTCGGCCACCCACGATTTCAAAATGCTCAACGTCTCGGATCGGGTGGTCTGGATTCGGGACGGCCGCATCGACAAAATTGAAAACCGCGACGAGCTGTCCATTTCCGTGGGCCAGATCGACGCACGGGGTTTCTGACCATGCCTTCCCCTCTCCGATTTTTCCTGTTTTGGATTTTGCCGTTGCTGGCCGTCGGAACGGCGGCCGCCGCCCCGTTTCCGGACACCCTGGAATCCACCGTGCGGGAGATGGCCGCCTTCGGGGATCGGACCACCGGCTCCGAGGGGGCGGAAGAGACCGCCGAACGCATCCGGGAAACCTTCGAGGCGCTGGGCCTGGAGGCCGTGGCCACCCAGCGGTTCAAGGTGGCGGTGCGTCGCCACGGCGGCAGCGCGGTTCATCTGCCCGACCGCGCCGATCCAGTCCCGATCCAGCCCATCCGGGGCAACGCCGTGACGCCGGAAACCATTTCCGCCGCCGGGATTTCCGCCCCGTTCTTCTACGTGGGCGACGGCGACCTGTCCGATTTCAACGGTCGGCCCGTCGAAGGTTCGATCCTGCTGATGGAGATGACCAGCGGAAAAAACTGGCTTCACGCCGCCAACTTGGGCGCGCGGGCCCTGATCTACATCGACCGGGAGGAAAGCGCCCGAGCCCGCTTCGCCGAAAAGCACGAGCTGTCGCCCATCCAGTTTCCCCGGTTCTGGATGCCGCTGGCCGACGCCCGGGCCGCCTTTGGCGACTTCGAATCGGTGGGCGCGGAACCGGTGGTGGAACGAATTCGACTGACCTCCGACGTGCGATGGGAGCGGGCCGAGCCGGCCAACGTCTACGGCGTGATTCCCGGCGCCGATGAAACGCTGGCCGAAGAGCTGTTGATCGTGGAGGGATTTTACGACACCGGCGCCTGGGTGCTGGGCCGGAATCCCGGCGCGGACCAGGCCCTCTCCGCCGCCGCGCTGCTGGACGTGGCGCGGCATTTGACGGAAAACCCGCCCCGGCGCTCGGTGCTGCTGGTGGCCACGGCGGGCCACGCGGAAACTCTGGCCGGGTTGCGGGAGATGATCTGGGCGGTTCGATCCCGCCACAAGGACCTGCGGGACGAAGAGCGGCGGCTGAAAGAACTGCGGAAGGAATCCCGGGACATGCTGGCGGCCCTGGAGGTCACCCCGGCAGAAGCCGCCGGCGATCCGGAGGCCGGCGGACGGCTCCACGCGGCCCTGTCGGACCAGATCAAGACCGAAGTGGACGGCATCAGCCGGGAGCTGGTGCGGCTGCGCATGGGCGAGCGGGACGCGGCGGCGGAGGCGGAAATCGAGCGGATGGCGGAACGGCGGCTTCGACTGCGGCGGCTGGGCTGGCGCACCGCCCTGGATCAGTTGCCCCCCGAGGACCGGGAAGCGCTGCGGGAGCTGATTCCGGAGGCCCGGCGCGTCTTCGAAACCCGGCTGGCCGACGCGGAACGGCAAATGCGGCTGCTGAAGGACGCCAAGGCGATCCGCTCCACCGTCAAAGCCCGGGAGCTGGCGGCCAGCGTCTCCCTCCACCTGTCCAGCCACGGCGACGGGGTGGGCGCCTTCAACAACGGCTTCATGTACGCCCTGCGGGACCGGGTCAACCGGGTGGAAGACTTCAGCCGTATCGACACGGTGCTGCGCGGCGCGGCCGAAAATCTGGACGGCGGAGAGACGGCGCCCTTCCGGGACACGCTGCGCCCATCGCCGTTGCGCTCCTGGGAGAGCTATTTCACCGACCGGCCGGCCCTGGGCGGGGAAGTTCCGTCCATGGCCGGATACCTGGGCTTCACCCTGGCCACGGTCCAGGACGCCCGGGCCGCCTGGGGCACCCCCTACGACCGGCCGGAGCGGGTCGATTTCGACTACGCCCGGCGGCAGGCCCGCACCGTCCGGGAGCTGATCGACGCGCTGGCCCGGGCGCCCGAGCTGCGCACCGGCAGCCTGCCCCGCCACGGCTTTTCCGAGGTGGTGGGCCGGGCCAAGCTGTTGCGCCACGGCGAGCTGTTCGCCGATCAGGCGGCCCCGGGCGTCACCATCCTGGCCTTTCAGGGACCGGCCGCCTATCACGTCATGACCGACAGCACCGGCCGGTTTCATCTGCGGGGAATGGCCACCAAAAAGCTGGTCTACGACAAGGTGATTCTGGAAGGCTACCGGTTCCGGCCCGACACCGGCGACGTGGTCTGGGCCATCGACAAGCCCGGCACCGGCAAGAACGCCTACCGGGTCAAAATGCAGCGCCACGTCATGGAAACCGACCTGATCATGTTCAACGCCAAGCAGACCACCATCTTCAACCTGCTGGAGCCGCGGACGTTTCGCTACATGACCAAAATCGACCTGATCGACGGCGCCCGGGAGGCGGAGCCCATGCGGTACTGGTACAGCCGCATCGACACCCGGGAGTCGATCATCTCCTCCATCTATCTGGAGCCGGGGACCCACCTGAAGGTGACCCACTCCGACACGGTGCTCCAGCGGAAAATGCTGCTGCTCAACGCCGGCCCGGACAATCCCGAGGGGACCGGCTACCGGATCGACGACTGGCCGCTCATCACCAAAACCGATTACCGGGTGGCCCGGGACATGTGGGCCCTGCTGGGTCCGCGCATCCGGAATTTGGAATCCCACGGCATCCGGAACCCGCGCATCCGGGAGTTGATGGACGCGGGGACCGGCGCGCTGCAAACGGCGGAAGACGCCCTGGGCCGCCAAGAATACGACACCTTCGCCCGGGCATCGGCCCGCTCCTGGGCCCTGGCCGCCCGGGTCTACAGCCATGTGGACGACACCCAGCGGGACGTGCTGTTCGGCGTGCTGTTCTACATCGCCCTCTTCGTCCCCTTCGCCTTCTGCGCCGAGCGGCTGCTGGTGGGCAGCCGGAACATCCACAAGCGGATCGTCGCCTTTCTGGTCATCCTGCTGGCGCTGATCCTGGTGGTGCGCCAGGTCCATCCGGCCTTCGAGCTGGCCTACAGCCCCACGGTGGTGATCCTGGCCTTTTTCATCATGGGCCTCTCGCTGCTGGTGACGCTGATCATCTTCTTCCGGTTCGAGTCGGAGATGACCCTGCTGCAACGCCGGGCCCAGGAGATGCGGGCCGAAGAGATCAGCCGCTGGAAGGCGTTCGTCTCCGCCTTCTTCCTGGGCGTCAGCAATCTGCGCCGCCGCCGGCTGCGCACCGCCCTCACCTGCGCCACGCTGGTGGTGCTCACCTTCACGGTGATGAGCTTCACCTCCGTGAAGTCGATCCGCCACCAGACCAAGCTGGCCTTCCGGCCCGATGCGGCCTACCAGGGGCTGCTGATCAAAAACGTCAACTGGACCGACCTGCCGCCGGAATCCCTGGGCGTGATCGAAAACGATTTCGCCGGAGAGAGCGTCGCCGCCCCCCGGGCCTGGCTGGAAGACCCGGATCGGACCCGCGCCGTGCCGGTGCCGATTTCCCGGGGGGAAAGGCGATTCGAGGCCCGGGGCATGGTGGGCCTCTCGGCGGAGGAGCCCGAGGTGACCGGGCTGGACGCCGTGTTGCGCGGCGGACGCTGGTTCGGGCCGGATGAACGGCGGGCCATTTTGCTGCCGGAGCGGATCGCCCAGGAGCTGGGAATCGATCCCGCCAACCCCGGCGACGCGGAGGTGGAACTGTGGGGCATGCCGTTCCAGGTGACCGGCGTCTTTTCCGGCGCGGCCCTGGAGGCCCGAACCGACTTGGACGGGGAGCCGCTGACGCCCGCCACCTTTCCGGCCGAGGTGACCACCGAGATGACCGAGGTGGAAATGGAGGCCATGGAAAGCGGCGAGGACGTGATGGCCTTCCAGAGCCGCTACCAGCACATCGCGGCCGATTTGACGGTGATCGTGCCCTACGAGAGTCTGATGGCCCGGGGCGGCCATCTAAAGGGCGTGGCGGTGCGCATGTCCAATCCCGGAGCGGTGGAGGCCGAGGCCCGACGGCTGGTGGACCGGTTCGGCCTGCCGCTGTTTTCCGGGGAGCGGGACGGAACCTTTCTGTACGCCGCCAGCGACGCCATCCAGTACAGCGGCGTGCCCAACATCCTGATCCCGATTTTGATTTCGGTGCTCATCGTGCTGAACACGATGATCGGCAGCGTCTACGAACGCAAGCGGGAAATCGCCATTTACACGTCGGTGGGGCTCGCCCCCTCCCATGTGGGCTTTCTGTTCATCGCGGAGGCCATGGCCTTCGGCGTGCTGAGCACGGTGCTGGGCTATCTGCTGGCCCAGGTGTCGGCCAGCGTGTTCGCGGGGACGGCGCTGTGGGAAGGCATCACGGTCAACTATTCCTCTCTGGCCGGGGTGGCCTCCATGGTGCTGGTGATGGCGGTGGTGCTGGTGTCGGCCCTCTATCCGTCCCGGGTGGCGGCGGAGATCGCCATCCCGGACGTGAACCGATCCTGGTCCCTGCCCAAGGTGGACGAAAACCGGATCGACCTGACCCTGCCGTTTTTGATCACCCGGGGCGAGCACGACAGCGTGGGCGGGTACGTGCTGGCCTATCTGGAAAGCCACAAGGACGTGTCCCACGGCCTGTTTTCCACCGACGACATCGTCGTCCACGAAGCCTGCGGCGAGCCGGAAGGGCCGACCTTGTGCGACGCCGACGCGGAGGGATACGCGCCCTGCATGAAACTGTCCGGCCGCATCTGGCTGGCGCCGTTCGACTTCGGCATCATGCAGCAGGTGCGGATTCACTTTTGCCCGTCGGCCGACAATCCCGGCTTTCTGGAAATCCGGATGCGGCTGGAACGGGAGACGGGCGAAGCCAACGCCTGGAAGCGGGCCAACAAGTCGTTTTTGAACGCGTTTCGGAAGCAGTTGCTGATCTGGCGGTCGCTGGATGAGAAGGGGCAGGGGGAGTATGCGGTGAAGTTGGCTGTGGCTGTGTAAAGGGCTCCTGTTTTTATTTTGGAATTTGGTCAAAAAAAGGATTTTTATGAATGGCGGCCAACAGGGACAAGCCCGATCGTTGGAAACAGGACATTGCAATGTCGGTGGACATGTACAACGCTTGGTTTATACGCTTTGCTCCGGAGGCCTACCGGACGACGCGAAGTGAAACGATTAAGACAGTCGAGGCGACTCTGGAAGCAACCCAAAATTTAACGAATGTCGGAGTGGAACAGTTGAAGGCGAACCCGTGGTCGCTACCCGCCTTGCGGATGTCCACTTGCCCGCCGTTGGCCGTGGATCGTTTAATCGGTCTTGCCGGGGTTTCGGGAAACCTTGTAAAGACCATGGAAAAGGACAACAGGTTGCCTCCCCGCATGTCGAGGTCCGAGTTGGATGGCGACCTTGAAAAAATCCAAAAAATCATCGAGAAGATGGCCGATCCGGATATCTTTGTGTGGCTTGGACGGGCCCAAAATCCTTCCAAAAAAGAATTATATCGCGCCGCAACGATCGTGGCGGATCGGCTGTGCGGGGCGGTGGCAAATCCGATCATCCGCAACGCGCAGGAAAAACGACAGCTATCTGCGATGAACGAATGGTTGACCAACTCTGGATATCGAAATTTACCGGCGAGCGAAGGAGTGAAATATAACGAAATGAAACCCGGAACTTTCTCGTTCCGCCTGAACGTACCGGTCGAGCGGGAAAGTACGGGCAAGGCGATTAATATTCCCGTGGATGCGGTCGTGATGCCCAAAGCCGCGAAGCCGGGTTCATTTCCGCTCCTGATCGAGGCCAAATCGGCGGGAGACTTTGCAAACGTCAACAAACGCCGCAAGGAAGAAGCGGCAAAAATGACTCAATTGCGGCGAACCCACGGCGCGGAAGTCCGTTTCGTTCTTTTTCTTTGCGGATATTTTGATAGCGGTTATCTCGGCTACGAGGCGGCGGAAGGCATCGATTGGGTGTGGGAACATCGCATCGACGATTTTGGGGAATTTGGATTGTAGATGGCGAAACCATTGATCCAGGAATTCGAAGCCCGGCGGTTGGCTCTCCAGAGAAAGTTGGACGCTCAAAAAAAAACCGCCGAGCGGAATCGAATGGGGCAATTTGCAACACCCCAAAGGCTATCCTTGGATATTCTACGCTATGCCAAAGCGCAACTTGGCGAAAAGGGAAACTTGCGTTTCCTCGATCCTGCGATCGGAACGGGATCGTTCTATTCGGCCCTGCTCGACGCGTTCCCAAAACAATCGATCGGGGCGGCGGTTGGATACGAAATTGATCCCCATTACGGGTTTCCCGCCGGCGGTTTATGGCGCCAAACGGGACTGGATATCCGTCTTAAGGACTTCACAAAAGCCGAAGCGCCGGAAAAAGGCGGGAAGTTCGATCTTCTAATTTGCAATCCGCCTTATGTCCGTCACCACCACATACCCAGCCAAGAAAAACGGCGTTTGAAGTTGCGGACAATTGATTCCTGCGGCGTCGAAATCGGTGGTTTGGCCGGATTGTATTGCTATTTTCTTGGTTTGAGTCATGCGTGGTTGAGGGACGGTGGGCTTGCCGGATGGCTGATACCCAGCGAATTCATGGACGTGAATTATGGCGTCGCGGTGAAGCGGTACCTGCTGGACAAGGTGAAGCTGCTACATATCCACCGTTTCGACCCGAACGATGTTCAGTTCGGCGATGCCCTCGTTTCGTCGACCGTAGTATGGTTCCGCAAAGAGCCCTCAGGGACGGGGCATAAGGTTCGGTTTACCTATGGCGGTTCGCTGCAAAAGCCCGCGATGGATCGGTCCTTGCCGGTCGAGGTCTTGCGTCATGATCCAAAATGGACACAGTATCCCATGCGGGAAAGCCATGCGGCCGAGGATCAAGTGGTTTTGGCCGATTTCTTCGAGATTAAGCGCGGCTTGGCAACCGGAAACAACAGTTTTTTCATCCTGCCAATCGATGAGATCGAACAACGTAGGCTCCCGATGGAGGCGTTCAAGCCGATACTGCCGAGTCCGCGATATCTGCCGGACGACGAAATTCAAGCCGACGAGAATGGAAATCCTTTTTTGGAGCGAAAACTGTTCCTGCTGAATGCTCCATGGACGGAAAAGGAGATCGAAGAGCGTTATCCGACACTAAGACGATATCTTGAGGAAGGGAAAGCGGAGGGTGTTGCGGAAGGCTATTTGTGCCAGCACCGAAAGCGTTGGTACTTGCAGGAAAACCGTCCGCCGGCACCGTTTGTATGCACTTATCTCGGAAGGAAAAGCAATAAAACTGGCCGGCATTTTCGTTTTATTCTGAACAATTCCCAGGCGACAGCGGCGAATGTATATTTAATGCTTTATCCAAAGCCGGCGGCTGAACGCGCTATGCGGGAAAAACCGGGGCTAAAACGTCAAATTTGGAAACTTCTAAACCAGATACAACCACGGACATTGCTGGGTGAAGGCCGGGTCTACGGCGGCGGGCTCCATAAACTAGAGCCGCGGGAACTCGGAAATGTACCTGCCGGGTCTATATCCGATTTGTTGCCAAGCCCAAAATCGCAGAAAAAATCGAAACAACTGGATATGTTCGCCGAATTCTGAAAATCCCAGATAAAAACGCCTTCAATCAGCATCAAGAGTGATAGCCTTGGCTTCTAAAAACCTAAATGCTTTTGAAAAAAGCAAGACGAATGGGTTTAGAAATCATTAATTATTGCCACACAGGTCTTAGTTCACAGGTCTCTTGAAATACCAAGTTGGATGAATCGCCTTTAAAATTCAATCTCAAAATAACGGCGAAAAGTTTTCTTTCGAAGGATGAGCCATGACCCAACAAGCGCCGATGATTGAGGGCGTTTTCCAACGGGCCGAAGAGATGGGATTGCTTCCGGAGCTGGCAAACCTCTCTCGGCTTGAGGATAAACGGATTCATGCGATTCGCGACGGCGCCCCACTATCTTCAACCGAGTTTGAACTGCTTTGCCGGGCGCTGGCGGTCGATTCCGGCGCCATGTACGCCGGAAGCGCCTCCATTCCGAAACGGTCGCCGGCCCGGTTTCGCGCCGCGACGGCCGCCGAATCCCCCAATCCAACGGACATCCGGCTCCTGGCATTGGCGGCCGAACAAGGAAGAATACTTGGCCACCTCCTGTCGCTTTCCGGTAAAACGGTCCCGTTAAGCCGGTACCGGCGCAGCGTGGGCGTTGAAGGAAACGAAACTTGGCGGCAGGGATACCAACTTGGAGAATCGGCGCGAGAGGCCCTGGCCCCCACGGGCGGCCCGCTGTACGACCTTCCAAGCCTTCTCAACCAATCCGGGGTTCACGTCGCCCGGGTTTCCATGAGTCCCGGCATCGACGCCGCCAGCATTTGGGAACCCGATGCCGTACCTGTTTTGTTGATTAACGCCAACAACCACCACGTGATCAACCATCCAGGGATATTCCGGGCGTGTCTGGCCCACGAACTCTGCCATCTTTTGCACGATGCGGGAGAACGGAATCTCACCACTCGTGTTTCCTGGGGACTAGAGGGAAAGGGCAACTATCATGAAAATCTGGAGGTGAGGGCTCGCGCTTTCGCACCCGCTTTTCTGTCTCCAAGGAATTACATCCAAAGCTGGTATGACGGCTTGAATCCGGAATTGAAAACCAATTCCATAAAAATGGTCCAGATTTTAGCGGAAACTTGGGGCTTTTCCTTCGAGGGGGCGGCGTGGCATGCCCAAAATTGCGGCCTCATCGAACCGCAGGAGGCCGACCGGCTTGCGGAATTACAGAGAAAACCTTTGATTTCTCTTGAAAATTTCGAAATCCAGGAAGATGATTATCCGCTTTCCATGGTCCACAAAACCTTGCCGGAAAGGACGCCCGCCCTCTGGCGCGGCTGGGCTTCCATCGTGGTGCTGGAAGCATTGGAGGAAGGCCATATTTCGCTTGGACGAGCCCGCGAAATTCTGACCTGGAATTGACGCCATGACGGCCTGGATACTGGACGATGGCCCTTTTAACGACCTTGCGAAGATCGTTCGGATCGAAGATTTGACGGGCTGGCCGAAAGACCGGCTGTTTGTTGCCGAACAAACGGCCCTGGACGCCGAAAGCGATTCCCACCGCCGTGCCCTTCTCGCAGCCGATCCCACGCCGTTCCAGTCTTTCAAAATCATGATGGGCAGCCCCGCGTTTTCAATCGTGTATTCGCATTTGCGGCCGACGACGAGCAGGGCCACGGCGAACTTGGCGGAGCATCAATCGATTGCCTGGATCATCAGCGAACGCCCCGACGGCATTTTTGTTGCCAAAGACAAAAAAGCCGCTTTCCTGGCGCTGGCCGAACTGGGCTGCGGGAAGGTGGATTCTCCCCATGACCTCTGGCTCTGGCTCCGGGACGAGAAACTTGTGGATCAAGGCCAATTCGAGGGTCTTTGCCGGACGACCTGCAAAGGGGATCAAAGCCGCATTCCGTTGCGGTGCCAATAAGTGGGAACAATGGAGATGGGAGCGTTCGCCCCCCGCAATCGACCAACTTCCCCAAGAGGTCGGATTTCAAGGATGGGGAGCCTGATCGCCCATTCCGCATCCCCCGAGTAAATGGTATCCGCCCCAATCGGCACCCTTTTACAATCTCCTACCGACGTATCCCCCAGACTTCACAAGCTTTTCTTCCAACTCTCCCCCAAGAAAATTTCCAACCGGAAACCCTCGCCAAATTTTTTTGAAAAAAGTTATTGACCGACGGTCGGTCAATATGTATATTCCCCTCCGAAACAACGGGAAACCGGTGGCGAGCGGCCGAATCGCCCAAAGAAATCAAGGCCCATCCGACCGCCACCGGAGACGGATTTTCCCCGCCGGGTCCGAAAACGGATTTCTTCGACCGGCCCGAAACCGATTCCCCGGCGGTCAAAGTAGAACCTGAAGACAATCTGAAAGGAAAAAAATGGCGAGAACCGTAAAAAAACCGGACGAGCGACGGGAAGAGATCATCCAGGCCGCGCGGGAACTCTTTGGCTCCAAGGAGTACGACAAGGCGACCATGGCGGAGCTGATGAAAACCCTCAACATCGCCAAGGGGACCATCTACCACTACTTCCCCTCCAAGGAGGCCCTGCTGGAAGCCGTGGTGGAAAGCCTCATCGACGAGGAACTTTCTAAAAAGGAAGCGCTGATCGAGGAATGCGGCCGTCAAAACCTCGACGCCGTCCAAACCATCCGGAAACTGTCCACCGAAGACCGGATGGCGGAGGAACACGAGGACATTCTCGACGCGCTCCACCAACCCGGAAACGTCGTGATGCACGCCCGGCAGCTTGGCCGATACCTCATCCAGCTCGCCCCCATCTACGCGGCGGTGATCCGGGACGGCTGCCACCAGGGCCTGTTCCAGACCGATCACCCGTTGGAATGCGCCGAATTCCTGCTGGCGGGCATCCAGTTTTTAACCGACGTGGGATTCTATCCCTGGAAAAACGAGGAAATCGCCCGCCGCATGGCGGCCTTCCCCTC
>CAYFVR010000048.1:3456-21757 GCA_964346545.1 uncultured Desulfobacterales bacterium | reverse complement strand
GGCGCCGGCGCCTCCGGAGCCGGGGGCTCCGTTTTCTCCACCCGGGGGAAGAGCCGGATCGCCTTGGGCAGCCGGGTTCCGGCCGCCAGTCCGCCCCAGTCCCTCAGCCGATCCAGCGAGAAAAAGTCGTCGTCGGCTTTCTGGCCCAGATGCTTTTGCATGGCCCGAGCCGTGGACGGCATCGCCGGATAGACGAGTCCGGAGACGATCCGGAGGCTTTCCAGAAAATGATACATCACCGTGGCGAGCTGGGGTCGGGCCTCCTTGCGCTTGGCCATTTCCCAGGGCGCGGCCATGTCCACGTACTTGTTCAGCCGGCCGATGAATTCCCACACCGCCTTGAGCCCGTCGTGAAAGGCGAAGGTGTCCATGGCCGGTTCGTAGGCCTCGACGGCCGCGGCGGCGTGGGACCGGAGGTCTCCCCCCCGGATTTCGGCCAGCTCCGCCTCGGCGTCGGGGTCCGGTTCCGGAACGATTCCGCCGAAGTACTTGTGGGTCATGGCGACGACCCGGCTGAACAGGTTGCCCAGGTCGTTGGCCAGGTCGGCGTTGATCCGGCCCACCAGGGCCTCCTCGCCGAAGCTGGAATCCCGGCCGAAGACCATGTCGCGCATCAGGAAAAACCGGAAGGCGTCCAGCCCGTAGACCTCGGCCATTTTGAGCGGCTCCACCACGTTGCCCAGGCTCTTGGACATCTTGCAATCTTCCAAGTTCCAGTAGCCGTGGACGTTGAGGTGCTTGTAGACCGGAATGCCGGCCGCCTTGAGCATGGTGGGCCAGTAGATGCCGTGGGGCTTCAAGATATCCTTGGCCACGACGTGCTGCGCCGACGGCCAGAATTTTTGAAATTTATCGCCGTCGGGATAGCCCAGGGCCGAGACGTAGTTGAGCAGCGCGTCGAACCAGACGTAGGTGACGTAATTTTCGTCGAAGGGGAGGGGAATGCCCCACTGAAGCCGGCTTTTGGGCCGGGAAATGCACAGGTCTTCCAACGGCTCCTTCAGAAAGGAAAGCACCTCGTTCCGGTAGCGCTCCGGCCGGATGAAATCTGGATTGTCCCGGATGTGGCCGATCAGCCAGTCCTGGTAGCGGCTCATGCGGAAAAAATAGTTGGTCTCCCGGATCAGCTCCGGGGTCTCGTCATGATCGGGACATTTGCCGTCCACCAGATCCCGCTCGGCGTAGAACTGTTCGGCGCCATAGCAGTAAAGACCTTCGTATTCGCTGAAGTAAATGTCGCCGGCGTCGTAAATTTTCTGCAGCACCTGCTGGACCACCTGGATGTGCGCGGGATCGGTGGTGCGGATGAACTGGTCGTTTTCGACGTCGAGCCGGGGCCAGAGTTCCCGGAACAGGCCGCTGATTCGATCGGCGTATTCCCGAGGGGGCATGTTTTCCTTGCGGGCGGCCCGTTCGATCTTGTCGCCGTGCTCGTCGGTGCCGGTCAGGAAATAGGTTTCCTCGCCCCGCATGCGGTGGAACCGGCGGGCGACGTCGGCCGTGATGGTGGTGTAGGCGTGGCCCAGGTGGGGCTTGGCGTTGACGTAGTAGATGGGCGTGGTGATGTAAAATCGGCCGGACATTATTTCTCCTGTTTGGATGGCTTCTTTTTCCCCTTTTTGGGGGGCGGGCCGCCGGGGGCGAGCGCCTCGACGGACAGCTCCACCTCGTTGCCCTCCTCCAGACGAACCGCCACCCGCTGGCGGAGGATGTTGTGGCGGATGACTTTGCCCCGGCCTTGGGGCGTGTCCACCTGGCGTCCGATTTTGGGGAAGCCTTGTTTCAGTTCCTGATATGTCTGGTTCTCGTAGGTGAGGCAGCACATCAGCCGGCCGCACTGGCCCGAAATTTTGGTCGGGTTGAGGGAAAGTCCCTGCTCCTTGGCCATGCGGATGGAGACCGGGTCGAACTTTTCCAAAAAGGTGCTGCAACACAGTTCCCGGCCGCACCGGCCCAGCCCGCCGCACATTTTGGCCTGATTGCGGATGCCCACCTGGCGCATTTCGATGCGGATGCGAAACTCCCGCACCAGCATTTTGACCAGCTCCCGAAAATCGACCCGCCCTTCCGCAGTGAAAAAGAAGGTGAGCTTGTTGGCGTCGAAGGTGCTTTCCACCGAGAACAGATTCATCTTCAGCCCCAGCCGCTCGATGCAGTCCAGGCAGAAGGCCTGGGCCCGGCCTTCCAGCTCGGCGTTCTGGTCCCGCTGGGTGAAATCCTTTTCCCCGGCGGGACGGAAAACTTTCTTCAGTTCCCGGTTTTCGTCCTCCAGAGGGGCGGAAGCGACCGCCACCACGCCAAAGCCGAGCCCTTGCTCGGTCTCCACGATCACCGGATCGCCCATCTCCAAAACGTAGGCGCCCGGGTCGAAATCGTAAACCTTACCGGCCGGCTTGAACCGAATGCCGACGACTTTCTTCATGAACACTCTCCGCGATCTCCAGGGCCAAAACCTCAAGGGCCAGCCGGGCGTTGGCGTTGGTTTGCAGGCGGCGGCGGGCCGTTTCCACGGCCGAAAGC
The DNA here is from genome assembly GCA_964346545.1 of uncultured Desulfobacterales bacterium. GTDB lineage: Bacteria > Desulfobacterota > Desulfobacteria > Desulfobacterales > Desulfococcaceae > CAYFVR01. The sequence continues at coordinate 19,237 of CAYFVR010000048.1, read as the reverse complement.
CGACGAAGCAGGGCTTCGCCCGCGAGACGGGCGGCCGGGCCGTCGGCGGCGTCGGGAAACAGCCGTCGTTCCGTCGCGTATCGGCCCACCAGCGCGTCCCGCAGCCAAACCGCCAGAACGTCGAGCAATTCCGCCGCGGCGTCCCGATCGGCGGCCAGCCGTTCCGCGAAGGCCAGCGCCAGTCCCGGGGGGCCTTCGCCCTTCATCAGGCCGGTCGCGACGGCGATGGCCCAGTTTCTTCGTCTGCGGCGATTCTCCGCCTCCCGGGCGTCGGCGGGCGGCGGGCCGTCCAGCGCGGCCAGGGCCAGGGCATGTTCCGGAGCCAAATCCAGCCGATCCGCCAAATTTTTCGCCCGTATCGCCCGGGGGGGCGGCGCGAACCGAAGGGCGCGGCAACGGGAAACCAGGGTCGGCAGCAATTCGGAGGGCCGGCGGGCGGTCAGAATCAGAATTGTTCGATCCGGAGGCTCTTCCAGCAATTTCAGGAGGGCGTTGCCGGCTTCGGGGTTCATGGCGCCGGCCCGCTCGATGAGGGCGACCCGGGTGCGGGCCTCGTTGGGCCGCATGGCCAGACGCCCGATCAGATCCCGAATCCGATCGATTCGAATGAGCGGGCCGTCGGGGACGATCCGGTGAAGATCGGGATGGACCCCGGCTTGAATTTTCCGGCAGGCCCGACAGCGGCAATCCGGTTCCCGAAATCGCGCCGCCGGATCTCCGTCGGCCCCGCAATTGAGCGCCTGGGCGGTTCGAATCGCGACGGCGGTCTTTCCGACCCCGTCGGGCCCCGCGAAGAGCAGCGCGTGGGGAAAGGTTCCGCGGGCCGCCATCCGCTCCAGGATCCGAAGCGGCCGCCGGTCGGCCGGTTCCGGGTCGCCGGAGACGCGTTCATCCCTCTTCGCCGTCAACGCGCTCCTTCAACTCCTTGCCGCATTTGAAAAAGGGCAGCTTTTTGGGGCTGATGGTCACCTTGTCTCCGGTTTTTGGGTTGCGGCCGGTGTAGCTCTTGTAGTTTTTCACGAAGAAACTGCACAGGCCCCGGATTTCCACCCGCTCCCCCTCCGCCAAGGCGTCGGCCATGCTGTCAAAGAAAATTTCCACGATCTTGGCGGCCTCCATTTTCGAAATGCGGGCCTCGTTTTTCAGGGTGGAAATCAGTTCCAGCTTGTTCATAAAGGCTCCTTCTTAAACGGTCTGGCTGAAACGGTCTGCCGCAAACGGTCTGGACGCCGCCCGTAAAACGATGGCCCTGATACTAAATATAATTTGATAGGAAGTCAAGAGGTTATGAAAGGATTTTGGGCAACGGCTCCACATCCTCCTCGGCGACTTCCACCGCGGCGAACCGGCCCAGGATTTCCACCTCCACCGCCACCCGCTCTTGGCCCCGGTACCGGGAAAACAGGCCGACCACCCCGGCGAAGGGTCCGGCGGTGACCAGCACCCGGTCTCCCCGCTCGAACCGTTGTCCGGTGAAAAGGGAATCGGGAACCTCCGTCATGATCCGAAGGGATTCGACGGTGTCGTCGGGGACCGGAACCGGGCCGGCGGAATTGCCGATGAGGCGAACGGCCCCGACGGTCTTGAGAATGTCCACATGCTCCGCCGGCAGCAGGGCGCTGCGAACGAAGACGTAGCCCGGAAAGACCGGCACGTCGATCATTTTTTGGCGGTCCTTGCGGCGGCTTTTCACCCGCATTTTGGGCAGAAAGGTTTCCAGTTCCTTCCCGCTCAGCGAGGTGAACACCACGTTTTCGAAATGGCTGCGGGTGTGCAGCACGTACCAGGCGGATTTCGGCGTTGGATCGCTCATGTTTTTGGGCATAGTCTTTGGCATGGTCGTCGGCCTCAGTTTGTGCCGAGTTCCCCCAATCCGTTGAGATGAACCATGAAGCCGACCGAGGCGTTGTTCTCCTCCGAACGGACGTAGCGGAGATCCAGGGACCAGCAGCCGGCCAGGTAGCGCAGCCCCAGACCGGTTTCCAGGGTGGCATGGGCGCGCAGATTTCTTTCGTACTCGCCCCGGACGATCCAGCGCGGGGTCAACGGGACGGTGGCCCGGGCGTAGAGCGATTCCGCCACGGACCGGGTGTAGCGATGTTCCACGAAGAGCCGGTCGCCGCGTCGGTCCTGGAAGACGGCGGCCAGGTTCCGGGAGACGAACCGGCTTTCGTCGTGGGACCACTCGGCGTCCCCGAACATGGAAAGCCAGTGGAAGGGGGTGATTTCCAGACGCCCGAACAAGGGGGAAAGCCGCCGGCCCGCTTCGGGCCGCGTGCGATCCGCCGCGAAAAAGGGCAGGGTGTCCGTCTCCGGGTCGAACCGCTCGAAATCCACGCTTTGCTCCAGCTCCAGACGGCCGATTCGACCCGCCTCCGGGTTCCCGCCGCTCCGGGCCAGGGTGTTGACCAGGGACAGGGTGAACCGGTTCCGACGCTCGATTCGGTCCAGGGGATCGAAGAGGGGCAGGTCGTCCTGGTCCTGTTCCGGCACGTACCGGTAGGTCAGCTGGGGCCGAATCGCGTGGATCAGGGCGTTCCGGCCCCGGCCGGAAAAGGTCCGGGCCAAAGCGGTGAAGAGATCCACTCGGAGGTCGGGGCTTTCTCGATGGCGGAGGCGGTCGGCGTCCGGATCGTCCTCGGCGTCGAACCGGTCCACGTACCAGAGGGTTTGCCGAAACCCCACCGACGGTTCCACGAACAGCGCCCGGCCGAGCCGACGGGGCCAGAAGAGCCGCGGCTGGATATCGGCCCGGTGGCCCCGCCCGCCGTCCCGGCGGAAAAAATGGCCGTACCGGGTTTCCAGGTTCCAGAAAAAAGGGGAATTTCCCACCGGCCGCTTGATCTGATTGAAGGTGATCAGCGGCAGTTGCTGAAGGGTGGGATCCTCGTCCCGCCGGCGCCGGTTGATCACATTGTCGTGCCAGAGAAATTCCGCGTGGAGGCTGGTTTCCGGCCCGAAGCGGGTGGCCGACAGCCGGTTGGACCGGACGGGGTCGGTGAAATCCTCCAGCTCCCGGCCGAACCGGTCCCGGAAGAAGGTCTGGCTGTCGTCGAAGCCGGCGTGGGCGCTCTTGAACTCCCGGAGATAATCCTGGTCGCTCACCACGTCCAGGTCCAGCCGTCCCTGAAACCCGGCGGGCAGGGCCTGGTTCACCCGGCCCCGGATCCAATATCGATCATGGTTGGGCCGGAGTTCCGCGTCGTCGGTGTAGCCGTAAAGTCCGCCGTCGCCGGTCCCGTCGTCCACCTTGCGGTCGTGGAGGTATTCCGCCATGACGACGCCCTTGGAGCGTTCATCCAGAATGTAGCGGAATTCGCCGCCCGCCCGGTGGCCCCGGTCGCTCATGTAGTGGTCGTAAACGGTGGCGTCGGCTTGCGGGCCGATGGCCCAGAAAAAGGGCTGGGCGTATTCGGTCCCCCGCCGATCCGAAATCGCGAAGGACGGCGTCAGCAGACCGGTCTGTCGTTCGCCCTTCACCGGAAAGAAGAAAAACGGCGTATAAAAGAGGGGAAGGCGGCGGGCCCAGAAGGCGCCGTGGCGAATCGTGCCGTAGCCTTCCGCGACCACGTCCACCCGGCGGGCGGTGATTTTCCAGTCCGGGCGGTCCCCCTCGCAGGCGGTGAGAGAGGCCCGATAGGCCCGGTAGGCCCGGGGACCCACCTTTTCGATGGTTTCGCCCCGGATGTAGAAATGGCTTTCCCGGAAGAAAATTTCGCCGTTGCTCAAGGCGCCGGTCTGGTCGTCCAGGTCCACCACCAGACGATCCCCGGCGAGCACGTCGCCGCCGGAGGCCAGCAATACGTGACCTTCCGCCTCCGCGACCCGGGTTTCCGGAAAAAAGCGCACCCGATCGGCCTGGAGCCGAACCCCTTCCCGTTCGATGTGGACGTCGCCCCGGGCGAGATAGGCTTGCCGTTCGGGATCGTATTCCACCACGTCGGCCCGGATTTCCCAGGGGAGGCGGGCCGAGGGGTCCGCAATCCCGTCCAGGGGTTCGGCGGCGGCGGGGCCGCAAAACAGCAACATTCCGCCCGCCAGCAGACCCGCCATCCGGCGCTTCCAGGAAGGCCGACGGCGCGTCCGTCCCGACGGGGGGGCGGAATCTTGAACGGAAGGGGCGGCGGGAAAACGGGAACTCAAACGAGGTTCATTCGGTCGGCGTTTCGAAAGGCGTGAGCATAATGGGTTGAACCGGACGAAAGCTTCGAGTATAAAGCCCACTTGCCCGCAAATGTCAAGACGGGGAAATTTCGCGGGAGGGGGAAGGAGCGGCGATGAAGGTGTTGTTGACCAACGACGACGGGATTTTTGCAGAGGGGCTGTGGGCGCTGTACCGGGCCCTGCGGGACGCCCACGAGGTGGCCGTGGTGGCGCCGGATCGGGAGCGCAGCGCCGTGGGCCACGGCATCACGCTCAACGAGCCGCTGCGGGCCGAGGAGGTTACCGTAAACGGGGGCTGGCGGGGCTTCGCGGTGACCGGAAAGCCGGCCGACTGCGTCAAGCTGGGGCTGCTGGAGCTGCTGCCGTTCCGGCCGGACGTGGTGATTTCCGGGATCAACCCGGGGGCCAACGTGGGCGTCAACCTCAACTATTCCGGCACCGTCGCCGCGGCCCGGGAGGCCGCCCTCTACGGCATTCCCGCCATCGCCGTCTCCATTTTGGGGCGAGAGGCGATCGATTACGGCGACGCCGCCAATTTCGCGGCGCGGCTGGCGGAGGAGGTGGCGTTCCGGGGGCTTCCCTTCGGAACCCTGCTCAACGTCAATTTGCCCAACCGGCCCTTGGCCGAAACCGGCGGCATTCGGTTCAGCCGCCAGGGCATTCGCCGCCTTTCCGAGGACTATTACGAGCGGCGCACCGACCCCCGAGATCGGCCCTACCACTGGCTGGGTCTGGACACCGGCGAATTCGGGGAAGACGTCGAGGTGGACCGGGACGCCGTGTTTCAAAACTATATCTCCATCACCCCCATCCGCTGCGACATGACCGATTACGGGCTTTTGGAGAGCCTGCGGGAATGGGAGATCGGCGGGGAATGGAAGATGAAGAATTAAGAGGCGATTCAACCAATGAAAACCCAGTTCATCAACGAGCTGAAGCCCGGCGACAACGTGGACGACGTGTTCGCGTTGGCGGAAAAGGCGGTCGCCGTCAAGAAGAACGGCGAAAGCTATCTAACCTTTCGGTTCGTGGACCGAACCGGGGACATCCGCGCCGTGGCCTGGGACGACGTGGAAACCCTCGGCGCGGCGGCCGGGGCGGGGGATTTCGTCCGGGTGACGGGCGGCGTCACCGAATTCCGCGGGACGCCCCAATTGACGGTTCGGGGACTCGTTTTTTGCGATCCGGAATCGATCCGGGCGGAGGATTTTCTGGCCACGACCCGGAATCCGCTGGGCATCGACGGCATGTTCGACCGGCTGGTGAAGACGGTTCGGGAAACCGTGACCGATCCGCACCTTCGGGCGCTCATGGACGCCTTTTTCGACGACGAGGAATTCGTCCGGCGGTTCAAGATCGCCCCGGCGGCCAAGGGAATGCATCACGCCTTCATCGGCGGGCTGCTGGAACACACCCTTTCCATGACGGTGCTGGTACGGAAGATCGCCGGCCATTACAAGGGCAGCTTGGACGAAAGTTTGCTCATGGTGGGGACCGTCCTCCACGACATCGGCAAAACCCGCGAATTTCTCTACGAAACCTTCATCGACTACTCCGACGAGGGCAAGCTGGTGGGCCACATCACCATCGGCTGCGGCATGGTGGACGAAATGGCGGCCCGGATCGACGGCTTTCCGTCGGAGACCGCCTGGCGGGTGAAGCACATGATCCTGAGCCACCACGGCACCAAGGAGTTCGGCTCTCCGGTGACGCCCAAGATTTTGGAGGCGGTGCTGCTGAACCTGATCGACAATATCGACGCCAAAATGAACGGCATCCGGGATTTTCTGGCCGGCCAGGACCCCAACGAAACCTGGACCGGACGGAACCCCATGCTGGGGACGTCGCTCTACCGCGGCCTTCCGGAGAACGGCTGATGTTCATCACCTTCGAGGGCGTCGAGGGGGCCGGAAAGACCCTTCAGGCCCGGGCCGCCGCCGACCATCTCCGAAGCCGGGGGAGGGATGTGGTGGAAACCCGGGAGCCGGGCGCGACGCCGGTGGGCCGCCGGATTCGGGCCATCCTGCTGGACCCGGAGGTTTCCGATCTGGACTTTCGGGCGGAACTTTTGCTGTACATGGCCGACCGGGCCCAGCACATTCACACGGTCATCCGTCCGGCCCTGGACGCCGGTCGAATCGTTCTGTGCGACCGATATCTGGACGCCACGCTGGCCTACCAGGGCCACGCCCGCGGCCTGGACGTCGATCTGATCCGGGATTTGCACCGGCGGGTGCTGGACGATCTCCAGCCGGCCGCCACGCTGTTGCTGGACCTTCCGCCGGAAATTGGACTGGAACGGGCCTGGTCGGCCGTCTCCGACGGCGGGCGGGACCGGTCCGAAACCCGATTCGAGGCGGAAACCCTCGCCTTTCATCGCCGGGTCCGCGACGGCTATCTGGACCTGGCCCGCCGGTTCCCCGACCGCTTCCGGGTGATCGACGCCCAACCCGATCCAACCCGCGTCCGGGAGGCGGTTCGACGGGCGCTGGATGAGATATTGAACTTATGAGCCATTCCATTCTCGACGCCATCGGCCACACGCCCCTGGTGGAAATTCGCCGGCTGAATCCCAATCCCAAGGTCCGGATCCTCGCCAAGCTGGAATACATGAATCCCGGCGGCTCCATCAAGGATCGGGCGGCGCTTCAGATGATTCTGGCCGGAGAGCGATCGGGCGAGCTGACGCCGGAAAAGACGGTGATCGAGGCCACCAGCGGCAACACCGGCATCGGACTGGCCCTGGTCTGCGCCGTCAAGGGCTACCGGCTGCTGCTGGCCATGAGCGAGTCGGCCAGCATGGAGCGGCGGCAGATTCTTCAGGCCCGGGGCGCGGAAATCCTCCTCACCCCCGGCCACATGGGCACCGACGGCGCCATCGAGGCGGTCTACCGGCTGGCCCGGGAGGAGCCCGACCGCTATTTCATGGCCGACCAGTACAACAACGACGCCAACTGGCAGGCCCACTACCGCGGCACCGCGCCGGAAATCTGGGAGCAGACGGACGGCGAAATCACGACCCTGGTGGCCACCATGGGCACCACCGGAACCCTCATGGGGATGTCCCGACGGCTCAAGGAGTACAATCCGACCATCCGGGTGGTGGGCGTGGAGCCCTATCTGGGCCACAAGCTCCAGGGGCTCAAGAACATGAAGGAGTCCTACGAGCCGGGTCTCTTCGACAAGGGACGGCTGGACGTCAAGGTCAACGTGGACGACGAGGACGGCTTCGAGATGACCCGCCGGCTGGCCCGGGAGGAAGGGCTCATGGTCGGGATGAGCAGCGGGGCCGCCATGGCCATCGCCGCCAAGGAGGCCGAGGCCATGGACGAAGGAACCGTCGTGGTCATCTTTCCCGACGGCGGGGAACGCTACCTCTCCACCCCGCTGTTCACCGTCCGGGAACAGGCGTTCCTCAAGCTTTACAATACGGCGACCCGGACCAAGGAACTTTTCACCCCGTCGGTTCCCGGGAAGGTTTCGCTGTACACTTGCGGCCCCACCGCCCACGCTCGGCTGCGCCCCCACGAATGGCGTCGCTTCGTCTTCTCCGACCTGCTGGTTCGCTACCTGACGTATCGCGGATACGAGGTTCGGCACGTCATGAACATCACCGACCTGGACGACAAGACCATCAACGGGTCGGAACGGGCCGGGGAGGGGCTGAAGGCGTTCACCGACCGGCACATCGCCGCCTTTCACGCCGACCTGGAAACTCTTGGCATTCGGCCCGCCGACCGATATCCTCGGGCCAGCGAACATGTCGACGAAATGGTGAGCCTGGCCGAGCGGCTGGTGAAAAAGGGGTTCGCCTACGAGAAGCTGCGGTCGCTTTATTTCGACATCGCCAAGTTCGAAACCTACGGCGGCCTCTCCGGGGTGGATTTGGAGAAAATTCGGGTGGGGGCCACGGTGGACCTGGACGAGTACGAAAAGGAGAACCCCCGGGATTTCACCCTGTTCAAACGCTGCCGCCTCACGGAGCTGAAGCGGGGCATCTACACGCCCACCGACTGGGGCAACGTGCGCCCCTCCTGGCACATTCAGTGCGCGGCCATGTCCATGAAATACCTGGGGGAGAGCTTCGACATCCACGCCGCGGGCCGGGAGCTGGTATTTCCCCACCACGAAAACGAAATGGCCATCGCCCAGGCGGTGACCGGCAAACCGCTGGCCCGGTTCTGGCTCCACTGCGACCGGGTTCCCGGCGAGGAGGAAATCAGCGGCGATCCGGAGGCTTTCGGCAACCTGGATCATCTTCGGGACATGGGCTATTCCGGCCGGGAGATTCGCTACTGGCTGCTGTCGGCCCATTATCGCCGTCCGGTGGGCTTTTCCGCGGAACAGCTGGAAACCGCCCGGCGCTCTCTGGAACGGCTGGACGCCTGCGTCCGGCGGCTTCGGGAAGTGGGCGAAGGAACGCCGCATCCCGAATTGGATCAGCTGCTCTACGACATCCGAACCGGCTTCACCGACGCCATGGACGAGGATCTCAATGTTTCCGTCGCCCTGGCCTCCATTTTCCGGAACGTTCGCCGGGTCAATCGGCTGATCCAGGAGGGGAACATCGATTCGGCCGGAGCGGAACGGGTGCTGGCCGCCTTCCGGAAACTGGACGCGGTGCTGAATGTCTTTCGCTTCGCCCCGGAACCGGACGTGACCGATGAAGCCGCGGCCGCCCAGGTGGCCGAGCGGGACGCCGCGCGCCGTCGGGGCGACTGGGAGACCGCCGACCGCATCCGGGACGATCTGCGGGCCCGGGGCGTGGTGGTCCAGGACGAAAAAGTCGAGTAGCTCCCGTCGGCCGCTCCCATCTTTACCCTGAAATTTTGCGGAATCCGGTTTTCATGGTCCGGATGTCCGCTCCGGAGGCATGGGTCACGCTTATGATTCCCGTCTATTTTCCCTTCACAAGCCTTTCTCCGGCCGCGAGCCGGGCACTGTCGGTCTGTTTTCCTCGGGTGGCGGTCTACGCACCCTCTCCGGGACTGATCCATCCCTCCCTTTCCGCGGCCGCCGATCTCGGGATCGTGGAAATCCACGCCCCGGTGTCCGAGGACGAATCGCGGGTGGCCGGGGTGGTGGACGAATTCCGACGCTGGGGCGATCTCCAGGGCGGCGCCGACCTGGGCCGGTGGAAACGCTCGGAAATGGAGGCGCCCATGCTGGAGGAGGCCTCCGCGGAATCCCTGCGGTCGGCCATCCGGAAACGCGTTCGCGGGCGGGAAGCGGAAAGCGGACCCGCGCCCCTGTTCCTCTCCCGGGTGTTTTTGGCCGTCGCCCAGCGGTTCGACGGATTCCAGGGCGAAACCGACGCGGAGCTGGCCGCCGCCGGGGAGCTGGAAAAAATCCTGGCCGAGGGGCTCCATGGCGACGCCGCGGCGGAGACGACCCGAACCGCTTCGGCCCCGCCCACCGATCTGGGCATGCGGATGACCGCCACGCGGATGGCGGCCTGGAGCCGATTGTTCTCCGAAGCCCCCGCGGCCGGCCCGCTGGCGACCGACAGCCGAGCGGTCTGGGAGGCCGTGACCGACGCCGCCGAAGGGCTGGAGGCGCTTGGGGAGATTCCGAAAATTCCCCTCCATCCGGAGGACCCCGAATTCTGGCGCGGCCAGGTGAGCCGCGTTCTGGCCGGGGAGCCGCCGGAACCGTTTCCGCCCGCGTTCGAAGGCCCGGCGGCCGGGTTTCGGGCGGTTCGGATGTCGGGCCTCGGGGTCGAGGCGCTGCTCCGAAAGGCCGCCGGGGGCGCACCCGCCGCCGGCGCCCCGGACGAAGAGATTCGCCTGGCGTTTATTTACGGGAATTGATTCGCTTTTTTCTTGACAAAGGCGAAAAAAAAATTCATTGTGCAGAATTTTTTGATCGGGTTATTTCGCGTGAAGGGAGGTGGAATCAATGTATGCAGTCGTAAATTCCGGCGGGAAGCAATACAAGGTTCGGAAGGGCGACATTCTCCGCGTGGAACGGATGGACGGAGAGGTCGGCGAGGCCGTCGATTTTGACCGGGTCCTGATGTTCAACGACGGCGAAGAGGTCCGGATCGGCCGGCCGTTGCTGGAGGACGTAAAAGTTCGGGGCGAAATCGTGGCCCAGGACAAATCCAAGAAGATTCTGGTGTTCAAGTACAAACGGCGGAAAGGCTATCGCCGGACCCGGGGCCATCGGCAGCCCTTTACCGCGGTGCGCATCGACCGGATCGGCCCCGACGGCCTGTCGGCCGAAGCGGCCCCGGCCCCCGAGACGGACGTTGAACTTTCAACCAAACCGGAACCCACCGAGGAATAGGAATCATGGCACACAAGAAGGCGGGCGGCAGCTCCAAAAACGGCCGCGACAGCCAGGGACAGCGACGGGGCGTCAAATGTTACGGCGGCGAGCAGGTGCGGGCCGGCAACATTCTGGTGCGCCAGGTCGGCACCAAAATTCATCCGGGTGAAAACGTCGGAATGGGCAAGGACTACACTCTCTTCGCCCTGACCGACGGCGTTGTGGCCTACGGGCGTTCGGGCCGTTCCCGGAAAATCGTGAGCATACAGACCGATTGAAATTTGTCGATGAAGCCACCATCACGGTTCGCTCCGGGAACGGCGGAAACGGTTGCCTGAGTTTCCGGCGCGAGCGGTTCATCCCGAAGGGCGGACCGGATGGCGGAGACGGCGGGCGGGGCGGCGATGTGCGATTGGCCGCCTCTCCCCGCATACGCACGCTCTATGATTTCCGTTCCCGCCGCCAGTTCCGCGCCCCCAACGGCCGGGGCGGCGAAGGCGGCCAGCGGACCGGCCGGGGCGGCGACGATCTGGTGATCGAGGTGCCGCCCGGCACCCTGGTCTACGACGCCGACGACGGCGCCCTGCTGGCCGATTTGACCGAGACCGACGCCGCCGTGGTGGTGGCCCGGGGCGGCCGGGGCGGCCGGGGCAATCTTCATTTCAAAAGCGCCACCCACCGAACGCCCCGATTCGCCCAGCCGGGGGAGTCCGGCGAAACCCGGAACCTTCGGCTGGAACTCAAGCTGCTGGCCGACGTGGGCATCGTCGGCTTTCCCAACGCCGGAAAATCCACCCTCATCGGCGCGCTTTCCGCGGCCCGGCCCCGGATCGCCGATTATCCCTTCACCACCCTCACGCCCAATCTGGGCGTGGTGAGCGACGGGGGCGATCCCTTCGTGCTGGCCGACGTGCCGGGGCTGATCGAGGGCGCCCACGCCGGCGCGGGGCTGGGCATTCGGTTTTTGCGTCATCTGGAACGAACCCGGCTCCTGGTTCATCTGATCGACGCCGCGGAAATCGATCCCGACGCGCCGCTGGAACGATATCTGGCGATTCGGCGGGAGCTGGGCCGATACGGCGTCGAACTGGCCGGTCGGCCCGAGGTGGTCGTCTTTTCCAAAATGGACCTGCCGGAGGCGGAAGTCGGGGCGGAGCTGTTTGAAATGACGGCCCGGGAAACCGGCCTCTCGGTTCACCCCCTTCGAATCTCCGCCGCGACCCGTTCGGGCCTCCGGGGGCTTTTGGGGGACATCCGCCGGCGTCTCGATTCGTCCGATTAAGCTCGATGCCGTTCGCTTTGGGATTCCCAAAGGACGAATGTGCCGGAGTGTCCGAGGGCGAATGCAATTCGCCCCCACAGATTTTCGCCAAAATGAACGGCATCGCGACCAACCCCCTTCCTTTTTTCTTTCTCGGAACCCACATGACGACCTCTTCCGCCAATCCGGAACTTGACATCGACCGGACGGCCCGCGTCGCGGACGCCCGTCGGCTGGTGGTGAAGGTGGGCAGCAACGTGCTGACCTGGGAGGGCGGCCTCAACCTGGAAGTGGTGGCCGCCCTCGGCCGGCAGATCTGCACCCTGATGGACGCCGGCCGCGAGGTGATCCTGGTTTCCTCCGGCGCCATGGCCGCCGGCCTCAAGAAAATGAATTTCGCCGCCCGGCCCGACACCATTCCGGAACGCCAGGCCGTGTCCGCCGTGGGACAGGCGGGCCTCATTCTCGAATACGAACTGGCCTTCGGCCGGTACGGCCGACGCGTGGCCCAGGTGCTGCTGACCGGCGACGGTCTTCACAGCCGAAAGCGGTATCTCAACGCCCGCAACACTCTGAATCAGCTTCTGGAGTGGGGCGTGGCGCCGATCATCAACGAGAACGACACCGTTTCGGTGGAGGAGATCAAGTTCGGCGACAACGACAACCTGTCGGCCATGATCGCCCTGATGGCCGGCGCGGACTTGTTGATCAATCTCACCGACATCGACGGCTTGTACGACCGCGATCCCCGCTCCCATTCCGAGGCCCGGCTCATTCCGTTGGTGACCACCATCGGGCGGGAGGTGGAGAATTGCGCCAGCGGCATCGTCGGCTCCCTGGGCACCGGCGGAATGCTCACCAAGATCAAGGCGGCCCGCAAGGTGAACACCGCCGGAATTCCCATGATCATCGCCGGCGGACGCGTTCCGGACGTGTTGCGACGGCTGCTGGAGGGGGAAAAGCTGGGGACCTTTTTCGCGCCCAAGAAGGAGAGGATGGCCAACCGGAAATCCTGGATCGGCTTTTCGGTTCGCCCCCGGGGCGGCCTTCGGATCGACCCCGGCGCGGTTCGCGCCCTGGTGGAGCGGGGGAAAAGTTTGCTGCCCATCGGGATTACCGCCGTGGAAGGGGATTTTCGCGTGGGCGCGCCCGTGGAAATCCTGAATCCCGACGGCGAGGTGGTTGGGGTTGGACTGGTCAACTACGGAGCGGCGGACATCCGCAAAATTCAAGGACTCCGCTCCGACGGCATCCGCGAAAAGCTGGGCGATCGGCCATACGACGAGGTGGTCCATCGGGACAATTTGACCATCGTCCTGCCGGTTCCCGTCTAATCCCGACGCCGTTCACTTTGGCATTTCACCTTCCGGCATCTCCCGCGCGCGGCGATCCGTTTTCCAGGTCGCCAGACGGTCGCCGCAGTTCTCGAATGTCCCCCCCGCCCCGCAACGCAACGCTCCCAGAATTCCCGAATCCATTCCATTCCGTCCCGGCTCGGGAACATCGTTCCAGAAATTCCGCGAAACGAACCGGCCGGTCCAACATCTCGCCCGAAATGACATGTTTCATCCGGCAGCCGGCGGCTTCGGTCTCTTCCGGCGCCGCGTTGAGCGCTTCCGCGAAAAAGCGGCTCGGGACGTCGTGGCGGCGAGCGATTTCCTCGGTCAGCTCTCGTTATTGGATTCATCGTTATTGGATTCATCCCGATTGACAAAATTTGGCAATATTTTCGACGAAAAATGGCACCGCGACTGAAAATTGGCTGCTTCCGAGGGATTTTGGATTCCGTGGAACTCAAAAGAATTTGATTTTTTGGGTATTTTGCCACCAAAACGCAAGTTTGACCATTTCTTTTTTTATATGGATTCATCTCCGCCCCAACTCTTTCCTCCCCCAAAATTCCAGATCGACACAGATCGACAAGATGGAAATGCGACCTCAATTTCAGGCCGATGGATTTCGGTTTGCGAAAAATTGGGGTTGGGAATCGTGAAAATGGCACGCTTTTCGCTTTTCGCCCTCCGACGCTTTTGGGAAGGCGCGAATCGCCAAGGAACCCGGGGGGGCGAACCCAAAAGGGAAACGCTGAAAATCCAAAAAAGTTTGGAGAATGGTCGAGGCTTTCCAAAACCGGATTGGACGGAATGCCGGCCGGATTCCCGTCGCGCGGCATTCCGGAGAGCCATTTGACCGGCAAAAAATTTTTAGAGGCAAATTATTTAAGGGGGGGATATGTTGAAGCGAATTGCGGGCGGACGAAAAAAACGGTTTTTCCGATCTTCCGCCATGCTGATGGCGATCTTGACCGTATTTGGCTGCATGGCCGGGAGCGGCCTGGCGGAATCGGAAGCCCGAACGGAAAAAACGGCGTCTTCGGACGGCGAGGGAGGCAACCTCCAAGCTTCGGCGGAATGCAATCTGGAGATATGCGAGGCCGACCCCCGACTGCATCGATCCGCGACGAAGTTTACGGAAATTATCGCCGACGCGGCGGAAGAATACGGTGTGGAGGCGGAACTGATCCGGGCCATCATCCACGCCGAATCCGCATTCAATCCCAAGGCCGTATCCCACCGGGGCGCGCGGGGACTGATGCAGTTGATGCCGGCCACGGCTCGCTCCCTCGGCGTTCGGAACCGGTTCGATCCGGAACAGAACATCATGGCCGGGACCCGATATTTTCGCCAGTTGTTGGACCGGGTGGACGGAAAGGTGAATCTTGCCCTGGCCGCCTACAACGCGGGAATGCGAAATGTCCAAAAATATGAGGGAGTTCCGCCTTTCCCCGTCACCCGAAAGTATGTGCGAAACGTGATGGATTACTACGACGTTTTCAAACATCTTTCCCGGCCCGCCGTTCGGCAAAGCTGACTCGTCCGCACCGCCGGCGTTCGGCGATTTCGGCCCGGTCGAGAGATCTCGGCCGGGCCGAACCGTTTTCCGCCACGCGCTCCCGACCGGTTCGATGGCCGGGTACGCCTTCCCCAATTCCGCCCCGCGAATCCCCGTCTTAAAATTTTGGAACGGATATTGCTGCATCCGGAGCATGTTCGGATTCCGGTTCAATAAGTATCCGGAATTCGGTAATTTTTCACAATGTTTCAAGGGAGGTCCATTTGCTATCGGGAACCCGTAAATTATTCCAACGGATGGGGTGTCGATCCATCGGCCTGATGTTGCTTCTCGGGCTGGCGGCGGCGATGTCAACCGGCTGTAGCGGCAGCGGGGATTCAATCGAACCGGTGGTCCAGGAAGGCGTGTTCGCCGACAGCCTGGTGGAGGGGCTGGAATACCGAACCGAAACCCAGTCCGGCGTAACGGACGCCGGCGGCCGCTTCCGGTACGTGGAAGGCGAGACCATCGAGTTTTTCATCGGGGGCATTGTTATTGGCCAGGCCGTTGCCGGGCCGGTGATGACCCCGGTGGACCTGGTGGAAGGCGCGGAGGACGAAACCGACGATGAAGTGACCAACATCGCCCGGTTTCTCCAAACGGTCGACGACGACGGCGATCCGGAAAACGGAATCTTGATCACCGAAGAAGTCCGTCGGGCGGCGGTGACGCTTTCGATCGATTTTTCCATGACGATCGTGGAATTCGAAACCGACGACGCGGTGGTCCAGGCGGTCTCCACCTTGACGACGCTGACCATCGCGGGACCCCGCGGCTTGGTGTCGGTCACCGTGGCTCAATTCCATCTGCGAATCACCCTGCAAAATCTGGATGACTTTGACGACGCCGACGACGACGGCTTCTCCGAGGAAGAAGGCGACTGCGACGACGCCGATGATTCCGTCTTCCCGGGCGCCGAGGACGTTTGCGGCGACGGAGTGGATCAGGACTGCGACGGCGCGGACGCGGTTTGCCTCTCCGATCCCGACGTGGATGACGACGGAGACGGTTTCACGGAAAATGAAGGCGACTGCGACGACGCCGACGCCACCGTTTTTCCGGGCGCGCCGGAAATCTGCGGCGACGGCATCGACCAAGACTGCGACGGCGTCGATCTGGTCTGCGGAGACGACGACGGCGACGATGATGCGGACGATGATGGCGACGGCGATGATGACGCGGATGACGACGACG
>CAYFVR010000048.1:0-3356 GCA_964346545.1 uncultured Desulfobacterales bacterium | reverse complement strand
GACGATGATGCGGACGATGATGGCGACGGCGATGATGACGCGGATGACGACGACGGCGATGATGACGCCGACGACGACGATGACGCGGATGACGACGATGACGGCGACGATGACGCCGACGATGACGATGACGCGGATGACGACGATGACGGCGACGATGACGCCGACGACGACGATGACGCGGATGACGACGACGACGGCGATGATGACGCCGACGACGACGATGACGCGGATGACGACGACGATGCCGATGTCGATGCGGACGGCGACGGTTTCACCGTGGCCCAGGGCGACTGCGACGACAACGACCCGGCAATCAATCCCGGTGCGGTGGATTTTTGCGGCAACGGTGTGGATGAAAACTGCGACGGCGTCGATGCCGTATGCGTCACGCCCCCGCCGGCCCCGACGCCGATTGATCCGGCCGACGTGGACGACGACAACGACGGCTTCACCGAAAACCAGGGCGACTGCGACGATACCGATTCGACGGTCTATCCGGGCGCGCCGGAAATCTGCGGCGACGGCATCGACCAGAATTGCGACGGCGCCGATCTGGATTGCGACGAAGTGGACGGCGACGGCGACAACTACACGCTCAACGAAGGCGACTGCGACGACACCGACCCGACGGTCTATCCGGGCGCGCCGGAAATCTGCGGCGACGGCATCGACCAGGATTGCGACGGCGCCGATCTGGATTGCGACGACGCGGACCTGGACGGCGACAATTACAGCGTCAACGAAGGCGACTGCGACGACGACGACCCGACGGTCTATCCGGGCGCGCCGGAAATCTGCGGCGACGGCATCGACCAGGATTGCGACGGAACCGATCTGGTCTGCACCGAGGAGGGTACGCTGCTGGTGGGCGACGACGGCGTGGAAGGCGTGGAATACGAGACCGAAACCCAGAGCGGCGTGACCGACGAAAACGGCCGGTTCTTGTATCTGGTTGGGGAAACGGTCACCTTCTTCATCGGCACGATTGAACTGGGCGACATCACCCTGACGGCCGGCGTTTCTCCCGTTTTGACCATCGTGGATCTGGTGGAGGGCGCCGAGGATGAAAACGATCCGACCGCCGTCAACATCTGCCGGTTTTTGATGACCTTGGACGACGACGACAATCCGGACAACGGCATTTCCATCGGTTCGCTGGTCCGGCGTTTCGCCACCATGAACATCGATTTCGATCTCGGTCTGACCGGGTTTGAAGCGGATGACGACGTGACGTCGGCCATCCGGATTCTCACCGCCTATCGAATCCAGGGACGCCGACCGCTGGTGTTCGCTTTCCGCGCCCGTCTCGTTCTCCAATACAGCATCCAGTACAAGGTCTTCTACCGGGATGCCCAAAACATGGACGAAGACGACGACGGCTTCACCGTTGGCGACGGCGATTGCGACGACACCGATCCCGACATCTATCCCGGGGCCGAGGAAGTTTGCGGCGACGGGATCGACCAGGACTGCGACGGGGAGGACCTCGTCTGCCCCGAAGACCTGGACAAGGATGAGGACGGCGACGGCTTCACCGTGGGCGACGGCGACTGCGACGACGCCGACGACACCATCTATCCCGGCGCGCCGGAAATTCCCGACGATGGCATCGACCAAGATTGCGACGGCGAAGATTTGGTCACGCCCGTCGTGCCGGTGGACGGGACGTTCTCGGGCGTGATTTTGGACGCCGATGGAATCGAAGTCGGGACCATCCGATTCTTCGTGGACGACGACGACGTGTCCGGTCTTTCCGCCGACGTGACGTTTGAGGGCGACTGCGAAGGGGACGAAACGATCGAGGCCGGCAGCGCATCCGTTGAAATCGAAGATGGTCATTTCGTTTTCTCGGCCGCCGACTGGGAGATCGTCGGGACCTTTATGGCCGAGGCCGAGGCCGAGGGGACCTGGTACTACCGCGATTCGAGTTGCGAGGGCGAGGCCGTCGGCACCGGAACCTGGATCGCCGATTGGCAAGATGCATCCGACGATCCGGACGATGTTGACGAAGACGGAGACGGTTTCTCGCCCAACCAGGGCGACTGCGACGACGACAATTCCGAGATTTATCCGGGCGCCGAAGAGCCCTGCGGCGGAACCGTCGATCTGGATTGCGACGGATTCATCCAGCAGACCTGCGCCGACGAGGACGCGGAAGTCCTGCAAGGCAAGCTGCTGCTGGGCGACATCACCGGCCTGGAGTATCGGACCGAAACCCAGCATGGTCTCACCGATGACGGCGTCTTCCTGTATCTGGAAGGCGAGGAGGTCTCCTTTTACCTGGGCGGCATCCTCATTGCCGTGGTTCCCGCCGCGCCGGAGCTGACGCCGTTCGATCTGGCGGTGGACGAGTTCGAGGTCTTCAACATTTGCCGCTTCCTGCTCACCCTGGACGCCGACGACGACCTGTCCAACGGCATTCTGATCTCCGAGCCGGTTTGGCTGGCCGCCTACCATGTGAGTCTGATGGTGGATTTCAGCCTGGACGAGCCGGTGTTCGAGGACAACGAGGGCGTGACCGACGCCGTCTACCTGCTCACGGGATTCCGGGAGATCGGACAGCGTCTCTTGGTGCTTACGGTTCGGGTGGAAAGCCTGTTGGCCGAATTTGTCGATAACGACGGCGACGGCTACAGCGAGCACGAGGGCGACTGCGACGACGAGGACGATTCGATCTTCCCCGGCGTCGGCAATTGTCCCGATCCCGCCGAAGACAAGGATGAGGACGGCTACACGGTCGCCGACGGCGACTGCGACGACGACGATCCGGAAATCTATCCCGGCGTCGGCGGCTGTCCCGATCCGACAGAGGACATGGACGGCGACGGCTTTTCCATCGCCGACGGCGACTGTGACGACGCCGACGACACGGTCTATCCCGGCGCCGAGGAAATCTGCGGCGACGGCATCGACCAAGACTGCGACGGCACGGACCTGATCTGCCCGCAGGAAACGGTCGTGGATGGGGACTGGGCCGGCGTCACCGATCAGGAGAAGGAGATCACCTTCACCGTCGCGGACGGCAAGGTCTCCAATATTTCGGTGATCATGGACTACGTCGGCGCGTTCGACGACGCGAATTGCGTGCAGGGCAATCTGCTCCAGACCGGCAACGCGACCGTGGACATCGTGGACGGGAAATTCGCCTTCTCCACCTCCTGGGTGGAGGTGGCGGGAACTTTCACCGGTCCCGCGGAGGCCGAGGGCACCTGGTTCTACGAGAACACCCTCTGCCAGGGTTCCGGCAGCGGAACCTGGACCGCTTCCGTCTCCGGCGACGCCGCCGACATGGACGGAGACGGCTTCACCGTGGAGCAGGGCGACTGCGACGACAACGACCCGACGATCTATCC
>CAYFVR010000047.1:17602-21807 GCA_964346545.1 uncultured Desulfobacterales bacterium | reverse complement strand
TGCGCCGAGGTCCGGCCCCAGATCGTCATCACCGACGTGCGCATGCCGGGGATGGACGGTATCGCCGTGCTGGAGCGGCTCAAAACCGACCTGTCGGACATCGAGGTCATCGTGGCCACGGCTTTCGGGGAAATGGACCTGGCCATCCGGGCGCTGCAACTGGACGCCTCGGACTTCATCACCAAGCCCATCAACGACGAAGCGTTGCATTTGGCGCTGGAGCGGGCCCAGGAACGTCACACCCGCAAGCAACAGATCGCCGATTATACCCGGCTGCTGGAGGAGGGCTGGAACGAGACCACCGTCGAGCTGATGGAAACCTTCGAGTATCAGAACAACCTGATCGAAAGCTCCATGGACGGCATCGTCGGCTTCGACGCCGAGGAAACGGTGGTGGTCTTCAACCGGAGCATGGAGGTGATTTCCGGCTACCCGTCCGCCGAAGTGCGCCACCAGTTTTCCCTGTCGCGCTTTTTCCGTTCGCCGGAGGAAACCGCGTTCCGCCGAGCCCTGGCCGATGAGTCCCGGAGCGGGGCGGGGCGGCTGTTTCTCCACGAAACCACGCTTCTGGGGCGGGACGGACAGGACATTCCGGCCCAACTGTCGGCGTCGGTCATCTCCAATCGGGCGGGCGCGGACACCGGGCTGGTCCTGTTCGTGCGGGATCTGCGGGCGCTTCGCAGGCTGGAGCGGGAGATGGAGGATCAGGCCAAGATCCTCCACCAGGACAAGATGATGTCCCTGGGCCGGCTGGCCGCCAGCGTGGTCCACGAGATCAACAATCCCCTGGCCGGCGTGCTCAACTACTGCCGTCTCATGCTCCGGATCGTGAACCGGGGCGGGAAGCTGACGCCCGAAAATCTGGAGAAATTTACCCAGTATCTGACCCTGGTGGAAAGCGAGACTGGCCGCTGCTCCGAGATCATCTCCAGTCTGCTGACCTTTTCCCGGAAATCTCCCGCCGAGTTCGGACCGGTGGACGTGAAAAATCTCGTGGAACGGTCGGTGTTGCTCAGTCAACACAAGCTGGACCTGAGCAACATCCGGGTGGAAACCGACCTGCCGGAGGCGCTTCCGACCATCACCGGGGATTTCAACCAACTGCAACAGTGTCTCATCAACCTCATTTTCAACGCCATCGACGCCATGCCCACGGGCGGCGTCCTTCGCCTCTCCGCCGCGGCGGACCCTCCGCGCAATCGGCTCACCCTCTCCGTCCGGGACACCGGCCACGGCATCCCCCAGGAAAACCTGCCCCACATTTTCGAGCCCTTTTTCACCTCCAAGGCCGAAGGCTACGGCGTCGGCCTCGGCCTCTCCACCCTCTACGGCATCATCCAGCACCACAACGGGGACGTGGTGGTGGAAAGCGCCGAGGCGAAAGGGACCACCTTTTTTATCCATTTTCCCATTTAGGCGTCTCCGCCGCAATACAAAAAGTTCAAGTATCCGAAATCCATCCCGTGTCACGAATTCCTTTCGCCATGCCTGCAACGCAACGTTGCATTTCGCCTCGCAATAAATTCAACCTATTGAAATAAAATTGAATTTACGTAGTCCCGACGTGCGGGTTGCAACATGCCCGACTGTTGTGCGGCACTAGATCGTTTCCGCCGGACTTGGGAAAATACCATTGTTTTTATTGGAAATTTGCGCAGATTTCGTGGGTGGCACGGGATATGCTTTGGGAAATCTCCAAGAAGCGATTTCAGAATGGAGGAAACGTCCCGAGCGGCAGATTCCGGCCGATAAGAATCCGCTGGCATGAAAAAGGATAGTTCCGGGTTAATTCCCAAAAAATTTGCCTCCGACGAAAACGCCCCGCATCATCTCGGAGCCGACAAACGGAGGAACGCGGCCGATTTCCGGCTTGCTCGGATGAAATGCCGTCATCCGCCGCGTTTCCTCGGTCATCAAAGACGCGACCCGTCCGACCGGAAAGAGAGCGATCATGGGAGAGATGAAAATCGTTCTGGTGGAACCGGAATTCGAAATGGCCACCTTCCTTTCCGCCCTGATGGAATCCAGCGAGTGCCGGCCGGTGGTGGTGGACAATCCCCAGGAATGCCTTGATTTGTCCCATGAAGACCGGCCGGACTGTATCATCATCAACATCATGAGCCTGGCGGACGAGGGGATTTCCCTTTACCTGGACCTCAAATGCGACTCCTGCCTTTGCGATGTCCCGGTGATTCTGCTGTCCCCGATCTCTCGCAAAACTTTCGAGCAATACCCGAGCTACCGCAAGGCCCGCCAGGAAAAGCGTGTTCCGGAACCCGACGCCTTCCTGGAAATCCCATCCGAAACCGACGAAATCGTCAACATCGTCAAGGGGATGGTGGCCCGGGCGGGGTGAATCAACAGGCATAACGGGAACGTAGGGGCGAATCGCATTTGCCCTGTCCTCGCACGGAGAACGGAAAACCAACCCAAACCGGCGCGCAACCCGACCGCAAGGGGGAGAGAATGCCCACGAGAATCGGTTTTTACATCTGCCATTGCGGCATCAACATCGCCTACAAGGTCCGGGTGGAAGAAGTGGCCGAGTACATTCGGGGGCTGGAAAACGTGGTGGTCTCGCGGGACTACAAATTCATGTGCTCCGACCCCGGCCAGGAGATGATCGAAAGCGACATCCGGGAGCACAAGCTCGACCGGGTGGTGGTCGCCTCCTGTTCGCCCCGGCTCCACGAGAAGACCTTTCAGGGCGCGTGCGCCCGGGCCGGTCTCAATCCCTACAAATTTCAGATGGCCTCGGTGCGGGAGCAGGTTTCCTGGGTCACCGAAAACGAAGACGACGCCACCCGCAAGGCCAAGACCCTGGCCGCCGGGGCGATCAACCGGGTCAACTACCACGCCGCGTTGGAAACCCGGGAAGTTTCGGTCAAACCCGATGTCTTGGTGGTCGGCGGCGGCATCGCCGGAATGCAGGCCGCGCTGGACGTGGCCAGTTCCGGACTCCAGGTCCATCTGGTGGAAAAAAGCCCCACCATCGGCGGCCACATGCTTCAGTTCGACAAGACCTTTCCCACCCTGGACTGCGCCGCCTGCATCGGCACGCCCAAAATGGTCGAGGTGGGCCAGAACGCCAACATCCGGCTCATGACCTACGCCGAGGTGGTCGAAGTTTCCGGCTACATCGGCAATTACAAAGTCAAAATCCGGAAAAAGCCGCGATACATCGACGTCAACAAATGCACGGGCTGCGGCGAATGCACCCGGGCCTGCCCGGTGCAATACCGTCTCTACACGCCCGAAGAGAAACAGACGTTGGGCTACGTCCCGGAACCGGTCGCGGAATTCGCGGGGAGGGCCACATGAATCCACAGGCAGCGCAATCCCAACCAAACCGATTTCAACCGATCCGGCCGCCGTCGATCGATCCCCGTTGGGCCGGGCAGGCGAAGGTCGGGATCATTCAACCGGCCGATTCCTTGGAGCCGGCGGAGCTGGAATCGATCCGGCGGATGATCGCGGACGATTTCGGCAACGATCCGGGCAACCTGATCATGATCCTCCAGGCCGTCAACGGCCGGTACAAGTACCTGCCCCAGCCGGCGCTCCGGGAAGTTTCCGGAAGCCTGGGCGTTCCGCTCAGCCGGATTTACGGCATCGCCACCTTTTACAAGGCGTTCAGCCTGGAGCCGCGCGGGGCCCACACGATCAAGATCTGCGTGGGGACCGCCTGCCACGTCCGGGGGGCCGGCCGGTTGAAGGAGCGGCTGGAGGACACCCTGCACGTCCATGAGGCCCAGACCACAGACGATCGGCGTTTCACGCTGGAGACGGTGCGTTGCGTGGGCTGTTGCAGCCTGGGGCCCGTGGTGATGATCGACGAGGACATCTACAGCCGGACCGATTCCGAAACGGTGATCGGCGCGCTGGACCACTATGCGGGATGAGCCATCCGCCCGCCCGAGGGGGGACGCCGTGAAAGTCAACACCATCGACGATCTGCACGCGCTGAAGGAAGCCGGACAGAAATCCCTGTACGCGTCGCCGGAGTTGCGTATCAACATTGGCATGGCCTCCTGCGGCATCGCCGCCGGGGCCGACGATACCTTCGCGCGGGCGACGGAACGCTACGGCGGCAACGGGGCGCACGTCGCCAAAACCGGCTGCATGGGCTTCTGCGAGCAGGAGCCGCTGGTGGACATTCTGGCCCCGGGCCAGCCCCGGATCGCCTACCACCACGTCACGCCGGA
>CAYFVR010000047.1:0-17502 GCA_964346545.1 uncultured Desulfobacterales bacterium | reverse complement strand
GGCGGCTATTTTTCCCTGTACCGCTGCCTCCACGAAATGGAACCGGAACGGGTCATCGAGGAAATCAAGGCATCCGGCTTGCGGGGCCGGGGCGGGGCCGGATTTCCCACGGGGATCAAATGGGCCTCCTGCCGCAAGGCCGAAGGCGAGCCGAAATACGTGATCTGCAACGCCGACGAAGGCGACCCCGGCGCATACATGGACCGGAGCATTCTGGAGGGCGATCCCCACAGCATTCTGGAGGGGATGTTGATCGCCGCCCACGCCGTGGGGGCGAAGGAAGGCTGTATCTACGTTCGCAACGAATATCCGCTGGCGGTGGTGCGGCTGACCGAGGCCATCCATCGGGCCGAGGCGGCCGGTCTGCTGGGGGAGAAGATCATGGGCAGCGATCTGGATTTCACCATCCGGATCAGCACCGGCGCGGGAGCCTTCGTCTGCGGGGAATCCACGGCGCTCATGCGCTCGCTGGAGGGCAAGGTGGGCCGTCCCCGGGCCAAATACATCCGCTCGGTCGAGCGGGGCTACCACGACCGGCCCACCTCGCTGAACAACGTGGAAACCCTGGCCGACGTCCCGGCCATCATCGGCAAGGGCGCGGCCTGGTACGCGGGCATGGGCACCGAGAAAAGCAAGGGCACCAAGGTCTTTTCGCTGGTCGGCAAGGTCAAGAACACCGGTCTGGTGGAGGTGCCCATGGGCACGCCGCTCAAGACCATCATCCAGGAGATCGGCGGGGGCATCCCGAAAAAGAAGGCGTTCAAGGCGGTGCAAACGGGCGGCCCGTCCGGCGGCTGCATTCCGGCGGCGCTGCTGGATCTGCCGGTGGACTACGAACGGCTGGCCGAAGCCGGCTCCATGATGGGCTCCGGCGGCATGATCGTCATGGACCAAAACACCTGCATGGTCGATCTGGCCCGCTATTTCCTGGATTTTCTCACGGAGGAATCCTGCGGCCAGTGCATTCCCTGCCGGGAGGGCATCGACCGGCTGCTGGAGATTTTGACCGACATTTGCGAGGGGCGGGGGAAGGACGGCGACATCGAGTTGCTGGAAAGCCTCAGCGATACGGTGGCGAACCTCTCCCTCTGCGCCCTGGGCGGTTCGGCCCCCAACCCGGTCAAGAGCACGATCCAGTATTTCCGGGAGGAATACGAATCCCACATCTACGAGAAAAAATGCCGGGCCGGCGTCTGCAAGAATCTCTTTTACTACGAGATCGATCCGGAAGCCTGCACCGGCTGCGGGCTTTGCGCCAAGCGTTGTCCCCAGGACGCCATCTCCGGCGAGAAAAAGGCGGCCCACGTCATCGACCAAAGCCAGTGCATCAAATGTTCCATCTGCTACGAATCGTGCAAGTTCGACGCGATTGCGATTCGATGATGGAGACGGGGGCCGGGCCGGAGGCCTTCCTCCAATTCACCCCCTTTCGTAAAGGGGGCCGGGGGGATTAAAACCGTTCAATCCAATCGAGGATTTCGGGAAGAAGGGCGGAACATGATTTCCTTCATGCTCAACGGAAAAAGCGTTCAAGGCGAAGCGGGGGAGACCATTTTGGATGTGGCCCGGCGGAACAAGGCGCCCATCCCCACCCTTTGCCACCACGACGCCTTGGAACCGGCCGGCCTCTGCCGTCTGTGCACGGTGGAGCTGTTCGACGGACGGCGGACGAAATTCGTGACCTCTTGCAACTATCCCATCTGGGAGGGCATGGCCGTTCAGACCGAGTCCGAGTCCATCGACCGGCACCGGCGGATGATCGCGGAGCTGCTGTTGGCCCGCTGTCCCAACAACGAATTCGTCCAACAACTGGCCGCCCGGTTCGACGTTCACGAGCCGCGCTTCAAGCTCAAGGACGACGACTGCGTGCTCTGCGGCCTGTGCGTCCGGATCTGCGAGGAGCGGATGGGCGTCAGCGCCATCGGCCTGGTGGGGCGGGGCATCGAGGCCCGGGTGGAGACGCCCTTTCACCTCCAGACCGACGTCTGCCAAGCCTGCGGGGCCTGCGCTTCCGTCTGTCCCACCGGCCATATCAAGCTGACGGACATCACCGGGCTCCCGACGCGGCCGCTGCTGTCGGAATGGGACGAAAAGCTGGCCCCCCGCAAGCCGATCTACATGCCCTTTCCCCAGGCCGTGCCGCTGGCGGCGGTCATCGACGGCGAAACCTGCGCCCATGTCCAGACCGGCAACTGCGGCGTCTGCCAGACCGTCTGCGAGGCCGGGGCCATCGACTTCACCCAGGAGGAGGAGATCGAGGAGATCGAAGTGGGCTCCATCATCCTGGCCACCGGCTTCGACCTCATGGACCCGACGCCCATGCAACAGTTCGGATACGGCCGGTATCCCAACGTCTACACCAGTCTGGAGTTCGAGCGGCTCAGCAACGCCACCGGGCCCACCGGCGGGAAAATCCGGATTCGGGACGAAAACGGCGAGTTCACCCGGACGCCCCAAAGCATGGCGATTCTCCACTGCATCGGCAGCCGGGACGTCAACTACCACGAATACTGCTCCCGGGTCTGCTGCATGTACGCCCTGAAATATACCCACCTGCTCAAGGAGAAATTGGGCCACGAGACCCAGGTCTTCGATTTCTACATCGACCAGCGTTGCTTCGGGAAGGGCTACGAAGAGTTCTTCCGCCGTTGCCAGGAGGAGGGGACGACCTTTATCCGGGGCAAGGTGGCGGAGATCACCGACCGGGCCGAGGCGGCCCACGAGAAGGGCAAGCTGGTGGCCATCGCCGAGGATACGCTGCTGGGAAAAACCCTGCGGGTGCCGGTGGACATGGTGATTCTCTGCGCCGCCGTGGAGGCCCGGAAAGACGCGGTGGACGTGGGCCGGGTCTTCGGGGTGAACATCGGGGCGGACGGCTTTTTCCTGGAAGAACACCCCAAACTGGGACCGCTGAACACCGCCACCGACGGCGTGTTCCTGGCCGGGGCCTGCCAGGGACCCAAGGACATTCCGGACGCCGTGGCCCAGGCCTCCGGCGCGGCGGCCAAGGCGCTGGCCCTGGCGACCCGGGGCCGGGTGGAAGTTCCCTCGGCCATTTCCTGGATCGACCCCGACATCTGCGCCGGCTGCCAGACCTGCATCGGTCTGTGCCCCTATTCGGCCATCGAATTCGACGAGCGGCGCGGCGTTTCCGTGGTCAACGAGGCGGTCTGCAAGGGCTGCGGAAGCTGCTCCGGCTTCTGCCCCAGCGGCGCGGCCCAGGTTCGCCATTTCACCCCGCGCCAGATCTTCGCGGAATTCGAAGGCGTGATGGAGGCGCTGTCGGCGCTGGGGGTGTGATTCCCGCGATCTACCGGACGACCGAACCCAAGGGAGGAACCCATGGAGGATTTTGAACCCACGATCGTGGCTTTCGTCTGCAACTGGTGCACCTACACCGCCGCCGATCTGGCGGGAACGTCCCGGCTGACGATTCCCAAAAACGTCCGCATGATCCGGGTCATGTGTACCGGCATGGTGGACGCCCAGTACGTCCTCAAAGCCTTCCTGGAAGGCGCGGACGGCGTCCTGGTCAGCGGCTGCCATCCCGGCGATTGCCATTACATCAACGGAAATTACAAGGCCCGCCGCCGCGCCAAGCTGCTCAAGGAGTTGCTGCCCCAGTTCGGTTTCGAGCCGGAACGGCTCCGCCTCACCTGGATCGGGGCCAGCGACGGTATCCAGTTCGCCGAAACCATCCGCGAGATGGTTCGCCAGCTCAAGCCCATGGGGCCGAGCCAGGCGAAGATGAAGATGGTGGTGTGAGGAAATAATGTCAGGTCAATCCGGAGGGAAACCATGTCCAATACCCGCAAAATCGACGTCAAGGACGGGGATACGCAGGGCGCGTTCCGGGCGCTGCTGACATCCATTCTGGAGCTGGCCGACATCCGCGCTGTGCTGGTTCCCCTGCGGCCGACCGCCGCGGCCATGGCCATGCCGACGTTGGTGAGCGATCCCGAAGCTCTGGACGCCGCCGCGCCGCTGGTCCCTTCCTTCCCGCTCAACGCGGCGAAGGTGGTCGCCAAGCTCACCCGAAAGCCCTTCGGCGGAAAAATCGCGGCGGTGCTGCGGCCCTGCGAGATCCGGGCCTTCGTGGAACTGGTCAAGCTCAAGCAGGGCCATACGGAGGATCTGATCATCGTCGGCGCGGACTGTCCGGGGGCCTTCGCAAACAAGGATTACCTCGCCTTCGCCGCCGAAGCGGACCCGTCCAAGGAAAACGAATTCGTCCGGAGCGTCCTGAACGAGGGACAAACGGCCTTCGACGGCCGGGATCTCATGGCGGCTTGCCGCTCCTGCGACCATCCGGTTCCCGACGGCGCGGACATCCGGATCGGCCTGTTGGGCATGGACGCGAAAAAGGAGCTGATGGTCCAGGCCGCCACCGAAGCCGGAACGGCGATCCTTTCGGAGCTGGGGCTGACCGATTTCATCGAGCCCTCGGGTCGGGCGGCGGCGGTGGAGAAACTGATCGGGGCTCGAACCGTGGCCCGGGACGCGATGTTCGCCGAAACGGCGGAAAAAACCGGCAACCTGGAAAAGCTGTCCGGCTACCTTTCCGCCTGCGTCAACTGCTACAACTGCCGCGTGGCCTGTCCGGTCTGCTATTGCAAGGAATGCGTGTTCCTCACCGAGGCCATGAACCACGACCCGTCCCAGTATCTCCGATGGGCCGAACGCAAGGGCGCGGTGAAAATGCCGGCGGACACCGTCTTCTACCACATGACCCGCATGGCCCACATGAGCCTGGCCTGCGTCGGCTGCGGGCAATGTTCCAACGCCTGCCCCAACGAGATCCCGCTGGTGGAGTTGTTCCGCACCGTGGCCCACCACACCCAGACCGCCTTCGGCTACGAGGCCGGCCGGAGCGTGGAGGAAAAACCGCCCATGTCCGAATTCCGCGAATCGGAATTCCAGGAGGTGGTGGGGATGGATTGATTTGGCGGGGAGCGCATTCAACACCCGGAGAAGAGAGGCGTTTATGAAACGGAGAATCGGCAACGCGCTGGTGGTCGGCGCGGGGATCAGCGGCATCCGGGCAGCGGTGGATCTGGCGGAATACGGATACGGCGTGACCCTGACCGACCGGCGGCCCCATATCGGCGGCATTCTGTCCCAACTAGATTTCCAGTTTCCCACCGACCGGTGCGGCATGTGCCGGATGTTGCCGCTGGTAGACCGGGACGCCGGCTCCCAGTTCTGCCTCCGCAAGGGGATGTTCCACGAAAACATCGAGATTCTGCTGAACACCGAATTGGAAGCGGTGTCCGGCGAGCCGGGGAATTTCGAAGTCACCCTCAAGCGCAGGCACCGCTGGGTCGATCCGGAGCGGTGCGCGGGCTGCGGCGACTGCGCGGCGGTCTGTCCGGTGGAGGTCCCCGACGAATTCAACGCCGGGATGAAAACCCGCAAGGCCATCTATCTGCCCGTGCCTCACAATATCCCCAACGGCTACGCCATCGACATGGCCGCCTGCACCCGTTGCGGGGCCTGCGTGGAGGTCTGTCCGAATGGGGCCATCCAGCTCGCCGAGGAGCGGCGGAAGGAATTCCGCGTTCTGGTGGTGGACGACGAACTCATCGTCCGGGATTCCCTCAAGGAATGGCTGGCCGAGGAGGCGGGTTTTTCCGTGGAAATGGCCGGTTCGGGCGCGGAAGCGGTCGCGGCGCTCACCGATGCGCCGTTCCATCTCGTCCTGCTGGACATCAAAATGCCGGGCATGGACGGCGTGGAAACCCTCAAGAAAATCAGCGAAATCCGGCCGGAGACCCGGGTCGTGATGATCACCGCCTACGCCACCGTGGAAACCGCCGTGGAGGCCATGAAGGTCGGGGCACTGGACTATCTCATCAAGCCCTTCGATCCCGATATCCTCGTGACCAAGGTGACGGAACTCTACGAGGACATCGTGGCTCCGTCGGAGGTCCGCAAGAACGTGGGCGCGGTGGTGCTCTGCGGCGGCACCGATTATTTCGATCCCGCCAAGGAAGGCAAGAACACCTTCGGCTACCGGGAACACCCCGACGTGGTGACCAGTTTGGAATTCGAGCGCATCCTCGGCGGCGCCGGCCCCACCGGCGGGAAATTGCTTCGGCCGTCCAACGGCGAGCCGATCCGAAGCATCGCCTGGATTCAGTGCGTCGGCTCCCGGGATTTGCAGACCGGCGCGGATTTCTGCTCCAATGTCTGCTGCATGTACGCCATCAAGGAGGCGCTGGTGGCCACGGATCGGGCCGAGGCGGCCGGGGAATCCCTGGACGCCGCGATCTACTACATGGATATGCGGACCTTCGGCAAGCCCTACCAGCGCTACCGGGACCGTGCGGAGAACGAGCGGGGCGTCCGGTTCGAAAAGGCCCGTATCCATTCCGTGGTTCCCGACACGGCCGGCGGCAAGCTGAAACTGCGCAACGTCCGCCTTTCCGGGGAAATCGTGGAGGAGTTCTACGACTTGGTGGTTCTGCCCGTGGGCCAGCGGCCGGCGGCCGGAACGGAGCGGCTGGCGGAAATCTGCGGCCTCTCCCGCAACGCCTGGGGCTTCTGCGAATCCGCGCCCTTTTCCATGGCCGCCAGCGAGAACAAGGGCGTGTTCCTGGGCGGATCGTTCACGGGGCTCAAGGACATCAACGAATCGGTGACCCAGGCCAGCGCGGCGGCGGTCTCGGCGTCCCGGCTGCTCCACGGCGGGGGCGGTAGCCTCTCCGTGGAATCGGCCCCGGCGGACGAATCGCCGGTTCGCGACGTTTCCCGGGAATTGCCGGCGGTCCACCTGATTCTCTGCGGCTGCGGCGAGGAAAACGCCGTCTATCTGGCCGAATTGACGGCGACCGACTGGCGGCGGACCGATCCGGCGGTGGCCGAGGTGACGATGGTGGAACGCATCTGCACCGCCGGCGGCTGGGAAAAACTGGAAGCGGCGGTGGGAAAAACGCCGGGCAACCGCATCCTCGTCGGGGCCTGCCTGCCCTATGTTTACGCCCGCAAGCTCCGGGGCCTGGGTCAAAGGGCCGCTCTCGATCCCCGCCTCATCGACGTGGTGGATATTCGGACGCCGATCTTCGCCCATCGGCCTGCGGAGGCGGTTGCGTCCGTCGAGGCCGAAAGCGGCGCGGGCGCACCGGCATCCGATCCCGCGACGGAAGCCCCGTCCCGGGCGGCCGCCGACGCCGCCATCGTTTCCGCCATGCGCAGCGAGCTGGAAATGGGCATCGCTCGCCTGAAACGGATCAATCCCGAACCTTCCCCTTCGATGAAGGTGGTTCAGAAGGCCCTGGTGGTCGGGGGCGGCATCGCCGGCATGACCGCCGCGTTGGCCGTGGCGGACCACGGCTTTCCGGTCGCGTTGGTGGAGCAAAGCGAATCCCTGGGCGGCAATCTTTCCTGGCTGAAACGGACCCTGGACGGCCGGGAGACCGAACCGCTGCTGAACGAGACGCTTGCTCGGATCGAGAAGCATCCCCGGATCGAGGTCCGCACCGGGGCCCAGGTGGTGGCCGCTTTCGGCGACGTGGGCCGGTTCTGGAGCACCATCGAAACGGCGGAGGGCGAGGTGGAAAGCCTGGAACACGGCGTCGTCATCCTGGCGGCGGGCGGCGCGGAGGCGGAAACGGCATCCTACGCCCACGGGAACAGCCCGCGCATCGTCACCCAAAAGGAATATGCCGAGCAACTCAACGACAACACGCTGGACCCGGCGGCGCTCCGGACCGTGGTGATGATCCAGTGCGTGGACTCCCGGGAGGAGCCCCGGAACTATTGCAGCCGCGTCTGCTGCACCGCGACACTGAAGAACGCGCTGCACCTCCGGGCGCAAAACCCGGACGCCCGTATCTTCGTTTTCTATCGGGACATGATGAGCTACGGCTTCACCGAAAGCTATTTCACCAAAGCCCGGAAGGCGGGGATCGTTTTCATCCCGTACACCGTGGACCGGAAACCGTCCGTGGAACCGGCCGAAAGCGGGGAAACGGTTCGCGTTTCGGCCTTCGAGCCGATCATTGGCCAAGACGTGGCCGTGGACGCCGATCTGGTGCTGCTGGCCACCGGCGTGGTTTCCCGGCTTTCCCGGGAGCTGGCCGACGCCTACGGCGCGACCGTCGATCCGGACGGCTTTTTCCAGGAGGCCGATTTCAAATGGCGGCCGGTGGATTCCCTCAAGGAGGGCGTCTTCGCCTGCGGGCTGGCCCTGGGACCCCGGTCCATCCCGGAATCCATCGCCTCGGCCGAAGCGGCGGCCCAGCGAGGCTTGCGGATCATCGCCCGGGAATCTCTCCCGGCGGGGAAGGTGGTGGCCGGCGTCCACGCCAGCCTCTGCTCCCTCTGCGAGCGCTGCATCGAGACCTGTCCCTACGAAGCCCGCCGCATCAACGAGGAAACCGAGCAGGTGACGGTGAATCCGGCCATGTGCCAAGGCTGCGGGGCCTGCGCCGCCGTCTGCCCCAACGGCGCTTCCTACTTGGAAGCCTACCCGCTGGAGCAAATGCTGGAAATGATCGACGCGGCCGTGGCCTGATTTCGGGGCCCGAGTTTTCTGCGGTCTTTCGGCGATTGGCAAGAAATCACCCCCTGGGAGCGACGAGTTGTACTCGTCACATCGGGAGCCTGTCCGGAATCGGGCCGAAATCGGGCGACGAGTGCAACTCGTCGCTCCCGGATAAATCAAGCAAAGCGCCGTTAAAAACGGATCGTCACCAGGAAGGAAGGGGATCATGGAAACCATTTTCGTCGTTCCGGCGGAACCGAAACCGCCTCCCGGGCCGGATTCCCTCGCGGCGGTTCGGGACCGGGTTCGCCCCTGCATCCAATGCGGCACTTGCACCGCCTCGTGCCCCAACGCCTTCGCCATGGATTTGGCGCCGCGCCAGATGTGGCGGCTGGTGCTCATGGGCCAGGAGGACGCGGTGCTGGAAAGCAAGACCTTCGCTCTCTGCTCGGCCTGCTACACCTGCACCCTGCGCTGTCCCCGGGGCCTGCCGCTGACCGAGGCCATCGGGGAACTCAAGCGCTTGGCGGCCCGCCGCGACATTCCGAAACACCGGAGCGGCGTCCGTTTTTATCAAAGCTTCATGGAGAGCGTCCGCCGCCGCGGCCGGGTGGACGAAATGGAGTTCATGAGCGTCTATTTCCTTCGGATGAAAAATCCGCTTTTGCCCCTCCGGTTCACGGGGCTGGGCCTGCGTCTCCTCCGAAAAGGAAAGGTGGTCCCGTCCATCCCCCGGCCGGGGCGCGGCGAAAGCCCGCTGGAGCCGATTTTCCGGAAGGTGGAAGAGATGGAGGCCGGCGCATGAGCTATCGCTACTATCCGGGCTGCTCCCTGGAGGGGACGGCCAAGGAATACGACATTTCCGTCCGGTCCACCTTGGCGGCCCTGGGGGTCGAAATCGCCGAGATTCCGGATTGGACCTGCTGCGGCGCGTCGGCCGCCGAGGCCACCGACGGCCTGCTCTCCCTGGCCCTGCCGGCGGTCAATCTGGCCCTCGCCGAAACCATGGAGGAGAAGGGCGACGTGCTGGCGCCGTGCAGCGCCTGTTATCTCAACTTGAAAAAGGTGGAGAAGAAGGTCGAAAAGGACGACGACCTGCGCCGGACCCTTAACGCGATTCTGGCGGAAAAATCCCTGGAACTGCCGAGAAAAATCCGGGTGCGGCACCTTCTGGACGTGCTGGCGAAGGACGTGGGCGCCGAACGCATCCGGGGTGCGGTGAAATCGCCGCTGTCGGATTGGTCCATCGCTCCTTACTACGGTTGTCAGTGTCTGCGGCCCTTCGTCGAATTCGACGACCCGGAGCGGCCGATCTCCATGGAACCGCTCATCGAGGCGACCGGGGCCCGGGTCCACTCCTGGGAGATGGGCGGCCAGTGCTGCGGCGCGGCCAACATGAACACCAAGCCCGAAGTCGCCGCTCAATTGGTCATCAAAATTCTTCGGGCCGCCCGGGGTGCCGACGCCATCGTCACCGTCTGCCCCATGTGCCAGATGAATTTGGAGGGCTATCAGGGGGCGTTGTCCCGGCAAGCGGGGCGGGAGCTGTCGATTCCGGTGTTGTATCTGCCGCAGCTTCTGGGGCTGGCCATGGGGTTGCCGGAATCGGAGTTGCGGATTGGGTTGAATTTGTCGCCGGCGGGGACCTTGCCGAGGCGATTGCGGGTGGCCTAAAGGTCCGTGGTGGTCCGTGGGGCGGCGGCGGTGGTACGGACGCACGGACCGACTCGGACGCCACGGACGGCGTTGGCGACGGTGTCGCCGCCGCCAAAAACCAGAACGAAACCCAGCCGCCGCAGGGCGGATGGCCTGAATTCCATAAAGGAGGCCCCGGATGGGTGAAGCCGCGATTCAGTTGGACCGGCACGAGAGCCGGTTCATGGCCAAGGTGGCGGAAATGCTGCCCGAGGGCGGCAATTTGAACATGTGTCTGACCTGCGGGGCCTGCTGTTCGGGGTGTCCGGCCACGGGACTGGAGGGAATGGACCCCCGGAAGTTTCTCCGCATGGCGGCGCTGGGGATGGATGAGGCGATCACCTCCACGCCTTGGGTCTGGATGTGTACCCTCTGCCAGCGGTGCATTTACGTCTGTCCCATGAACATCGACATTCCGGCGCTGGTCTACGAGGCCCGGGCGAGCTGGCCCCGGGAAGAGCGACCCAAGGGCATCCTGGGTTCCTGCGACATGGCCCTGCGCAACGAAAGTTGCAGCGCCATGGGGGCCGCCCCGGAGGATTTCCGGTTCGTGGTGGAGGATTTGCTGGAGGAGACCCGGGAGAGCCAGCCGGGATTCGAGGAATTGCAGGCGCCGGTGGACAAGCAGGGGGCCTACTTTTTCTTGAACCAGAACTCCCGCGAGCCGGTGACCGAGCCCGAGGAGATGGTGCCGCTGTGGAAGATTCTCCACTTGGTGGGGGCCGACTGGACTTACGGCAGCGCCGGCTGGGGCGGGGAGAACTACTGCATGTTCCTGGCCGACGACGAAAGCTGGCGGCACGTGGTGGAGACCACGGCCCGGAAGGCGGAGGATTTGGGGTGCAAGGTGTACCTCAACACCGAATGAGGGCACGTCACCTATGCGGTCCGGGCCGGACTGCGAAAATTCAATATCGACCATTCCTTCGAGATCGCGAGTCTCTATCAATACTACGCCCGCTGGATTCGGGAGGGGAAGCTCAAGGTCAACAGCGATTGGAATCGGGACTTGAAAATCAAGTTCACCGCGCAGGACCCCTGCCAGATCGTGCGGAAAAGTTACGGGGATTCGGTTGCGGAGGATTTGAGATTTGTGGTAAAAACGCTGGTGGGGGAGGAGAACTTCATCGACATGGCCCCCAACCGGTCCAACAACTACTGCTGCGGCGGAGGCGGGGGCTTTCTCCAGTCCGGTTTTGCGGACGCCCGCCGCGCCTACGGCCAATTGAAGCTGGACCAGATTCTTGCCACCGGCGCCGACTACTGCATTGCCGCCTGTCACAACTGCCACGCCCAGATTCACGACCTCGCCGAGCACAACGGCGCGCCGTATCACACGGTCCATCTCTGGACCCTGATCTGTCTCTCCCTTGGAATTTTGGGAGAAAACGAACGAACCTATCTCGGCCCCGACCTGGCCGAAGTGGGCCTGTAACGGGTCGGGAGGAGACGACTTCCGTCGCCGCGCCGCTTATTCCCGGACGCGGCGGCGGTTCCACCCGGGGGAGGCCGCAACGCCATGATCCGCTGGGTCCAAAACATTCGCTACAGCCTGGTGTCCAAGCTGATCTTGTCGGTGGGGGCCACGCTGCTCATCAGCATTTCCATCTGGGCCGGATTCAACATCCGGATTCAGAAGGAAAAGCTCATGCAGCACATCCTCAAGGACACGGTACGGCTGTGCAACACGATCCAGCTCGGCACCCACTACGCCATGTTGCACAACTCCCGGGACGACATCAACCAGATCATCAACAACATCGCCCGGCAGAAGGAAATCCGGAACATCCGGGTCTACAACAAACACGGCCAGATCAAATTCTCCAACCGAATGGCCGAGGTCGATCAATTCACCAACATCAAGGCCGAGGCCTGCGACGTCTGCCACCAGACCGACCCGCCCCTCTCCCGGCTGGAAATGAGCCGGCGGACGCGGCTGTTCAAGGGGTTCAAGGGGGTGCCGCTGCTCGGGATCATCACCTCCATTCAGAACGAGCCCGGCTGCGCGTCGGGGGCCTGCCACGTCCACCAGCCGGACCAGACGGTGCTCGGCGCCATCGACGTGGTCTTTTCCCTGGACGAGACCTACCGGGACATCGAACGGTTCGAGACCGGGGTCGTCTTTCTGGCCATCATCGTCTTTTTGCTCACCTCGGCCACCATCGCCGGGCTCATGCTGCGGTTCCTCAGCGATCCCATTACCGACCTCATTACCGGCACCCAGGCCATCGCCCGGGGCAATTACCAAACCCGCATCCGGGTCGCCTCCGAGGACGAGATCGGCAATCTGGCCCAGGCGGTGAATACCATGGCCGGGGAGATCGACCGGCATCAGGAGGCGCTGCGGCGCAAGAAGGACGAGTACCAGAACCTGTTCGAGCATGTGCCCTGCGAGATTTCGGTGCAGGACACCGGCTTCCGGCTGTTGCGCTTCAACCGGAACTTCGCGCGGAAATTCAATCCGACGGTGGGGGATTTCTGCTACCACGCCTATAAGGGGCGCAACCGCAAATGCGAGGATTGCCCGCTGGAGAAGACGTTGCGGGACGGCCTGCCGCACTACGGCGAGGAGACCGGCGTCAACAAGTCGGGCGAGACGGTCCACTGGCTTCTGGTGACCGCGCCCATCCGCAACGCCCGGGGCGAGATCGAGGCGGCCATCGAGATGAGCCTCGACATCACCAACACCCGGCTTCTGGAGACGCAGCTTCAGGCGTCCGAGCGGAAGTACCGGACCATCTTCGACACCATTCCCAACGTGGTCTTCGTGCTGGATGCGCAAACGCTGGAAATCCTGGACTGTAACGAGAGCGTGGTGGGGGTCTACGGGTTTTCCCGGGAATCGCTGCTGCACAAGAATTTCCTAACGCTCTTCGCCGCCGACGAGCGGGAGCGATACGTCGGGGAGCTGCGGGGGCGGAGCGATCTGACCCAGGTGCGCCAGCGCCACCAAAGCGGCCGGACGCTGTTCGTGAACATCCGGGCGGCCCGATCCGAACACGAGGGCCATTCCGAACTGCTGGTCACCGCCAGCGACATCACCCAGCGGCTGGAGACCGAGCAGCAGCTCATCCAGACCAGCAAGATGGCGACCCTGGGCGAGATGGCGGCGGGCATCGCCCACGAACTCAATCAGCCCCTGTCGGTCATCAAGACCGCCAGCGGCTTTTTCATCCGGAAGATCAAAAAGGGCGAGTCCATCGATCCGGAAATCCAAAGCGAGCTGTCCACTGAGATCGACGAACACGTCAATCGGGCCTCCAACATCATCAACCACATGCGGGAATTCGGCCGGAAATCCGACCTGAAGCCCGTTCCCGTCCGCATCGACCAGGTCATGGGGCGGGCCTTCGAACTGTTCAGCCAGCAGCTCAAGCTGCGGGGCATCACCGTGGCCTGGGAGATCGAAGACGATCTCCCGGAGATTCTGGGCGACCCCGGCCGGCTGGAACAAGTCTTCATCAATCTGCTCATCAACGCCCGGGACGCCATCGAGGAGCGGTGGCAAGGGGCGTCTGGAGCGGAAACCGGCGGCCCGGCGGGCGGGCCGGAGAAGCGGATCGAACTGCGGGGCCGTCTTCGGGACGACCGGGTGGTGGTGGAGGTGGAAGACACCGGTTCGGGGATTCCCGAGGGGCTGCGGGAGAAGATTTTCGAGCCGTTTTTCACCACCAAGGAGGTCGGCAAAGGAACCGGCCTTGGGCTGTCCATCAGCTACGGCATCGTGCGGGAGTGCAACGGAAACATCCAGGCCCGCCCCGGATCGCTGGGCGGGGCCTGCTTCGTGCTTTCCTTTCCGGTGCATGAGATGGAAGCGGACGTGGACATCGAATATGGAGACGAAGGAATGACAATCACGGCTTGATCCGGGCGGCGCGCGGCCGCCTTTTTCCCAAGTGTCCGTCGGCGCATTGCGGATTCCTCGCCGTTTCGTTCCGGGACCGGGATCATCGGTTCGGCGAAGCGTTTTCCGCAGGCGCCAGACGGGCGGCAAGGTCCGGGTGGGATATGGAGGAACAATTCGTCCGATACGGCGAACTGGGCCGGATTTTCGATTTTCTGTGCCTGGGGGTGCTGATCCTGACGCCGGACCGGCGCGTCGCGGCCATGAACGCGTCCGCCGAAATGCTCAGCGGCCATCGCGAGGCCGATCTCCTGGGAAAGTTCTGCTACTTGCATTTCAAGGACTACCTCTGCGGCGGCGTCTGCAAATACCTGGATACCAAGCAGGAATTGCGCCGGGCGGTGGTCCGCACCGTGGAGATGTACGACGAAAACCGGGGTCGCTCCTCCCTGACCAAGATCGAGGCCCCGCTCCACGACGCCAAGGGCGAGATCGTCGGCTGCATCGAAATTTTCCAGGACCAGACCGCCTTCCGGAGCCTGATCCAGCGCATCCGCTTCGAGGACACGAAGCTCAAGGTGATTCTGGACAATCTGGACCTGGGCGTGCTCACCGCGGACCGGAGCCACCACATCTCCTTTTTCAACAAGATGGCGGAAACCATCACCGGCTTCTCCCGGGCGGACCTGCTGGGCAAGCCGGCGAGCCAGGTCTTCGACGTCGATCTGGTGAACGAATTGCTGGAGGTCCGGAACAACCGGCGCCAGGAGGGGTTCCGCCGCCGCCTGGAGACCATTGTTCGGACCGCCTCGGGCCAGGGGCTGCCGGCCGGCCTTCAGTACATGTCAATGAAAAACGAGAGCGGCCGCTTCGTGGGCGGTCTGCTCACCTTCACCGACCTTTCCCTCCGTCGGCAATTCGATCAGGTGCTCCGGGATCGCTACACCTATCACGACATGGTGGGCAAGGACCCGGCCATGCGCCAGCTCTTCGACATCATCCCGGTGGTGGCCGCCAACAACGCTACCGTGCTCATCAACGGCGACACCGGCACCGGCAAGGACCTTCTGGCCCATATCATCCACAACGTGAGCCCCCGGGCGAAACGGCCCTTCGTCAAAGTCAACTGCGCATCTTTGCCGGACAATCTGCTGGAATCGGAGCTGTTCGGCTACGTGAAGGGCGCCTTCACCGGGGCGGACAAGAACAAGTCCGGCCGGTTCGCCCAGGCCGAAGGCGGGTCCATCTTTCTGGACGAAATCGGCGACATGCCGCTGGCGCTTCAGGCCAAGCTGTTGCGGGTGCTGGAGGACAAGGAATTCTATCCCCTGGGCAGCGAACACACCACCAATGTGGACGTGCGGATCATCTCCGCCACCAACCAAAATCTGGAAAAATTGGTGCGGGAAAAGCGATTCCGGGAGGACTTGTTCTACCGGATCAAGGTGCTGCACTTGGAGTTGCCGCCCTTGCGGGAGCGCAAGGGCGACCTGCCGCTGCTGATTCCCCACATCCTGAAGCGGGTGGCGGTGCACAACGATCTGCCCGCGCCTCGGGTTTCCCCGGCGGCCATGGAGCTGCTGCTGAATTACGATTATCCCGGCAACGTCCGGGAACTGGGAAATATGCTGGAACACTGCCTGATCATCTGCCAGGGCGGCGAAATCGAACCCCGCCATTTTCCGGTCTCCATCCGCAAGCGGGCCCAGGCCCGCTTGCGGCGCAACGGGGAGGAGAGCCCGGAGGCCGAAGCGGAAACCGGCGAGCGGGCGGCGATCATCCGGACCCTGCGAGAATGCGAGGGCAACAAGACGCTGACCGCCCGGGCGTTGCATATGGACCGCACCACGCTGTGGCGGAAGATGAAGAAATATGAAATCGACGACGAGGCCGTGGACGCCGACGACGGGCCTTCGTCCCAAACCGGCGGGGGGGAACCATGAACGAGAACATTCTGCTGGTGGACGACGAGCCGGGCATCCGGAAGGTGCTGCGCATTTCTCTGTCGGAGATGGGCTACGCGGTCTCCACCGCCGAGAACGGCGAGGAGGCCCTTGCGCTGTTCCGCGAGACCGCGCCGGAGATCGTGGTCACCGACATCAAAATGCCGGGCATGGACGGCATTCGGCTGCTGCGGGAGATCAAGCGGGAGAACCCGGAAACCGAGGTCATCGTCATCACCGGCCACGGCGACATGGAGCTGGCCATCCGCAGTCTCAAACACGAGGCCGCCGATTTCATCACCAAGCCCATCGACGATACCGAGCTGGAGAACGCCCTGCGCAAGTCCCGGAACAATATCCTGATCCGCCGGAAACTCCGGGATTATACCGAAACCCTGGAACATCTGGTCCAGACCAAGACCGAGCGGCTGGTTTCCCTGGAGGCGCACCGGGAGGACGAAGAGGCCGGGGATTCTTCCGCCGAGCTGTACCGGGATTTTTTCGAGGGCATACCCGGCTACGTCGTCGTGGTGGACCGGAGCTGGACGATCCGGGCTGCCAACCGGTGTTTCCGGGAGGATTTCGCTCTGGACGAGGCCGGGGAAGACACCGCCTGCTATCGGCTGCTGAAGCACGACGACGCCCCCTGCGAGGACTGTCCGGCGGCGAAAACCTTCCAGACCGGGAAGTCCAGCCAGGCCGAGCTGGAAATCCGGGACCGGGAGGGCCAAAAGCGGAAGGTGATGGCCTGGACCAGCCCGCTGGCCGGCAGCGACGGCGCGACGGAACGGGTCATGGTCATGTCCACCGACATCGGCCGGATTCTCGATCTCAAGGACCACCTCTCCTCCCTGGGGCTCATGGTCGGCTCCATCTCCCACGGGATCAAGGGGTTGCTGACCGGCCTGGACGGCGGGGTTTATCTGCTGGATTCCGGCGTGTCGCGGGACGACAAGGAGCGGGTGACCGAGGGGCTTCAGATGGTCAAGGCGATGTCCGGCAAGATCAAGAACATGGTGCTGGACATTCTTTACTATACCAAGGAGCGGGAATTGACCTTCGCGCCGGTGAACGCGGGGAATTTCGCCGCCGACCTGGCCGAAAGCCTGCGGCCCAAAATGGAGCAGCAGGGCATCGCTCTGGAGACGCAGATCGACGACGCGCTGTCCGGAATCGAATGCGCCCTGGACGGCGAACAGCTCCGGGTGGCCCTGGTCAATATCCTGGAAAACGCCATGGACGCCTGCGCGGAGCACAAATCCCGGGCCACGCCCACGGTGACGTTCCGTGCCGGCGTCCAGGACGGCGAGATCGTCTTCGAGATCGCCGACAACGGGGTGGGCATGGACGAGGCGACGCGGAAGAAGGTCTTCGAACTGTTCTTTTCCTCCAAGGCCAGCCGGGGGACCGGGATCGGGCTCTTTGTGACCCAGAAGATCGTTTCCCAGCACGGGGGACGGATCGGCGTGGAATCGGAGTTGGGGATGGGAACGACCTTCGCGGTGCGGATTCCGAAGCGGAACGAAGGAGTTGTT
>CAYFVR010000046.1:0-21820 GCA_964346545.1 uncultured Desulfobacterales bacterium | reverse complement strand
AGACAATTCCGCACGGTGTTTTTCGGCATGTTGCCCACCGTTGTCCGAGTTGGACTGCCGAAGCATCCAAAACAACCGTCATTCTTCGACCTCTCTCGCCGCCTCCGCCCGCCGTTCCGCAACCAGCTCATCCGCCAGACTGACATTTCTTGGGATGTGGCGAAATCGCCGCCGGAGTCGTTTTTCGATTGCGGACCTGGGTTCAAGGAGCAGGGCGTCGCCAACCCTTCGAACAACGAGGCGGTCCCCCTCCTTCAAATTTAGGGCGTCAAGGATATCTGGCGGAATCACGACTTTTCCGCCTGAATTGACCTGGATTTCTTCCGATAATTCCGCAGTTTTCATGGCAGTTCTCCATTTTCGGAGTTTGCAATTCCCTCGCGTTTCATCGTCCCCCGCCAAACCCCGCCCAAAACCAACGCCACTTTCGCCGCCAACGGCGCCCATGCCTCCGCCGACCCCATGGCCCACAGCGTCAATGCGCTGTTGAGCAGCCAAAGCAGGGGGATGATCCACAATGCCCAGAAAAGGCGGTGGCCCGCAAGCAAAAGCAGGGCGAGGGTTCCGATGGCGGTGGGGTCGGGGGCGAGGGCGAAGAGTTCCGCCCCGGTCCCGGGCCGGCGGCAGGAGCCGCTCCTCGGCCGCCCGGGACCGGACGTTGCGGGCAAACTGGACGAAATCCAGCGGATGGTCCCGCATGATTTGTTCGAATTCACCGTGCCGCCGGCCGCGGGAGGCGGCCATGGCGCGGGAACATCGCAGCCGCGCCGGGTCAGGGAGAAGGGCCGGAACATGGCAAACCTCCGAGCACCTCCCGCACTTTGGCCGAGAGCGCCTGGACCGAAAACGGTTTTTGAATGAAATGGACATCGGCGTTCTTTAT
Source organism: uncultured Desulfobacterales bacterium (assembly GCA_964346545.1). GTDB lineage: Bacteria > Desulfobacterota > Desulfobacteria > Desulfobacterales > Desulfococcaceae > CAYFVR01. The sequence continues at coordinate 20,937 of CAYFVR010000046.1, read as the reverse complement.
TCCGCAATGGGCGATCACGTCGTCGGCGTAGCCGGACATGAACAGCGCCCGCACGTTCGGACGCCGTTGGAAGACGCGCCGGTACAATTCCTTGCCGTTCATTTCGGGCATCACCACGTCGGTCAGCAACAGGTGAACGGAGCCGTCGTGTTCCGCCAAAAGAGAGAGGGCGCGGGGTCCGTCTTCGGCCTCCAGCACCCGGTAGCCGTTTCGCTTCAGGATGGTGCGGGCGAGGCTCCGCACCTGTTCGTTGTCTTCCACCAGCAAAATGGTTTCCGAGCCCCGGCGCTCCTCGGCCGAGGCCGGCGGCGCCTCGGGCGAGGGCATTTCGACCGCCTCCCGGCAGGCGGGCAGACACGCCTGGAAGATCGCGCCCCCCTCCGGCCGGTTGTCCCCCCGCACGACGCCGCCGTGCTGCTTCACGATGCCGTACACCGTGGCCAGCCCCAGGCCGGTTCCCTTGTGGATCTCCTTGGTGGTGAAAAACGGTTCAAACAGATGCTCCCGAATGGCCTCGTCGATTCCCTGGCCCGTGTCGGCCACGGAAAGCAGAACGCGGGGACCCGGCGCCATGTCGCCCTGGAGCGCGGCATCGCCGGGACGAAGTTCGTCGTCGGCCGTTTGGATGGTCAGGACGCCGCCGTCGGGCATGGCGTCCTGGGCGTTCACCGCCAGGTTCATCACCACCTGTTCCAGTTGACCCACGTCGCCCATGAGGGGGGCCAGGGTTTCCGCCAGATGAAGGCGGAGGTCGATGTCCTCCCGGATGGTGCGACGCAGCAGCATGTGGAAATCCCGAAGCAGGGCGTTGAGATTCACCGGCTTGAATTCCAGCGTCTGCTTGCGGCTGAAGGCCAAAAGCTGGCGCACCAGATCTCGAGATCGGATGCCGGCCTTTACGATTTGCTCCAACGGCTCCCGTCGCGCCTCCTTCGGATCGGCATCCTCCAGCAGCATTTCGCCGTACCCCAGGATGGGGGAAAGGAGATTGTTCAGGTCGTGGGCCACGCCCCCGGCCAGCCGGCCGATGGACTCCAGCCGCTGGGCCTGGTGAATCCGGGTTTCCAAGCGGGCTTTTTCCACCTCGGCCCGCTTTCTTTCGGAAATGTCCCGGGCGATGGACAACACGCAGGGGCGTCCGCCGTCCTCGAAGCTCCGGGAGGAAATTTCCACGGGAATCCGTTCGCCCGACTTGGCGACGTGGACCATTTCGAAGACGGCGCGGCCGGTTTCGGCCAGGGAGATCAACGCCTCCCGCTTGGGATCGGTCAATTCGCCGCCGTCGATATCCGCCGGCGACATGCGAAGCAGCTCCTCCCGGGCATATCCCAGACGGGCGCAGGCCACGTCGTTGACCTCGACGAAGCGTCCCGGGCGGTTTCCGTCCATGAGATGGACGAAAATCGCGTCGCTGCCGCCGTTGAACAGGCGGGCGTAGCGCTCCTCCCGTTGCCGCAGTTCCCGCTCGGCACGGGCCAGCCGTCGCTCGGTTTCCCACTCCCGGAACAGCCTTCGAAAAACCTCCGGCAGCAGATCGGTCAGGTCCGCGCCCTTGATCAGGTAATCCCGGGCGCCCAGCTTCATCATCTCCACGGCGGTTTTTTCGTCGCCCTGGCCCGTCATGGCCACGAAGGGCGGCCGCCGGTCCCGCGCCGCCAGCGACCGGACCAGTTCCGTTCCCGTCATGTCCGGAAGCCGCTGATCCAAAAGCAGGGCCAGATCGTCGTCGGTCAGCAGCCGCTCCATGGCCGCGCCGCCGGTCAGCGCGCCGTCGGCATGGAAGCCGGCCCGGCGCAAGGTTTTCCGGGCCAGCCGGTTCAGCCCTTCGTCGTCTTCCACCACCAGCACCCGCCGAACCATCGGCGCGTCGATTTCGGCGGGGACGGTTTCTTCCGCTGGCGACCTCATGGCATTCCTTTCCCCGGGTTCGCGGGGGAAACCGGATTTATTGGCGGTACGCGATATTTTCGCGTTCCCTTCGTCCGCCCGGAACCTTTTTCCCTTCGGAAATGGTTTTACGCGTGGGAAAAGACGCCGGGAAGCGGATTGTTTGGTGCGCGGTCAATGGATTTTGGGAACCTGGACCACCGCCAGGTACAGCCCGAGTTGGCGGATGGCGGTCACGAATTTTTCGTAGTCGATGGGCTTGGTGACGTAGCTGCTGCACCCCAGGTCGTGACATTTGTCCACCTCCCGGGGATCGTCGGTGGTGGTGATCATGATCACCGGCAGCTTCCGCAGTTCCGGGTCGGCCTTCACCTTTTCCAGCACCTGGACGCCGTCCACTTTGGGCATTCGAATGTCCAGCAGCAGCACGTAGGCCGCGCCCGGTTCCCGGTGGGGGCCGTTCCCCTGAAAAAAAAGAAAATCCAGGATTTCCTGCCCGTCCCGAAAGTGCATCATCTGGTTCACGAAGCCGGCCCGGGACAGATTTTTTCGGATCAGCCCGGCGTGTCCCTCGTCGTCCTCGGCCACGAGAATCACCACGTCCGAATGCATTCTTGTCTCTCCTTTCCCTCCCGCAAATCTTCGGGTCGCCCCGCCGGCAAATCGATCGTAAACCGGCTGCCGACGCCCGGCGTGGAATCAACCTCGATGGTTCCTTGCATCCGGTCCAGAATCCGCCGGACGATGGTCAGCCCCAGCCCTTCGCCCTCTCCGAGATCGGGATTCAATCTGTGGAAAATATCAAAAATTTTTTCCAGATGGTCCGGCGCCATGCCGATCCCGTTGTCTTCCACCCGATAGACCGACCGGTTTCCCGCCAGCTCCCCGAAGATTCGAATCCGGGCGTCCCGGTTCGGCGCGCGATATTTCAGCGCGTTGTCCAGCAGGTTGGAAAAGACCTGGTTGAGCTGGACCGCGTCTCCCCGGCAGGGCGGCAGGTCGTCCACCGTGACCGCGGCGCCGGTCTCCCGGATGCGGTATTCGGTGGCGTCCACCACATGGGTCATCAGGGCGTTCATGTCCAGGGCGCCGACGTTCAGGGCGGCGCGTCCGGAGCGGGAAAGGCGCAGCAAACCGGTCAGCAGCGTGTCCATTTTCGACGCGCTGGTCCGGATGAACCGCAGGGCCTCGGGGATCTCCTCGTCCAGAAACGGGGCCGCGGCCGCCAGAGCCGCCTCGCCGTCCGGCGCGTCGGCGAGCGCCTCGCCCAGCTCCTGCAAAAGGAGGCTCAATTCCTTGCCGTAGCCGTCGATGTTGACCAGCGGCGAGCGCAGATCGTGGGAGGCCACGTAGACCACCTGCTCCAGCTCCGCGTTTTTGGCCGCCAGCGCGTCGTTGAGCCGTTCCAGCGCGATCTCCGAGCGCTTTCGGTCGGTGACGTCGCTGAAAATGCAGGCGAACTGTCCCGGCGCGGGCTGAAAGGCGGTCACCTCGAAATGTTTGTCCAGCGCCTCGGAATAGTTGTCGAACAGCGTCGGCTCTCCGGTCAGCGCCACCCGGCCGTAGGCTTCGATCCAGTGGGATTCGGTCTGCGGCAGCGCCTCCAGAACGGTGCGGCCCACGATGGTTTCGGCCGAAAGGCCCGTGAGCCGCTCGAAGGCCGGGTTGACGGCCAGAAAGCGGTAGTCGACGGGACGGCCTCGCTCGTCCAGAATAATCTCGTGCATGGCGAAGCCGTCCAGCATTTCCCGAAACAGGATCTGATAGTCCCGCTCCACGCGGCGTCGCTCCGCATCGGCCCGTTTTCGTTCGGTGATGAAGCGGGCCTGCTGGACGTTCTGGTAGGCCGAGGTCGAAAGTTGATTGGCGAGGGTGAACAGCACCCGTGCGATCTTTTCGAACTTCTCCCGAGACATGGAGGGGACCTCGTGGAGCGCCTCCGCGGCGGCATTCTCGTCCGCGCCGATTTCCCGGGCGTAGGTCCGGATTTTTTCCTCGGATTGGGCGTCGTTCCGCACCTGCCCGACAAGCCAGTTGGCGACGTGCTTTCCCCCGACCGTGATTCCGGCCCCCGCGTCCCACAACCCGGCGCTGTGGCAGGGCTGGATGGTGGGGCCATCCGGATTGGGACGCCCGATGCAGGCGTTGGAACGCCGGCAGTTGAGGCCGCCTTTTTCGGTCGGGCGGATGATTTCCGCGCATAGGCGGCGGAAATTGCTGGGCCGGGTGATGGGCGCGCCGTCGGGATGGGTGATGATGGAGGCCACGCCGGTGGCGGCGGAGAACTCGTCCTGGAGCCGCTGGATGTCCTCGGGGTTGAACAGGTCTTCGAAGCGAACGCCCCGGGGATCGTCAAGGGGCAAGGTCAGCGCCAGCAGCCGTTTTTCCAGGGCCGCCTCGGTTTCCATCCGGTCGGTGACGTCGTGGACGATGGCGTACAAAACCGGCTTTCCATCGGTCTCGACCTGGCCGCTGAACACCTCCACGTCCCGCTCGCTTCCGTCGGCCAGCCGGTGGCGCAATTGGAAATACGCCCGCTCCCGGGACGCGGCTTTTTCCATCTCCTCTTCAACGGCCTCGGGAGAAAAGAGGTTGATGTCCCCAATCCCCATCCTCCGCAGTTCTTCCCGGGACCATCCGTAGAAACGGACGGCCGCCGGATTGGCGTCCAGAATGGACCCGCTTTCCGGATCGATCAGCAGGGCGACGGCCGCGTGGTTTTGAAAGAGGCTCCGAAACCGTTGTTCGTTTTCCCTCGGAGAGGCTTCGGGGCCTTTGCCTTGCGCCGCGTGGCGGACGATTTCTCGGGCGCATTCCCGAGACTCGCCATATCGCTTCGGGTGGGGAGGTTGATGCATGGCGGTTTCTCCGCCGGCCGACTCGTTCGCGGGAAGTCGGCCGAAGAATGGGATGGATCGGAAAACCTCGCCGAAAGGCGAACGCGACAGCGGGAAAATGGCGTCCACCGGGATGTTCCGGATCGTCCCCGACAAACGAGGAGGGGACGGAAAGCCGGAAACGGAGGTTGACTCGAAACAAGGCGCCGAACGGAATCCGTCTTGGCTATCCGTTTTCCAACCGGAAAACGGGTGTTCAAAAAAAGCGACCGGGCGCCCCGATACCGTTTTTTGGGGGGAAAGAACGGGCGTCACATGGGGTTGTGAAAAATTACCTCAATTGGAAACGAAATTCAAGGCGGGAAATGATGGGGCGGGAGAGGCGTTACGTCCAAAATCGTTGGACGCCGTAGGCGTCGAAGGTTTTGTCGCTGCCGACCACGGGAAATCCTTCGACCAGGGCTTGGGAGATGATCAGTCGATCGAAGGGATCTCGGTGATGAAAGGGCAAAACGACCACTTTCGCGGCATGGGAAACCATGAGGTCCAGGAGGTCGAAATCATTTTTCCGAAGCTGCTCCTCCCAAAACTTTTCGAAGGGCATCGGCAGGGCGTATTTGCCCAGGCTGATTTTGATGGCGATTTCCCAAAGGCTTGCTGGACTGACGAAAATCTCTGAATTCGGTGCGGATATCTGTTTGTGCGCGGTTTCGGTCAATCGGGTATCGTCCAGAAGAAACCAGAGCAATGCCTGGGTATCCAGGAGGAGGCTCATGGCATGTACGCCTCGAAGTCTTCCAAGTGTTCGTCATCTTCCGAAAGAATTCTGAGGATTCCCTTGGCGGACCCGGGTTGACGTTTGGGGCGATCGGATTTCGATTCTTCCGGAAGAAGAAGGATCAACCGCGCCTCTTTGCCGAAAACTCGCTCGAATTCCCTCGGAATTACGATATGTCCGCGTTCGTCGATCCGCGCTTCGAATTCGATCGCTTCCATGGTTTTCCCCCGGTTTTCTTGGTTTGGAGAACGATTCTTGCCGAAAAACGATTCGTTTTGGATTCTATCGGTTTTTCATGGAGAAATCGAGAAAGATTTGGTTGCCGCTGGGGTATCGAGTCCTCGAAAGGCTGGGGTTCCCAATCGACCGGAAAATTTCTCCATTCCGGATCAAGAAACAAAAAACGCCTTCCGAGCGGCAAGTCTCGGAAGGCGTTGATTCTTCTGGTGGGCCGTGAAGGAATCGAACCTTCAACCTACTGATTAAGAGTCAGTTGCTCTGCCTGATTGAGCTAACGGCCCGAATCTGTCGCCGGTGACCCCGACGAACAAATGCGTCTTGTATCAGGCGATTCCCTCGGTGTCAAATAAAAAACCGGAATCGAGGGAATTTTTTTCAATCCCTACTCCCAATCTCCCCGCTTTTGCCGCCGTTGCTGCTTTCGGTTCTTGTCCCGTATGCGGTCCTTTTTCCGCTGCTCCCGCTTCATGTGCTTCTTTTCTTCCGGGTCCACAATGTCCACGAAAAAGCTGCCGGGCGTCTTGGGTTTGGCCGGCGCGGTGGGCGCGTCCGCCTTTTTGGCGTCTTCCCGCTCCTTGGGCAGGGGCGGGGCGGTGAAACAGTGCGGCGGCAATTCGTCCACCAGAAAAAGCCCTTCGCCGTATTGTTGAACGATCAGCCCGGCGTTGATGCACTGGTCGGCCTTCACCGCAAGCTTCACCGGCGCGTCGTCGATGCGCCGGCCCAGCCGTTCCGCCATTTCCTCGTCGGCGGCCAGCACCACGGCGTCTCCTCCCCCCAATGGAGAAACGCCGTGTTTGACCACGACCGGGTGGGCCTTTCGACGGACGCAGGTATATAGGATCGTCGGCATGTCCATGGCCGGCGTCCGGGCGGGCAGATGGCTTCGGTTCGCCGCGCGAATACGGCCGCCGACGATTTCCACCGGCGGGTCCGGCAGGGTGACGGCCACCTCGTTCAGGGCGGCCTGGCGCACCCAGCCCCAGCCTTCCTCCTCGTTGACGGCCTTCAGCAATTCCTTGATCTTGACGTAGCCCTCCGGGTCCGGAATCAGGCCGAATTCGTCGGGACGTCTTCCCAGCACGTAATCCAGAAACTTGCCCAACCGTTCCACCGGTTGCGGATTTCCCATGGTCCCCTTACTCCATATGATTCGCTTGGTTGGATCGGAATTCCGGCGGCTCGGCCCCCGACGGGTCGAGCACCAGAAAATACAGTTCGCCGGGATGTTGCAGATGGCCCGCCGCCAGCTCGGCGTAGGCCCCCGCGCCCCAGAACAGGTCGGCCCGGCCCGGCCCTCGAATGGCGCCTCCGGTGTCCTGGTTCAACACGAAGCGGGAAAAGGGAACCCATTGGCGGATCGCGCCGGGATCGTCCGGATCGCCGGAGGCGGGCAGCGGCTTTTCGGTCCGGATAAAGGAAAGCGTGGCCATGGGCATGATCCGCCGGTCCACGGCCAGGGAGCGTCCGGGCGTCAGGGCCACGTCGAGCGCGCCGTAGGGGCCGCCGTCCGCTTCCGCGAAGAAAACGTAGCTGGGGTTGGCGGTGAGCACCCGATCCACCTCGTCGGGATGTTCCCGCAGCCAGCTTTTGAGCCGCTGCATGGACATCTCCTCCCGGGGGATCGCGCCTTCCTCGATGAGCAGCTTGCCGATGCCGACGTAGGACCGGCCGTTCTGGGCGGCGTACCGCAGCCGCATTTCGCCGCCGTCCGCCAGGGCCACCTTGCCCGATCCCTGGATTTGCAGAAAAAACAGGTCCAGCCGGTTTTTCGCCCAGACCAGCGTTTCCGCCACTTCTTCCACCGCCTTTTCATGGACGATGGCGCGGCGGTCGGGGTAGGGGACGAAGGTCTTCCCGGAGACGCGGCCGGTGATTTTCTTTCCGTCCAGTTCGGAGGAAAAGGCGCCGAGGTCCACCACGGAAAGATCGGCCGGTCGGCCGTAGACCGGGTGGGGGTAATCTTCGGACGGGATTCGGCTGCCCGCCAGCAGCGGTTCGTAGTAGCCGGTGAACAGCATTTGACCGGTCTCCGGCCCGCCGATGGAGCGGTACACCCGGTATCGCTCCCGGATAAACCGGTTCAGGGCGTCGGCGTCCGGCGATTCCTCCAGAAAGGTCAGAAACGTTCGAAGGGACCGGGCGATGTGATTGGCCGGATAGGCGTCCGGGCCGAAGGCGAAGGGGCGATCCGGAGGAATCCGCTCCAGATAGGCGAGGCTGGATTGGATGGCCGGCGCCAGTTCTTCCAGGTTCAGGTCGTCCGAAAACGGGGGATAATCCGCCGCGGACAACCGCTCCACCGGCGGCCGCTCCTTGGCGGGCGGCTCGCTTTCCGCGCAGCCCCAGAGAAGGGAAACGGCCAGGAGCGCGAGGAGCCACGAAAGCCGAAATGGGGAAGAAGGGGTCCTCACGAATCCGGCGCGTCCTCGGCTCGCTGGTAACGGCCGCTTTTGCCGCCGGATTTTTCCAGCAGCCGAATGTCGGAAATGGTCATTCCCTTGTCCAGCGCCTTGCACATGTCGTAGATGGTGAGCGCGGCGACGGATACGGCGGTGAGCGCCTCCATTTCCACGCCGGTGGGGCCGGCGATGCTCACGGTGGCCTCGACGCGGAAGGCGTTTCGTTCCGGCTCCGGGAAAAAATCGACCCCGGCATGGGTGATGTTGAGGGGATGGCACATGGGAATCAGTTCGGCGGTTCGCTTGGCGGCCATGACGCCGGCGATGCGGGCGGCTTCCATCACGTTGCCTTTTTTCACGTCGCCGGCGGTGATCGCCGCGAAGGTTTCGGCCGTCATGGAAATTCGGCCTTCGGCCCTGGCGGTTCGCCGGGTGTCCCCCTTTTCGGATACGTCCACCATGCGGACGTGGCCCTGGGCGTCAATGTGGGTAAAATCGGTCATGAAACCGTTTTCTTTCGTGAAGTCGGGGAGGAAAAGGCGTCCCGAATTTCAAGGCTCGGGAAAGGGAAGGGCCGATGCGTTTCATCCGGCCCCTCGCCTTTCCGGGCCATTGCTTATTCGGCGTAAAACTGCGTCTTGCTCGTCACCGTGGTCTTGACCTGGTTGAGGGTGTCGGTGAGGCAGCCGATGACGTTTTCCCGAATGTCGCCGGCCACCACCAGAAACATCACGTCTTCGCCCACGGAGAGATCTTTTCCTTCGTTGATCTCGATCTGAACGTCGGCGATGCCCGGGCGGGCCCGCTGCTCCGTCAGGATCGTCGTCAGGCGGTCGTGGTCCACCGCCACCCGAAGGCCGGTCACTCGTCGGCCTTCCCGGGAAGCCTCCCGCACCACGCCGTTGTGCGCCAAGATCATGCCGACGCCGGGATAGTCGGGGCGAGCCTTCATGGCCGCCATCATTTCGGAAATCGTTCTCATATCGGAGATTCCTTTCATTTCGAAACATCGGGATGTCCGGCTCCGGGGCCGGTTCACGCGCCGGGTTGCTCGGGTCTCGCACTTCGCCGGGATTCCCGCCTTGGGCGCCCGGAGGATGCGCATGTCCCGGATCTGCGTTTCAGGCGCCGAAAACGTCCCGGCGCGGGCGATCGGCCTCAGCCTTCCGGGCGAGGTTCCGATTCGGCGCATAAACGCCGGGCCTTTTCCAGGTCTTCGGGGGTGTTGACGTTCATGAAGGAATCCAGCTCCGGGTCGAGCCCCGCCAGGACCGATTCCGGCACCTTGCGGACCTGCATGTCCCCGAACACCCATTGGATTTTGACTTTGCGCTCTTCGACGTGCCGGGCCATCCGCTTCAGGCAGCGGCGGGAATAGATGGCGCACAACGGCTCCAGGCCGGCGCGGGTGGCCGGGATCACCACGTCGTAGCGCGGTTCCAGATGATCCAGCACCGCGGCCACCACCTCCGGCTTCAAAAACGGGGCGTCGCAGGCCGCGACGAACAGATGGGGCGCGTCGGCCACGCTCAGCCCGGCGTGAATGCCGGTGAGAGAGCTTCGGTAATCGTAAACGTCCGAGGCCAGCACCAGGTCCCGGTCGAGATAGGCCAGGGGGTCGTTGGTCACCAGGATGATTTCCTCGAAAAAGGAGCGGAACAGCCGTTCGGTTCGGTCGAGGATGGTTTCGTCGCCGACCCGCAGCAGGGCCTTGTTGCGGCCGTGAAATCGGCTTCCCCGGCCGCCCGCCAAAATCGCCCCGGCGCACGAATGTTTCCCGCCCATGGCTCCCCCCGTTTTTCCATTCGTCCGATGGAACCTCGCGCCTTCGGATCGCCGTTGGCGTTCCGCCGGGAACGCCCGATTCCCTCCCGGGCCGGATGACCTTCCCGGCGCCGGAGGATCGGCGGCGTTCGGGAATCATAAAAAAACGGGTTTCGGAAATCAAGGCGATTCCTCGCGGGGCGACGAATTTGGAAAATGGGGAGGGAAAAGCGGGAATTCGCGGCGGGGTTTGACGGCGATATTCTCGTTTGTCGGCGAAAAACGGCAAAAAAGCTTGAAAGCCCGGGAGGGGTGGGGTAGCGTAATCCTTTTTTTTTTACGCACCCTGATGAAGAGGCGGGAAATGAACGATTCCCATCAAATTCTCGACGCCGAAGAGATGGACCGGATTCTCAACCGCATGACGCACAACATCCTGGAGGTTCACAACGGGGCGGAATGTCTGGCCCTGGTGGGCATTCACACTCGGGGGGTCCATCTGGCGCGGCGGCTTCGCGAGAAAATTCTGGCCGCCGAGGGCGTGAACGTCCCCACCGGCGAAATCGACATCAGCTTTTACCGCGACGATTGGACGCAGGTCGCCCGCCACCCTCGGGTGCAGGCGACCAATGTTTTGTTTTCGGTGGATGATTGCGAAATTGTTTTGGTGGACGACGTGTTGTTCACCGGCCGCACCGTTCGGGCGGGCATGGACGCCCTGATCGATTTCGGCCGTCCGGCCCGAATCGCGCTGGCCGTTCTGGTGGATCGCGGCCATCGGGAACTGCCCATTCAGGCCGACTTTGCGGGTAAAACCGTGGAAACGCGTCGCAACGAAACCGTCAACGTGATGCTGAAGGAGATCGACGGCCGCGACGCGGTGATGATTCGGCGGGAGCCTGGGGGATCGCCGTCGGCGGAACCGGCCTAAAAGGATCGACGCCTACCACTGATACGGCAGTTTTTTCTCGATGGTGATGTATTTTTTCTCCGCGGAAATATAGCCTTCGGTGGCGAGATCCTTCAGCACTCGGCTGACCATTTCCCGGGACGCGCCCACCATGTTGGCGATTTCCTGGTGGGTCAGCCGTTCGTTGATGGTGACCCGGTCGTCGCTGGACAGGTCGGCGGGTTCGCCGTCGCTCTTCTTTCCGGAGGTCGCCGCCAGATGGGTCAGCAGTCGGGCCACCCGGCCGTAGACGTCCATCAGGGCCAGGCTTTCAATTTTTTTGTTGGCCTCGCGGAACCGCTTCAACAGCCCCCGGAACAGGTTCGTCATGATGTCCGAATGGGACGACAGCAGTTCGTGGAAATCGGTTTTGGAAATGATGATGAGCTGGGACGGCTCCTTGGTCATCACGTAGGCGGATCGGGGTTCGCCGTCCATCAAGGCGATTTCGCCGAAGTATTCTCCCGGGCCGAGGATGGAAAGAATCACCTCCCGCCCCTCTTCGTCGTTGATGCCGACGTTCACCTTGCCGCTGCGAATGATGTAGAAAGAATCGGACTGGTCGCCTTCGCTGAATAAAATGGTGTTCTTGGGGAACGTCTTGATCGTGCTGACCCGTTCGAGCGCTTCCAGCACGTTGTCGTCGAGTCCCTTGAACAGCGGAATTTCTCTTAAAAGCATAATTCACCACCCGAATGGGTTAGAGTTGATTGAAACTATACCGGGCAAATCCGATTGTCAATAATATCGGACGGAAAACCTGCGCACCCCCTCCGCTTTCCTTTCCCAAAACGCCGGAATTGTAAATAAAAATCCCTCCCTCCATGAGAAATTCTCGCTTGGGGAATCCGCACGTTCATTTCTCGGCGAACGGGTCTATGGTTCTTTTCGACGATTCGTTGGCCATTTCCGTCGGCGCCTTCCGGGATTGGCGGCGCGAAATCCGAAGCGCGGATTCGCGCCCCAGCGGCGAAAGCAACCCCGCCCCGTTCCGGCCCGTTTTCCCCATCGCAAAAATGTTTTCGGAGGATCCCCATGAAATATGACGCCGTTGCGCTCGTCTCCTTGATAAGTCTGCTCGCTTTGACCTTTTCCCGTCCCGCGACGGCGGCGGATGTGGTTCTGGAATGGGATCCGCCCAACGATTCCCGGGTGGCGGGCCATATCGTTTATTGGGGATCGGAATCCGGTCGATATGCCCAATCGAGTCGTGATAGAGGCGACGTTCTTCTCCGCGCCGACACTCGGTACACGGTCGTCGGCCTCTCCGACGCGGCGCCCGTCTATTTCGCGGTGGTTTCCGTGGACGCCGCCGGCCGCGCCAGCGAATTTTCAAACGAGGCGGCCCGGCCCCGGATTTCCTCGCCGCCCGCCGGTTTCGCCGCCCGATTCGGTCCCTGCGGCTGTGTCCGGGTTTCCGGTTCCGCGGCGGCCGAAAGCGTGGTTCGTCTGTTCGCCAACAACCTGTTGGTGGGCGAAACCGTCGCGGACGGAAGCGGAAACTGGTCCGCCCCGATGGACCTGGCCCCGGCGGGAGCGGGGGCGGTGGAACTCGTCGCCCGGGCCACCGGAGCGGATTCTTTGGCGGTTTCCGGCCGGGCCCTGCCCCGGGAAAATAGGACGGCCGGGGACCTGGACGGCGACGGCGGAGTGGGGCTCGGCGACGTCGTGGTGGCGCTGCAACTGCTGGCCGGCGGTTCGGTGTGCGGACTCGCCCCCGACTGCGAAGTCACCGGGGACGGCCGGATCGGGCTGCCGGACGCCATTTTTCTGTTGCGGGAGGTCGCCATGATGGGGTAGGCGGGGTTTTCCGCGCGCCGCGTCGCCCGCCCGTTTCCGTTGCTCTTGATTTTTGCCCGCATCGCCTTGTATCATCTTCCCCTTCCGGCGGCCATACGGGTATGGCTGTATTTCCCGGTGGGTTTTCGATACTTTTTGGAAGGGATGCCCGGTGGCTTTTCGAAACAACCGAAAAATTCTCAAGGAGGAGCGCCGCCACGTCCAGCGGCGGTACGAAAAGGAACGGCGGATCAACCTGCGCGCCACGCCGGGGCCCCACGAGTTCGCCCTGGTGCTGGACGGCTTGAAGCCGACCTACAACGTGGGCAAGATCTTCCGCAGCGCCGACGCCTTCGGCGCCGCGGAAGTCCACCTGATCGGGATCAATTTCTTCGATCCCAGCCCCGGGATGGGCTCCTTCAAGTGGGTGCCCGCCCGGTGGCACGACGCCTTCGCCGCCTGCCACGCCGATCTTTCCGCCCGGGGCTACACGCTTTTCGTGGCGGAACCGGCGGAATCGGCGGCCCTGCCCGCGCTGTCCCTGCCCAAAAAAAGCGCCTTCATCTTCGGCCACGAGGAGTTCGGCGTCAGCTTCGACAAGGCCGATTATCCCGACATCCAATCGGTGATGATCCCCCAGTTCGGCCGAGTGCAAAGCCTCAACGTGAGCGTCGCGGCATCCATCGTGATGTACGAATACGTGCGCCGGCACGTCGCGGCATTTCAACCGCCGTCGATTCCGGCCGGTCGAGAGGCAACCTCCGCCCCGGAAACGGAGGCGGCGGAGTGAGCGGTTCGCCGTTCGTCTTCCGACACGTCTTTTTCGCCAAAGACCCCACCGCCGCGTCGTCCCTTTTCCGGCCCGCCAACGGGGGAGAAGCGGGAATACCGGCTGGCCGCACCGCGGGATTGGGAATCGACGGCGGCGCATGGAGGTCGGGGGTGACGGGATCGGCAGGGTTTCGCGATTCAATCGATCGAAATTGTAGGTTTTTCGTGCCTTCCGACCGAGGTTGAATTGTCGGGGCTTGGGCCGCGCTTCCACAAATTTTCCTTCGTTCAAGGAAAATCCAGCTCAAAATTTTCCTTGAACGAAGGAAAAAAGAGGCCCATAGTTTCCTTGGAGGAAGGAAAATATGGAAAATATTCTGTCCCGCATCATCGCCGATTTTCACGAACGTCCATATCCCGCCCTGCGACGCCGCCGAAAACAGGTTCCCCTGGACATCGACAAAATCATCACCCTTGTGGGGCCCCGCCGGGCGGGAAAGACCTGCTTTCTGTTTCAGCTCATGGGCGACCTGGAAGCCCGGGGGGTTCCTCGGAGCCGGATCATCTATTTGAATTTCGAAGATGAACGGTTGGATTTATCGGGGGACTACGACCGGATTTTCCAGGCATATTTGTCCCTTTACCCGGACGCGGATTTGTCGAGATGCTATCTTTTTTTCGATGAAATTCAAGAGCTTCCCAACTGGGAAAAATTTGTCCGCCGCGTGTACGACACCCACGCCCGCCGGATATTCCTGACCGGTTCCAACGCCCGTTTCCTCTCCACCGAAATCGCCACCGCCCTGCGCGGGCGAAGCCTTTCGTTTGAAATTTTTCCGCTTTCCTTCCGGGAATATCTCGATTTCCGGGAAATGGAACCGGACCAACGCCACTCCACCCGGGGCGCCGCCCGGTTCGCGGCCGCCTTCCGGGATTATGCCACCTGGGGCGGATTTCCCGAGCTGACCGTCGTGGAGGATTCCCTCAAGGCGCAAATTCTGCAAGAGTATTTCCATGTGATGATTTACCGCGATCTGGTGGAGCGGTATGATATTCGGGACGTGTCCGTGCTCAAGTACCTGTTGAAACGGATGATCGCGGCGTTTACGCGGGAATTTTCCATCAACCGGCTGTTCAACGACCTGAAATCCCGGGGCTTCGCCATTGGAAAGGACCATTTGTACGCCTTGGCCGATCAGGTTTTTTCCATTTACATGCTGGCGAGCGTGGAGAAATACGATCCGTCGGTGGTCCGGCGGGAAATGAGCAACCGGAAAATCTATCTTCACGATAACGGCTTTGCCTCCATTTCGCATTACGCCTTTTTCCAGGACCGGGGAAAGCTGCTGGAAAATTTGGTTTATTCCCACCTGCGGCGCCATGCGGACGAAATTTTTTTCGCCAAAAACGGCGGAGAATGCGATTTTCTGGCCTTTTCCCGGGGATTGCCGCCTTTGGCCGTTCAGGTGACCCAAACGCTGACCGAGGAAAACCGGGACCGGGAGTTGCGCGGATTCGATATCGTTCGAAAACAGCTCCCTTCCGCCGTGCCCCTGCTGCTGATCGCGGAGCCGGCCGGCCCGGAACTGGCCATTCCGGAAGACCGCCGGCCGGTGATGACGCCGGAGTGGATGCTCCGGGATTCTCCGTGGGATTTGGAGGGATTGAGTTCGCCTTGAGTGGTTTCCCTTCGCCGCCACCTAATTTTTTCGCCGATTGGAAAGATCGCTCGTACCCTGGAAAGCCGGGAGCGACGAGTTGCACTCGTCAAAGCGGAACATGGCCGGTATCGGGCGAGGAATAAGACCCGGCCCTCCTGGGTTGGCAGGAATATTCGCTGCAAATCGACTTACTTTCGACCGCCCCCCGGCGGTCCCAGCTCCGGGTGCGGATCAAAAAATTTGCACCCTTTGTCCACCACCTCCGGCGGGATATCCTTGGGCGGTCCCTTGCCGTGGCGCGGAAACCACATGCAGCGCCCCAGAAAGGTTTCCCCCTCCAAATCCTGATGGCGGCACACCCAGCAGCATCTTTCCTTGTTTCCAGACGGCACCGTCCGCTCCTTTCCCGCCGGGATCTTCGGCGTCCTCCCGTCCCGCCTTTGCTCGGCGCAAAATAATCCGTATGTTCCCCGTGTCCATCCGGCCCGAATCCCTCAACCCGGGAGCCCCCCATGCCGTTGATGCTCGAAACCACCCGCGTCGAAAAAAGCTGGATTCTGTACGATTGGGCCAATTCGGCCTATTCTCTGATGATTACCGTGGCCATTTTTCCCATGTTTTACAAGGCCATCACCACGGAGTCGGTGTATCTGGCCTCCTGGGCCTTCGCCAACAGCCTGGCCAGCGGTCTGGCGGCGGTCCTCGCGCCGGTATTGGGAACGGTGGCCGACTACCCCGGCCTGAAAAAGCGATTCTTCGCCGGATTCTGGGCCGTTGGCGTGACCAGCACCCTGGCGCTGGCCCTGGTCGGAGAAGGCCAATGGCTGCTGGCCATCTCCATCTACGTGGTCTCCGTGGTCGGGTTCGCGGGCGGCAACCTGTTTTACGACGCCTTTCTGGTGGATGTCACCTCCAGGGAGCGGATGGACCGGATTTCTTCCGCCGGATTCGGATGGGGCTACATCGGCTCCACCATTCCCTTCGTGGCGGGGTTGGGAATCATTTTGGGACGCGAACGGCTGGGCATTCCCTCCACCGAAGCGGCCACCCGAATCAGCTTCGTGATCGCGGGGCTCTGGTGGCTGGTTTTTACCATCCCCATGCTCAAAAACGTGCGGCAACACTATTCCGTTCCGCCTTCCGCCACTCCGATTCGGGACAGCTTCGGCCGGATTGCCGCGACCCTTCGGGACATCAAGCAACACCGGAACATTTTCATTTTTCTGGCGGCCTATTTTTTCTACATCGAAGGCGTCAACACCGTCATCCGCATGGCCACGCCCATCGCCTTGAGCGTGGGCATTGAACAAAACACGTTGCTGGTGGTTTTGCTGGCCATCCAGATCGTCGCGTTTCCCTGCGCGTTGCTGTACGGTCGGCTTGCGGCGATCTGGACGGGGCGGCGGATGATTTTCGTGGGAATCGGCGTCTACGTGATCGTGGTGGGACTTGCCGTCGCCTTGCCGTCCGTTCCGGACCCCGGCCGGCGGACGGCGCTGTTCTGGCTCTTGGCCATGCTGGTGGCGTCGTCCCAGGGGGGAATCCAGGCGCTTTCCCGCTCCTACCTTGGGAAGATCGTTCCCAAAAACAAATCTTCGGAGTTCTTCGGATTTTACAATATCGTGGGAAAATTTTCCGCCATCGTCGGCCCCTTCTTCGTCGGCCTGTTTACCCTGCTCACGGGGCGGGAGCGATACGGCATTCTGAGCGTTCTCGTCCTTTTTCTGGCCGGCGGGCTGATTTTGGGGCGGACCACGCCGGAAAGGCGGCTCTGACTTCCGCGCAAAAAATTCCGGAATTTTAATCATTCTCTAATAATCCGCCGGTAAGGGAACGGTATCCCGCAGTGGGAATCCCAAACATGTTTCCGAAAGGAGAAAGAAATGATTCGGGTGTTTCGTTCCTCGTCGGTTTGGATGATCTCTCTCGCCGCGGCGTTGTTCCTGCCGTTGGGGCTTGCCCCGGCCAACGCCGCCCAAAAGAAGGCCAATGTTTACCATGGCGATTCCGCCAAGTACATTTTCTTCTTCATCGGCGACGGCATGGGCCTGCCCCAGAAAACCGCCGCCGAAGCCTTTTCCGGAAAACGGCTGACCCTGGATACCTTTCCGGTCCAGGGCATCACCACCACCCACGCCGCCGACCGGTTCATCACCGGTTCCGCGGCGGCGTCCACGGCTCTCTGCGCCGGAACGAAAACCAATATCGGCATGATCGGACTGGATCCCGAAGGACGTCCGGTGAAAAGCATCGCCCGGATGGCCCGGGAAAAGGGCATGAAGGTGGGCATCGTCTCCAGCGTGTCCATCGACCACGCCACGCCGGCGGCCTTCTACGCCAATGTGCCCAAACGCAGCATGTACCACGACATCGCCCATGCCCTGGCCGTCAGCGGCTTCGACTATTTCGGCGGCGGCGGTCTGCGCGATCCCAAGGGCGAGCGGAAAGGAACCGAGCCCAAGGGGGACGCCCTGGAGGCCATCCGGAAAAACGGCTACCGGATCGTGGAAGACAAAAGCGAGTTCATGGCCCTGAAAGCCGGAGACGGCAAAATTCTGGCATGGAACGCCTGGCTCCAGGACGCCGGGGCCCTCCCCTATACCATGGACCAGCGGCCGGAAGACGTCACCTTGGCCGAGTTTACCGCCAAGGGCATCGAACTGCTCGACAATCCCGACGGCTTTTTCATGATGGTGGAGGGCGGCAAGATCGACTGGGCCTGCCACGCCAACGACGGGGCCGCCTCCATCCGCAACACCCTGGCCTTTGACGAGGCGGTGCGAAAGGCCGTCAAATTCTACGAAAAACATCCCGAAGAAACCCTGATCGTGGTCACGGGCGATCACGAGTGCGGCGGGTTGACCCTGGGCTTCGCCGGAACCAAGTACGCCTCTCATTTCGAAGTGCTGGGCGCGCAGAAGGTTTCCTTTCAGAAATTCACCGACGAAGTGGTGAAAAACTTCTCCGGCGACTACGAAGCAATGAAAAAACAAATCACCGAACATTTCGGCCTGAAGTTCGAGGGCGATCCCGAAGCGGATCGGATGGTGCTGGCGGTCCACGAAAAGGCCCAGATTCGGGACGCCTACAACCGCACCATGGGCGGCGAGAAGGAGAAGGCCGGCGACGCCGAGACGTACCTCCTGTACGGCGGATACGAGCCGCTGACGGTCAAGTTGACCCACATCCTGAACCAAAAGGCGGGCCTGGCCTGGACCTCCTACAAGCACACCGGCGTACCGGTGGCCACCTCGGCCATGGGTGTGGGCGCCGAGAGCTTCAACGGCTATTACGACAATACCGACGTGGCCTTGAAGATCATGGCGGCGATGGGGGTTCCGGCCCAGATTCACTACGCGGAAACCGCGGATGTCGTGAGCGTCGCGGCCAAGTAATCTCCTTCGGTTCGCGTTCTTTTGAAATATTCTCCCCCTCCGGCGGGTTTTCGGCCGGAGGGGGCTTTTTGCTTTGGGGAGAAACGCGATGATCCCGATAACCGCCGCCGTTGCCGTCCACAAACGGGACCTGCTGCTGGCCGCCGTATTCGCGGCCGTTTCCGCCGTTTTGTTGTTCCTTCCCACCGGTTTCGAGGATCGGGTGGAGAAAAACGCCGTCCGTTGCCGGGGCCGGGTGGTGGAAACCGACGACGCCAACATCCAGCAATTCGGGATGGTGAAGCAGGGCGAGCAAGTCGTTTCCCTGGAAATCCTGGACGGATCGTTCCAGGGGAAAATCCTGGAGGGATTCAATCCGCTGCTGGGCCAGATGGACCGGGACACGATTTTCCAGGAAGGCGACATCGCCCTGGTGGTGATCTCCCTGAATCCCGACGGGACCCTCCGCTATGTGAATCCCCAGTCCCATTACCGCTTGGGGACCCAGCTGTTTCTGCTGGCGCTGTTCGCCCTGTTGCTGGTGGTGTTCGGAGGGTGGACGGGTCTCAAGGCGCTGTTGTCCTTCCTGTTCTCCGCGCTGGCCATCTGGAAGGTGCTGGTGCCGATGGTCCTCAAGGGGGCCGACCCGGTCTGGCTTTCCCTGGGCGTCGTGGCCGCCATGAGCGCGGCCATCATTTTTCTGGTGGCGGGACCGACCCGCAAGGGACTGGTGGCTTTCCTGGGCGCGTTTCTGGGCGTGCTGACGAGCTGTCTGCTGGCGATCCATTTCACCGGGGCGCTCCACGTTCACGGGGCGGTGCTGCCCTTCGCGGAAACGCTGTTGTATTCGGGCTTCGGCCATTTGGATTTGAGCCGGATTTTCGTCGCGGCGGTCTTCCTGGCGGCATCCGGCGCGGTGATGGATCTGGCCATGGACGTGGCCGCGAGCATGGACGAGGTGGTGGCCAAGAAGCCGGACATTTCCATGGTCGAGGCCATCGGTTCGGGCATCGTCGTGGGCCGGGCCGTGGTGGGCACCATGACGACGACGCTGCTTTTGGCCTACTCCGGTTCCTACGTCACGCTGCTCATGGCCTTCATGGCCCAGGGCGTGCCCCTGGCCAATCTGTTCAACCTGATTTACGTGGCGGCGGAGGTGTTGAAGACCCTGGTGGGCTCCTTCGGTCTGGTGATGGTGGCGCCGTTCACCGCCTTGGTGGGCGGAATGGTCTTCACGCGGCGTTCCCCGTCCGCGCCCGCCGCCGGAAGTCGGGCGGAGCCGGAACCCGGGGAGGCCGGCGTCCGATAGACGCGCCGGTTTCCCGGCGAACCGTCCCCCCGGGTCCCGAGTCGGGCCGCGTTTAGGGCCAATGCCGTTCACTTTGGGATTTCCAAAGGACGAATGTGCCGGATTGTCCGAGGGCGAATGCAATTCGCCCCTACAAATTTTCGCCAAAATGAACGGTATTGCGCCTAGGGCGCGTCTTTCGCGACCGCTTTTTTCTTTTCCATCGGGATGTTCAGTTTCTGGACCTCGGGCTCCATCTTTTCGATGATCGTGGCGTGGAAATGTTCTTCCCCCAGGCCGCGATACAGGCTGTAGCACATGATCAGCAAGACGATGGTGAACGGCAAACCCGTGGCGATGGAGGCGCTTTGCAGGGCCGCCAGTCCGCCGCCCATCAGAAGCGCCGCGGCGCAGACGCCTTCGAGCCGTCGTCTCCCCGGCGGATGTGGAGACCGCTTTGGAAGTCGACGCCGGACTCTTGAGGTTCTCCTCAAGGGATTCCGGCTCGCTCCAGTTCTTCCCGCACCACTTGACGAAGAATGGATTCGTTGAGGGGGGTCTCCTCGGAGGCGATATGCTTCCGAAGCACTTCGTTGATCATGGTCTGATAGCCATACCCGGCCCGATCCGCTCGCTCCCGAAAGGCTTCCAATACATCCGTATCCAGATAAATTGTGATTCGGGTCTTGCCTTTCGTCGGGAGGACGGCGCCCCGTTTTCCTTTGGAAAAATCATATTCTTTTTTCATAAATTTTCCTTTCCGTCCGGGTCGCTTTTCGGGCGGAGATGATTCGAATGGCATCCCGTCGCCAAGTGTGGACCACAACAATCACTCTCCCCGGGGCGTCGGAACCCACCAGGATAAATCGGGGTTCATTTTGGGCGCGCTGTTCTTCGAGGATCACCGTCAAGGGATCGTAAAATACGGGTTCCACGTCCGAAAACCGAATGCCGTGCTTTCGGAAATTTTGGAGCGCTTTGTCGGGATCCCACGCAAGGCTCATTGGTTCAAGTATGCATATTTTATATGTACATGGCAAGTGCTTGAAAATGGCTCGGGCTCAAAGCCCCTTTCCTCCCGCTCGGCGCCCTTTCCGGCGGCCCCACCGAATCTAATAAAAATCCAGCATAAACCCGCACAGCAGGTAGGACTCGTCGAATTCCAGCGCGTATTCGCCCAGGAGGGCGCGGCCGGTGTAGCCTTCCA
>CAYFVR010000045.1:17885-21888 GCA_964346545.1 uncultured Desulfobacterales bacterium | reverse complement strand
AGCGGATGAACCCAATGCCGGGAGATGAGGACGTATATGACCAGGCCGCTGATGATGAAGCGGACGTAATACTTGGCGAGAATGACGTTGTGGCTGATCAGATGGCGGGGACGGAGCGCCCGTTTGAGCGTCCGGTACAGCAGATGGAAATTGACGGTGACGATCAGGCCGCCGCAGATGACGCCCCGGGTGACGTCCGGCGGGGCCAGCAGATATCCGAAAACTCCGGCAACGGCCAGCAGGACCCAGTTGGAGATGGTCACGAAAGTGAGCAGCCGCTGTTGAATGGTCAAAATATCCCTTCTCCGTCAGAACTTTCGGCTTTTCCGAATGGCCAGCCCGATGTTGCGGTAGCCGGCCGCGATTCCGAGTCCGAGTCCGATCAGGGTGAGCCAGGGGCGGCTTCCGAACTTCCCGTCCAGATAGACCCCCAGACCCAGGCCGATGAAGATGGAAAGGGAAATGGACAGCCCGATGCTGGCGTAATAGGCCAATTCCCGCAGATATCGAAGATCTTCGTTCTTCATGTCCGGAACGGAACCCGTCCATTTCTCAGGGTGATGTCGTTTACCACAGGCCCGGGGGCAAGTCAATGAAAAACCGGAACAAAACTGGGAAATTTAATCCGCGAAAACGTTGGACTTCGACGGGCGACGCGCCGGAAAACCGCTTTGGAAACACGGAAAAACCCCGGGTCGCGCCCCGTGCCGGATTCCCGGCCGCGAAATTAAATCCCCCCACCTTCCAAGTCGATCACCCGGGCGTCGAAGACCGGGCCGTCCTTGCAGGCATGGAGATATCGGTCGGGCCGGCCCCGATCCCGAACCGCGCAGCCGAGACAGGCCCCGATGCCGCAGGCCATCATGGATTCCACGGAAATTTCGCAGGGCGCGTCGGCCGCCCGGGCGATTTCGGCCACGGCCTTGAGCATGGGCAGCGGGCCGCAGGCGTAGATCCGATCCGGCCGCCGGGCCTGGACCGCCCGCGCCAAGGGGCCGGTCACCCGATCCCGCTCCCCGGCGCTGCCGTCCTCGGTGGCCAGTTGCAGGGTATGCATTCCGGCGGTGAAGAAATCGTTGACGCACAACAGATCGTCCCGAGATCCGCCGCCGATGAAAACCGAGCAGGCCGAAGGCGGGACGCCCCGCAATTGCAGGGTCGCGCCCAGGAAAAACATGGGGGCCACGCCGATGCCGCCCGCGACCAGAAAGGCGCTTTCCATGCCGTCGGGCACGGTGAACCCTCTGCCCAGCGGCCCCACGACGTCCAGCCGGTCGCCGCGCTCCATTCGGGACAACAGCCGGGTGCCGGCCCCCACCACCTTGTAGAGCAATTCGACGCCCTCCACGCTTCCGGCGGAGCGGATGAGCCGGTGGATGGAAAAGGGGCGACGAAGCAACGGCCCGGTTCCCTCGGGAAGCCGAACCATGACGAACTGGCCCGGTTCCGCCTCCGCGCAGGCCGCCGGCCCGCCCAACCCCATCCGGTAGTAGCCCGAACATTCATGGGTGTTCCAGAGCACCCCGACGGTTTCCTGCCGCATCATGGTTCGGTCGCCTCTTCCGCGGAAATCAGTTCGGCGACAAAGTCGCCCACCACCACCGAACTCTGAATGCGAACCGGAATGCGACGGGCGTCGGCCGTCACCCACACGTCCATTCCCGCGTCCTCGGTTTTTTCGAATACGCCGCCCACGTGCTTCAAATCCGGGGCCAGCCGGTAGGTGTCGTATCGCTTTCCCTTCACGGTGATGGTCTCCCGGGTCGCCACGGCCAGTCGGCCGATCACGTTCTTTTTGCCGTCGGTGACCGGCCGTTCCACCACCATGTCCGGCTTCAACGGAAGCGTCCGCGCGAAGTAAAAGGCGGAAAGGGGATCGAAGGTCCCGGGCTTCAAAGGCAAGGGGTCCCGGGGCTTGCCGAAATTGGCGTAATGGGCCGTTCCGGCCTCCCAGTCGAACCGCACTTCGACGTCCCGCCGGGTTTTGCCCTCCCGCTGCCGCTTTTTGTAAAAAAGCGAATGGTTCATCCCCGGATCGACGAAGCTCTCGATCCGGTCGCGAACCTTGTAAAACGTGTCCAGAAAACGGTTGGTCCGGGCGGTCATCACGAAATGGCGCACCGGCTTTCCGTCGATTTCGGTGGGCGGCATCACCGCAAGGGTGGCCCGGCCGGCCGGAACGAACTCCCAGCGAAGCTCGAACTCCAAGCGCTCGCCGGGGGAAAACGGCGCCGCCGAGGACAATTCTTCCGCGCGAACCCCGGTCGCCGAAACCAGCGCGAAAGCCAAAAGCATCGTCGATCCGCGAAAACAAGTCCGATCCGCCAGGAAGCCGCGGAGGCGATTCACATGATTTCGAAAGATGGGACACGTCTCCTTTCCGCGATCGGACGCCGCCCGACCGGTCGAAACGCGCCGGGCGGATGCGTTCCATCCATGCGCCGCGAAGGACGGAAGCGGCCCGGCGAAGAAAATCCCATTTACCCCGTTTTCCTCCGCAGGTCAACCGGGCCGTTCGACCTCGGGCGCGCCTCCCGTTCGAACCCAAAAGCCGGGCAAGCCCCGCCGAATTCGCCCGTCCCGCCGGCCGCCTTCCTTTACATTCCGCGGGAAAGCTGATAGCCTTCCGGCCAAAACGTCTCTTCGCGGAACCCCACCCCCATCCGAGCCGGCCCCATGAAGATTGTCCGCCACATCCCGATCCTCGCCTTCCTGCTCGTGTTTTACAATTTTCTGGCCTTTTCCACCGGAAACGAACAATCCGCCCTGGACACGGTCTGGCTGAGAACGAGCCTGGTTTCCGGCGCGGTTCTTCGGGTGACCGTGTCCGACCTGTTCATCATGTTGGGAATCGTCAGCCTGTACGCGGAAATTTTCAAGGCCACCCGGCCCACCCAGCTATCGATCCTGGACCACGTGCTGTCCATGGTGGTCTTCGTCATTTTTCTGGTCGAGTTTCTCGTGTTTCCCCAGGTGGGACAGGCCGCCTTTCTGATTTTGACCCTCATGTCTTTCCTCGACGTCATCGCGGGGTTCACCGTCACCATCGTGTCGGCCCGGCGGGACGTCACCATGCAGTAGCTCCGGCGCCTCCCGCGCCATGGCGGAACCCCGATCCCATGAATCTTTCCTTCATTCTTTCCAACGACGTCGCGGAACTCCGCCGGCTTTTCGCCACCCTTGCGCCGCTTTCCCGGGCCATCGGCCTGGGACCGGAAACGACGGGAGACGTCCGCCTGGCCCTGGAGGAAGTGATCTCCAACATCTGTCGATACGGCTACGCGGAAAATCGTCCGGGCCGGGTGGAGGTCGCCTTCCGGCTGGAGGGAAAGTCGCTGCGAATCGAGATTCGGGACGACGGACGTCCCTTCAACCCGCTGACCGAAGCGCCGGAGCCCGACCTGAGCCGCCCCTTCGAGGAGCGGGCGATCGGCGGCCTGGGGGTGTTCCTGGTCCGCCGGATCATGGACCGGGTGAATTACGGCTTTGAAGATGGCCGAAACGTGTTTACCATGGTGAAGCATTGTCGAGAAATCGCCCGCCCCCTCCAACCATCGGAAGGAGAATCCATGCCGCTTCGCATTTCCGCCCACGAGAAACAGCCCGGCGTGATGGTGGTGTCGCCGGTCGGCGCCCTGGACACCCATACCTACCAGATGCTGGACGAACGGCTGGCCGCCATTCTGGAATCCCGCCCCCGGCTGCTGGTGCTGGACATGGAATTCGTGGACTACGTCAGCAGCATCGGCGTCAGCACCATCCTGAAGGCCCGAAAGGCCGCCCAAAAAACCGGGGGGCGGCTGACGCTGATGCACCTTCAGCCCCCGGTGCGGAAGGTCTTCGACATCATCAACGCCCTGCCTTCTCAACCCATTTTCGCCAGCGCCGCCGAGCTGGACGCCTACTTGGACCATATGCAGCGGAACGTGGAGGCCGAGGAAAAACCGGGGCCTTGACGCCGGCCGACGAAAAGGCCGGCATTTCCCGCCGAGAACGCCCAAGG
>CAYFVR010000045.1:0-17785 GCA_964346545.1 uncultured Desulfobacterales bacterium | reverse complement strand
GGAACGGGCGGCGCCGGGCCCGAAACCATCTCCTTCCGTTCGCCGTTCGCCCGAATCTCGCGCCCCAAGAGGAATCCATGTCGTCCCGATATCGTCATTGCATTTACTGCGGAACCCGATTCGCCCCGGACGCGCCTTGGCCACGTCCCTGCCTCGGCTGCGGCGAACTGAACTATCGCAATCCCCTGCCGGTGGCGGTGGCCCTGGTCCCCGTGGACGGCGGTTTGTTGCTGATCCGGCGCGGCATTCTCCCGGCCCGCGGAAAATGGGCCCTCCCGGGCGGGTTTATCGATTGGGGGGAATCCTGGCAAACGGCGGCCGCCCGAGAAGTTTGGGAAGAAGCCGGGGTTTCCGTCCAACCGGAGGAACTGACCGAATTCCGGGTCCGCTGCACTTCGGACGGCTTCGCGCTGGTGTTCGGCCTGGCCCGCCCCCGGCGATCGGAAGAGCTGCCGCCCTACCGGTGGACGGAGGAAACCACCGATCGTCGCGTCTGGGATCGGGTCCCGCCGGAAATGGCCTTCGACCTCCACGCCGAAATGATGCGGCGTTATTTCGCGGAGCGGGATCGCGGACGGAACCGGCGTCCCCGGGTGGGCGTCGGGGTGATCGTCCGCCGGAACGGGAAAATCCTGTTGGGACGACGGCGCAACACCCACGGCGCGGGCACCTGGGCGTTGCCCGGCGGCCACCTCGAATTTGGCGAGACGCCGGAAGCCTGCGCGGAACGGGAGGTGCGGGAAGAAACCGGCCTCCGGATCGAAAATCCGCGCCGGGGACCGTTTACCAACGATTATTTCACCGACGGCGGCTTCCATTATGTGACAATTTACATGGTGGCGGAATGGACCGGGGGAGAGCCGGAAGTTCGAGAGCCTCATCGCTGTGGGGAATGGGGCTGGTTTTCTTGGAACGCCCCGCCGTCGCCTCTGTTTTCTTCCCTCCGGAATCTGGCGGCGGAGGGATTTGATCCGTTTGGGGGAACCCCGTGAGCATATTTGGACGCGGCCGAAAACGACGAAAAGGAAGCGATCGGTTGATGGGAGACGACCTGACGTCTCACCTGAAACTTCTGGAATCCTACGGCGAGGAACAGCAGGCCGAAAAGCTCCGGGAAGAGGTGGATCGACTGCGAGGGATCTGTCAGGCCCTCTGGTCCTTCATCCAGGAACACCACGACCTCGCCGACGCCGACCTCAAGGCCCGCGTTTCCGAGCAAAAACAAAAACAGGGCGAAACCTGCCCCCAATGCGGCCGGGTGATGAGTCGAACCCACGGACGATGCCTGTATTGCGGGACCGAGGGCAAGGGAAAAAGCGTGTTTGAGTCGGGATGAATCCTGAATTCGCCATCTGCGCGTTCGCGGAGACCGGCGAAGACATGGAAGCTTGGAAGGCGCATCGCTTGCGTTGCGATCCAAGCGGCGAGTCGGAGGAGGATAAACACGCCGTTTGGCTTGTCATTTCTCACGCCCCGACGTTTGGACCATCTTCCGCAACCCTTCCCAATGCGCCCCCTTCCAAAAAATCTTTCCGCACTCCGCGCATTGGTAAAATTCATCGTAATACCGTCGGGTTTTCGGGGGCAGCAGCTCCCACACATCGGCCTTTTCCGCCAAACGCAGCCACCCGTTGCAGGCCACGCAACGGGCAAAGGGGGCAAGAGCGCCGCGGAGATCAAACCGGGCGAGGACTTCGGGAAGTTGTTCATCCGGATCAGTGGCGCGAACCCAGTAGCCATGGGTCACCCTCCCCCGCCGGAGAAGTCCAATGTCCCGGGTCAGAATGATCCGACCCTCCTCCAGCGAAATTTCCACGATCTCGGGGTCGTCCAGATCGTTTTCCCAGCGGCAGTCGAGCCCCAGCAGCCGCATCCGGCGGGCCAGCTTTCCCAGATGCACGTCCAGCACGAAGGCCGGCCGTCGCAAGGGTTCGGGCCGCAGGCGATTCACCGGCGAGATGTCCAGACTCTCGAACATCGGATAAACGGACACCCGGTCGCCCGGCGTCAACTTTTCGTCCCATCCCACCGACGTTCCGTTGATCAGGATCAAATCCACCTCGGCATGGGGCGCGCCAAGCGCCTCCACCGCGTCCTTGACCGTCGGCCGCCCGTTGAAGCGGTGGACGAAAGGGCGCTTCCGGCGCATTTCCGGAAGGAAATCGTTCAATTCCTCGTAAAAGCGAAATTCGGCCTCGTGGACGCCGGATTTCGTCAAGATTTTTTCTTCCGAACGCTTGGACATTTCACCAAAACCCTCCAAACCTTGCGATTTTCCACCGCTGGTTTATCTTCGAAACAATTCGTTTGCCGACGATTTCTTTTCATTCCGTCCAGAGGAGGTTTCATGCGAGGATCCCGGCGAACCACCTTCCTGCTGCCGCTCGCGGCGCTCATCCTGTTCGGCTGCGCCACGCCGCCAAAATACCACGGCAACCCGGAGGCCGCCCGAATCGCCCGGGCCTACGGCCTGCCGGAATTCGAACGGATCGACGCCATCCGGTACACCTTCAACGTGAAACTGCCGGACAAGACCGTCTCCCGAAGCTGGGTCTGGGCGCCCAAATCGAACCGGGTCATCTTCACTCCCGCCGGGGAGGACGCGGAGCCGGTCGCCTACCTTCGGGAAAACCGGGAAGCCGCCGGCGTGGACCAAAAGATCGACGCCTGGTTCGTCAACGACAATTTCTGGCTGCTGTTTCCCTTCCACGTGGAGTGGACCCCCAACGTGACCGTCACCTCGGCCGAAAACCAGCCCCTGCCGCTTTCCCAAGGACGGGCCGACCGGGTCACCGTCCAATTTCCCGGCGAAAAGGGCTACACCCCCGGCGACGCCTACGACCTGTTTTACGGGCCGAAGCATCGAATCCAGGAATGGGTTTATCGCAAGGGCGGCGCGGCCCGACCGACCCGGGCGACCACATGGGAAGACCATGCCAAGGCCGGCCCCATCCTGCTTTCCCTGGATCACCGCGGCGAGAATGATTTCCGGGTCTGGTTCACCGATGTGGCGGTTCGGCTGGAAGGGTCCGACGACTGGCTGCCGGCGCTGCGGATGTAGGGCATGCCCCTTTTCTCCGCCCAAAAGGACGCGCCGGCGAGGCCCCCTTCTCAACCAATGACGCGACCTTGACATCCCGATCGGTTTTTCCGCGCCGCGTTCGGGCGCGTCGGCGGCGAAACATTCCCCCAAACGGGAGGTTCCCATGAAAACAATTCCATCCGTCTTGCTTGGACTATTGCTGACCCTATCCGCATCCCCCGCCGCTTTCGGCGAAATTCACACCGAGACCGTATCCCATAAACACGGCGACACCACGCTCAAGGGCTACTTGGCCTACGACGACGGCCTAACCGGAAAACGGCCCGGGGTGTTGGTGATTCACGAATGGTGGGGCTTGAACGACTACGCCAAGAGCCGGGCAAGGCAATTGGCGAAACTGGGCTTTGTGGCCTTCGCGGCCGACATGTACGGCGACGGCGCCACCACCACCGATCCGAAACAGGCCGGAGAATGGTCCGGCGAGGTCAAGGGCGGGCCGCTGATTCGAGAGCGATCCAACCTGGCGCTGGGCATTCTGCGAAAGCATGAACGGGTCGATCCCGACCGCGTCGCCGCCATCGGCTACTGCTTCGGCGGCACCACCGTTCTGGAACTGGCCTACGGCGGCGCGGACATCGCCGGGGTGGTTCCCTTCCACGGCGGCCTGACGATTCCCAAAGAGGACGACGCCATCCGGACCAAGCTGCTCATTCTCCACGGAGCGGCGGATTTCTTCATCAAGCCGGAGACCATCGACGCGCTGCAAAAGACGCTGCACGAGCGCGAGGCGGACTGGCAGATGATCTCCTACGGCGGCGCGGTCCACGCCTTCACCAACCCCGACGCGGGCGAGGCCGGAATCGACGGGGTCGCCTACGACGCCGACGCGGATCGCCGTTCCTGGGCGCACATGCGAATGTTCTTCGACGAAATTTTCGCGCCCTGACATTTTTCGTCTCTCCCGGCGCGGCCGTCCGGCGAAAGCCGGGCGGCCGCCTTGACACCGCGATCAAAATTTCCTACTTTTTCCGCTCCGCGGATCGCTTCGGGCCACGGAAACCCCCAACGGAAAGCCTCCATGCTACCCCAAACGATCATCTCCAAGAAGGCCACCGCCCTGCTGGTCTACAGCCGGCCGTTTTTGGCCTTCGGGGGCATGCTCTGCGCGATCGGCGTCATGTGGAACCGCGGCCCCGCCCTCTACACCGTGGGCGTGACCCTGCTGTTCGTTTCCATGGCCTTCGACCTGGCCGACGGCTGGTTCGCGGCCCGATTTCAGCCCCACCCCACCCTGGCCCAGCTCGCCGATCGAATCATGGACAAAGCCGTTTATTCCATCATCTTCCCGTTGGTGGCGGTGGGCATGATGTGGAAACTGGCGGTGATTTCGCCCCATCCGTCCCGGATCGAGCTGCTTCACGCCATTTTCGTCATGCTGATGAGCATCGCGGTGCTGTTGCGGGACAATTTCGCCGGCTTCATGCGCGGCTTCGCCATTCGGCAGGGGCAGGAACCGGAACCCACCGAATACACGAGGCTGCGCACCGTGGTGGCCGCGCCGGTCGGCGCGTTGCTCTATGCCTACGCCTTCTACATCCCGGAAGCGCCGCTTGGGCCTCCCTCCCGGTTGTACGACTGGATTTCCTGGCTGGGCCACCTGCCCATCCGGCTGCTGTTTTTCATCGAGATTCTCTTCTTCATCATCACCTTCGGCTCCATCGCCCAGTACTGCCGAAAATACGGCACCAACTGTCTGGATGAACTCTGCCTGGACGATGAAACGCTGCGGCGGCGGATCCTCTCGTTTTTCCCCAACGCCCTGACGGTGATGAACGCCATGATGGGACTTTTGGCGGTCTTTTTCGCCTACCAGGGACGAATTCGGGAGGCCTTTCTGCTGATCATCGGCGGGGCCATGTTCGACAAGCTCGACGGCGCGGTGGCCCGAAAGCTCGGGCTGACCGAACCCCCGCCGGACGCCCGGGAAGCCCCCCGGCGGATCAACGTGGGCAGCATTCTGGACGACCTGGCCGACGCCGTGACCTTCTGCATCGTGCCGGCCTGGATTTACGTCATCACCTTCGCCGAGGTTTCGGACCCGTTTCTGTCCAAACTGGCGGTGACGCCGCTGGCGCTGTTCTACGGGCTGGCGGGCGTGGCCCGGCTGGTCTATTTCACGCTGGACCAGAGCCCGATTCCGGGCTTTTTCAAGGGCCTCCCCACCCCGGCGGCGGCGCTGATGGTCACCGCGCCGCTCATCATGTTCGATCAGGCCCTGGCCGCGGGCTCGGAGTGGATGCGATTCTGGGGAATCTTTTCCCTGGGCGTGCTGCTTTTGGCATCGGTGATGATGAACGTCTACCCGATCCGGTACCTCCACATGGGGCGGTTCATGAGCCGAAAGCCCTGGTTCGGCCGGGCCAGCCTTCTCATGCTGACGGTCTTCGCGTTCACGCCCTATTTGGGCCACTTCTCCTTTTTGTACATGTTCGTCTACCTGCTGTCGCCGCTCATGACCGGGAACATCGATCCCCGGGAAGCGGCCCGCGAAGAACGAAGCGCCGAAAACCGGGACCCGGCTTAAAAAAATCGGCCGGTCACCCTTTGCGCCGGCTTTCCGCTTCGGCTGCGGAACCCGCCGCCATGGGCGCGTCCGGCCTCGGCCGACCCGGCGGCGGAGCGGGGGTTTCCGCCTCCAAATCTTCCCAATCGGGAATATCCGACTCCGTCCGCCCCGCCGCGCGGGACGAACGGGATTCCACTTCTTCGCCCTCCATCGACGGATCGGATTCGCCCTCTTTTTCCCGCGACACGTAAAACCGCTCCTGCATTCGGTTCCGCGCCATCTTCTGCAGATCCACCACCGAGTCGTTCTCGTCCACGATCTCGGTGCCCAGCACCGTCTCGATCAAATCCTCCAGCGTCACCAGCCCGGCCACCCCGCCGTATTCGTCCCCGATCACCGCGATGTGCCGCCGCTTTTTCAGGAAGTGGGTCATCAACACCCGGCAGTTTTCCGTTTCCCGCACGAACAGGATGGGCTTGGTCAGCGCGCCGAGGCGCGTCTGGGGCCGGCTGAGGGTTTTGGCCGAATTGAGGTCGTGAATCATGGCGTAGCCCACGATGTTCTCCCGATCCCCCCGGTAGACCGGAATCCGGGTGAATCCCTTTTCGGCGGCCAGTTTCGAGGCGTCCTCCACCGTCATCTCCTCGTCCAGGGAGAACATGACCGTCCGGGGCGTCATGATTTCCCGAACCTCCTTGGATTCCAAATGGATGATGTTGTGGAGCATGAGGCTTTCCCACTGGGAAATTTCGCCCCCCTTGGCGCCGAGCCGGATGGTGCCGAGGATGTCCTCCTCGGTCACCGCCGAGGTCGCCTCCCCCGGCCGGACCAGAATGCCGGCGAACTGCTGGGTGACGAGGATGAAGGGATACAGCAGCCACTTCATCAGGGTCAGGGGCCAGACCACCGCCGGCCAGAGCCGCCGCCAGTGAATCGCGCCCAAGGTTTTGGGGATGATTTCCGCGAAGAACAGAATGGCCAGCGTGAAAACCACGGAAAAGGCGGGCACCAGTCCGTCCCCCAGCGCCTTGGCGGCGTACATGCCGGCCAGGGTCGCGCCGGCGGTGTTGGCGACGGTGTTCAGAATCAGAATGGCCGAAAGCGGAATGGATATCTCCCGTTTCATGTGGATCAGCTTCATGGCCTTGGCCCGACGCCGGCCGCCGGTCTTTTCGGCCTCCAGGGCGCCCATGCGGGTGGAGTACAACACCGCCTCGCAAAGGGAGCACTGGGAGGAAATCAAAATGGTGAGAACCACAACGGAAATCAAAATCAACATCGGATTTGCGTCTCCTTGGGCGCGGGGAGATCTCTCGGGACCTCCCGGATGGGGGCCGCCTCCGGATTTTCAACAAAATTCCGGGACGTCCACGATCCCGCCGCCGAAATGAACGCCGGCGGACGGAACCTTTATCAATCTGATATTATTATTTTTTTCAAAAACGCAGTTGCCGGAAATCGCGGGCGCGACAACGGGGCGCCCCGGAGGGGCGTCGGGATGCGGGCCGAGGCGGCGGGCGCGCCGCCCCGATAGATGGGGGGTCGGGATCGATCGGTTCAGGTTCCATCAGGGACCAGGCGGCGAATCGTCTCCGGAATCGTCCGCGGGCGAAGGATCGGAACGGGTTCCGCTCCGCGCGCCGGCGGGTTGGTCGGCCGCGAGGGCCGAAATTTCCTCGAAAGCTCCGGAGTCGGGATCCGCCTCCGGGGCCGGGTTGGGCGTCGGGATCGGCGAAAAGGAAGCGCCGGGCAAGGTTCGAACGTGAATATCCCGCTGGGGAAGGGCGATTTCAACGCCCCGTTCCCGAAACAGACGGTCGATGGCGAAGCGGATGTTGGTTTCCGCGGCAAGGCAGTTGTCCACGTCGGTCCAGAACCGAAGCCGAAAGATCAGCGCGCTGTCGCCGAAATCGCTGAAATAGACCAGCGGTTTCGGATACTTGAGCACGTATTCGGCCTCGCCGGCGATTTCCAGCAACGTGTCCCGGGTCAATTCGACGTCGCCGCCGTAGGCGACGCCCACGTAAATGTTCCGGCGGATTCGCAGATCCTTGAAGCTCCAGTTGATCACGGTGCTGCTGACGAACTCGGAATTGGGGATCAGCAGGGAGGCGTTGTCGTAGGTCTGCACCTGGGTGGCCCGGACGTTGATGTTTTTCACCTCGGCCCAGGTTCCGTTGATCTCCACCACGTCGCCCACCTGAATGGGCCGTTCGAACAGCAATATAATACCGCTGATGAAATTGTTAAAGATATTTTGCAGCCCGAACCCGAGACCGAGACCCAGGGCGCCGAAGACCACCGCCAGATGGCCGCTTTGAACCCCCAGGACGTTGAGCGCCACCAGAATGCCCAAGGCCCAGAAACCGTACACGGCGATCAGCGTGATGGAGGTGCGGGCGCCGCGGTTCATCCCGCTGTCGGCCAGAAACCGGTCCCGCACCAGCGGTTGGCCCACCCGCACGGCGACATGGGTCAGCAGAACCACCAGAATCGCCGAAAAGATGCCGACAAAGCTGATCCGAAGCCCTTCCACCGGCAGGGGTGCGCGCAGCAGGGCGAAAGCCCGCTCGAAAAAGGCGCGTTTGTCCACGTACCAGGCGAAAACCAGAAGAGGAATGCCGAACGCGGCCCAGATCAGCCAGGAAATCTGAAGCAGCAGCCATTGGAGCAGACGCAGGGACCGGGTTTCGTCCGCCGCGGGAAGACGGGCGTTTTCCGCATTGAACCGCCGTCGCCACTCCCGAAGAAGCTGAAACAGCACCCCGCCCCACAGCAGCAGGGGAAAGGTCAGCAGCCAGGAAGTGGACCAATAGAGGGAAAGGGAAAAAAAACCCAGCAGGATGAGGACGATGCCGAACGCCGGAATGAAATAGCTGAATCCCTTGAGAATCCGGACGCGCAGCGGCCATTGGGACGCCGGCGTCCCCTCGCCGTCCGGCCCGGTCTGAAAATTTTTCCAGAACCGGGCGATCCAGCCCAGGAGGATCAGGTCGAACACCAGTCGCGCGGCGGTCTGAAGGGCCATGCTCCGGCCCATCAGCCAGACGAGCAGAACCAGCGTCGGGACAATGATCCGAAAGATGAACAAGAGCCTCCGGAACGTTCCGCCGAACCGGGCGAAGCTTCCTTCCGGCGCCATCTCCTCCCGCAATTTCAGGAAGGCCGAAAACCATCGGGCGATCAGACATACCCCAAGGACGACAAAGGCGATCCGAAAGATTTCCGTGGACAACCACAAATCCCGGATCTGGGCGTAGAGATAAAGATAGAGCGTCGCGGCCATGAGCGGAAGCCCTTCGGCGAACATCCGCAGGGCCAGCCGGGCCGAAGGCCATCGCCGGGCCAGATCGCGAGCCGCCTCCGTTCGCAGGCAGGCTTTCCGAATTCGCAGAGCGGCGTATTCCGCGAACGCGAACAGCATCAAAAAGGCGAAAAGAAAAAAATGGCCGACGGTTTTCAGCCGCCGCGTCAGCCCCTCCACCTCCCGCTCCAGCACCTTGCGCGCCCGAAGCAGAAGGGCTCGGGGTTCCATGAGGGTCTGAACTTCCCGCGCGAAGCCGGCCCCGGAGTCTCCCCGCTCAAACAGCAGCCGGGTTTTCCGTTCCTTCAGCCGGATTTCAAGGCGTTCCGAAAGGCCGGAAAGCCGTGCGCCGAACTCTCGCAGCCGGGGCACGAGCCGCTCGCCGTATCGCGCGCGAACCGTCTCCAGCAAAGCCACCTTTTCGTCGAGCAGTTCCTGGACGTTCCCAACGGATTCCCGAATCCCCTCGACCGCCTCCCCGTCCGGCCGATCTTCCAGGTCGGAGGCGTAAAGCTCGGATCGGCCGCGAAAGTCCCGAACCTGCTCTTGGATCCAGGCCAGATTCGCTTCCGCGGTCGAAATAAACTCCTCCACCGATTTCCGCGCCGCCACATGCTCCGACCAGGCCCGCTCCAGCCGGGGAAGGGGGGTGTCCTCCATGAGAAACAGGTTGCGATGGCTGGTCATCTGGATGTCGAAATCGTCCAGTCGCGTTCGAATCCGATCCGCTTCGGCGGTCATTTCCGCCGCCCGTTCCCGGATCGCGCCCAGATTTTCCCGCTCGGTTTCCACGGCGGAGGCAATGCGCCGCCGCAAGGTTTCCACGGTTTCCGTCTGCGGCGGGCCGATTCCGGCCGGCGGCACGCTCTCGGCGGCATAAGCCGGGGACGCCGGGACGCCGAAAGCGACATTCGGGATTAGGGCGAGAACGAGAAAAAAGAGAGCGAAACGGAGGCGGGATTTCGGCGGCCTCCGTTCGCGGCCGGGGACAACGGAGAGGGCCTCGAGAACGGGACGTCGAACGCCGTCGAAAAATCGAAGAGAGGGCCTCGCCGGGGATGGGATTCCAGAATTGAAGGCTTGCTGAAACGAATGGCCGGAAACCGCGGATTCGGAAACCTCGAAGGGCCGGGGATGCAAATGGCCAATTTCGGTCGGCGGACCCGATCGGGAATGCCCGACTTCCCGAGACGGCTGGGGCGGGCGCTTACGTTTTCGTTTTCGCTTCGAATTCATTCGGGTGTCAAAACGATCCGACTATTCCGCCAGGCCGGCGTCCCGGATCAGGCTGTAGCGCAACTCCGCCCGCCCGTCTTTTCCGGGCGATTTGGTATCGACGATCAAGCGCCAGCGGGAGTTCATCTCCAGCAAGCGGGTCACCTCCACCAGCGCGAGCATCAGGCGATGGGTACCTTCCACCTCTGCGCGAACGGTCTCTTTTTCCTCGATGGTCATGCCGGGATCGGGATTGCCGGAGGGATCGGTGATGATCCGGCCCTCGCCGTGATACATCAACGCCTTGTTGATGGCGGCGGAAAGCCGGGGGACCCGTCCGTCGAGTTCCCGGTCGATGGCGCCCAGCAGTTCAAATGGAGTCATGTTCCCCGCTTCCGTTCTATTTTTTCCATACTTTTTTCCGGCCGCCGGCGTAGCGCTTGGCCATCCGCTTTTCCACCAACGTTTTGGCCAGATCCTTGCGGTCGCAGAAGACCGTGGCCAGCATGCGGCCGTATTTGTCGTCCATGTTCACGTTGTACAGATGAATTCGGCGGGCCTTTTTCAGCTCCGCCTCCACGAAACCCCGGGCCTTTTCCGCCCGTTTCTTGACGGACGGCTTGGCGCTTTTGATTTCGGGGGTATCGACGCCGCGGATGCGGATGCCCACCGGCTGTTTATCGATGGGCTCGTGGCCGCGCACCTGGGCGAAAAAAGTGTCGCCATCGTAAACGCGGTCCAGCCGGGAAACGGTGGTGTGCCAGATGCAGTTGGGGTCTCGCGGCGGCAACGGATCGCTGGCGCGCAACATGCGGAACAGCAGCAAAACCGCCCCCACGATCCCCGCCGCGATGGCCCCGTACCGAATCCATCCCCCCGGCAAATCGAACATTTCTCCCCCCGACGCAATCCTTCCCCCGGTTCCCGTTCGGCTTCCCCCGAAACCTTATTCCAGGGAACGGTCGTAGAGTTCCTCCGCCTTGTCCATGATCGAACGCGACATTCCGCGAAATCGATCCCGGGTTTTAAAGAGGGTGAACCGGGCGCGTCCCGAAAATCCCAGAAGCTTGGCCCCCTCCCCCAGCGGCCCGCTTTCGTCGCCGACGGTTTCGTATTGCAATTGGCCGTCGTCGATGATGAAGGCCACGTTGTCCCGCATCAGGTCCTTGTACTTGGCGTCGATGGAGATTTTGGCCACGTACATGCCCTCGCCGGCGGGCTTCAGTCCGATCACTTTGCCGATCCGAAGGGTTTTCATGAAGATGTCGTCGTTCTTCAGCCGGGGCTTCTCCTCGAAAATCACGTAATAGACCCGGTCGAAATCCGGAAGCTCCTTCACCGATTCGGTGGAAAAAGACGTGCATCCAGCCAGCAGCAAAACCAGCAACAGCGGGAACATTCGTCTCATGGTCGATCTCCCATTGGAAATCCGGGTTCCGCGGTCTTCTCGGCAATGGGCGCGGCGAAATCGTCGATCTTCCAGACCATCCCTTTGCCCCCCGAAATCCGGGATCGGCCGGTGGGGGAGAGGCCCCCTCATTTCGAGCCAACCGTTTGAAGACAATACCAGAGTTTCCCGCCGACGAAAACGCATTTCGGCGAAACTCGGTCCAAAAATTTCCTTCGGCGCCCATCTCCGCGGCGGAATTCAACGCCACAGCCCCCGCAGCGCGAACCAGAGCACCGGAAGGAAGACGGCGGGCAGCAGATTGCCCACCTTGATTTTTCCGAACTCCAGAATGTTGAATCCCAGCGCCGCGATCAGCAGACCGCCCACGGCGGACATTTGGGCCACCACCGGCGGGGAGAGCAGCGGCTTGATCAGCGCCGCGCCCAGGGTGACGGCGCCCTGGTAGACCAAAACCGATCCGGCGGAAAACAGTACGCCCACCCCCATGGTGGAGGCGAAGATCACCGAGCTGACGCCGTCCAGCACCGACTTGGCGAACAGCGTCTGGTGGTTGCCGGTCAGCCCGCTTTCCAGAGAGCCGACGATGGCCATGGATCCGACGCAAAACAGCAGGCTGGCGGCCACGAAACCCCGGGAAATGCCGTCGTCGCCCCGGGCGAAGCGACGCTCCATCCAGTCGCCCAGTCGCTCCAGCCGGTCCTCGATGCCCATGGCCTCGCCCAGCAGGCCGCCGGCGGCGATGCAGCCGATCACCAGCAACGGGGCTTCCGAGGCCATGGCGCCCTTGAAACCGATCAGGAGCACCGCCAGCCCCACCCCCTGCATGACGGTGTCGGCGTAGGCCCGGGGAATGCCGCCCCGCAGCAGTAGGCCAAGAAGGCTCCCCGCCACGATGGCCAAGGCGTTGACGAAGGTGCCGAACACCTCAGGCGCCCTGGAAATCCAGCAGCCCCCGGAATTTTTCCCATGCCAATCCCCGGGCCAACGCCTCCCGGGCCATGTCGGTCCCGGCGGCGTAGGTTTCCGCTCGGCCGGCCAGCCGCAACAGCGCCCCCGCGTTCATGCAGAAAAAATCGGCCTCCGGGGTGTCGTGGCGACCGCGCAGGGTCGATTCCACCCGACGGGCGTTTTCGTGGGCGGTGCGGCTGCTGGCGACCCGGTCCAGGGCGAGGGGGCGAAGGCCGAAGTCCTCCGGGGTCACCTCGTAGGTTTCGATCCGGCCGTCCCGCAGCTCGGTCACCCGGGTGGGACCGCAGGGGGAGAATTCGTCCATTCCCTCTTCCAACGGCAGACCGGTCACCCGACCAAATGGGGCCGCGGCGGCGGGGGCGCCGATCTCCCGCAGCACATCGACGAGCCGATCGCAGATGTCCGGGGAATAGCCGCCCGCCACCAGCACCCGGGTGTCGGCGCACGGCCGGGTCAGCGGCCCGATGATGTTGAAGACGGAGGTAAACCGCATGGATCGAATCAGCCGGGCCCAGCCGGATCGGAGGAACGCCTCGCCCGGCAGATAGCAGATGCCGTGGGTTTTGAGGCAGGCTTCGGCCCGTTCCAGCGGGGCGTTCAGGTCGAGCCCGAGAATTTCCAGCACGTCGGACGCGCCGGAAACGCCGGTCACCAGCCGGGCGCCCTTTTTGGCCACCGGCAGGCCGCAGGCGGCGGCGATGAGGGAGGCGGGGGTGGAGCAATTCACGGTTTTGACGGGATCGGAGCCGGTGCCCACGATGTCGCAGACCGGGCCGGCCACGTCGCCGGCGTCGATCTTGGCCGTGTCGTACCGGTCCAGCGCGTCCCAGGCGCCGCCCAGCTCTTCCGCGGTGGGTCCCCGGGCGATGTGGGCCATGAGAAAGGCCCCCTGTTGCAGTTCGGGCTGCTCGTTTTGGATAATCTGGCGATAGGCCTCCCGGGCTTCCTCCCGGGACAGCGTTTTTCCGGCCGCCACGGCGCAGATTTGCCGTCCGAAGTCGCGCAGTTGAGATTCCGATGCCATCCGATCCCTCCGGGGTTCCGCCGGGCGAAAAAAAGGAAAGGGGCCGGTCAGCCCGGCCGGATCGCCCGGCGAAGCCCTCGCCCCTCCAAAATGGTCGGCAACAGATCGGCGACATCCGCCAGCCCGATCTCCGCCTCGACCAGAAGCGCCGCCTCATTAGGACACTCGGCCAGAATTTGCAAGGCTTTTCTCATGCCGTCCCGGGTGCAGCCATAGGCCCCGGTCACGGTCAATTGTCGGTAGTGAATCCGGTTGAAATCGGCCAGAGACGGCGGCGAACCGCCCGCGAGCCCGCTGAACAGGCAAAATCGGCCGCCGGGTCGCAATCGGGCCAAGGCATCGCCGACGGTCGATCCATCCGGCGCGGCGTTGAGGGCCGCGTCGAAGCCGGCCGCCTCGCCGTCGGCCTCCGGAATCCCGACCCGTTCCCGGAATTCCCGGGTTTCCGCCAGCCGTTCCGGGCGGATTTCCCGGATGACCGGTTCCGCGCCCCGAAACCGCGCCGCCAGACCAATCAGCATCCCCAAAGGCCCCGCGCCCAGGATGAACACCCGGTCCCCGGGTCGGACGGCGGCCCGATCCAGCCCGTTGATCGCGCAGGCCAGGGGTTCGGCCAGACAAGCCGCGGTTCCGGGGATTTCCGACGGAACGGTCAACAGACTGGAACGGGGAACCGCCACCCGTTCGGCGAAGCCGCCGTCCCGATGAAATCCGACGATCCGCATCTCCGGGCACAGATTTTCCGCCCCATTCCGGCAGGCCGGGCACGCGCCGCAGGCGATTCCCGGCCAGACCGCGTACCGGACGCCGTCCGCCCCCTCCCCGACCAGTTCATGGCCGGGGATTCGAGGCAGAACCAGATCCCGATGGCCCATGCGCCACATCTTGGCGTCGGTGCGGCAGACCGCGCAGTGGATCACCCGCAGAACCACCTCCCCCGGCCCGGCGACGGGGTTTTCCATCCGCTCCAACGCCAGCCGGCCCGGGGCGTGAAGCCGAAGCGCGATCACGGCCGGACCTCGGCGGCGATCGGTCGCCGGGCTTGCTGGTCCTCTCCGCGGCATCCCTGCCGCCGCGCGTTGGTCCCGTCCGCCATGTCCGCTCCCTTCACGTCCAAACAGCGACCGCCGCGAAGCGCCCGCAACCGGAACGCGTCCGCCCCGTCCGGCGGCAGCCGCCACCGCTGGTTGTTGCCGCCGTCCGGAAAACGCCCGGCCTATCCCTGAACGTATCCCCACTCCACCAGCCGCTGGTGGGCGTGCCGGGCCTGGGGTCCTTGCTGGACCGCCTGGAGAAATGCCTTGTAGGCCTCGGCGGCATTGGGCCGACGCCCCATTTTCTCGTAGGCGTAGCCCTGAAAAAATTTGATGCCGGGATTGCCCGGAAGGTTTTGTTCGTAAGCCTGGAAATCCTGGAGGGCGCCCGGATAATCCTGGAGC
This sequence comes from uncultured Desulfobacterales bacterium, assembly GCA_964346545.1. Lineage (GTDB taxonomy): Bacteria > Desulfobacterota > Desulfobacteria > Desulfobacterales > Desulfococcaceae > CAYFVR01. The sequence continues at coordinate 2,814 of CAYFVR010000045.1, read as the reverse complement.
TTCAATCGGACCATTCCGCCCACCTGAAGAGCCTGGGCCTCTCCGGGATACGCCCGCTTGGCCGCGTCCGCATACCGGCGGGCCTCGCCGAAACGCTCCTGGACGAACTGGCATTTGGCCATCTGGATCAAGCCGGCGTAGTCCTCCGGCGCTTCCCGAAGGGCGCGGCCGTAGCGATCGGCGGCCTGGTCGTACCGCTTTTTGGCCATGGCCTCGTCGCCCTGCTGAATGCTTTCGACGGCGCTTCGAATGGCCCGCAGTCCGGCGATTTTGTCCATGTAGCGGTCCCGATATTCCGGACGTCCACGCGTTTCGGCGTACTGGTTCATTGCGCTTTCCGCCGCGGCCTGGTACCGATCCTGGCTCATGGGATGGGTCGAGAAGAGAATTTCGGCGTAGCCGGGCGTGCCCCGGGACAGATTCTGGAGCATTTCCATCAGCCCCACGAAGCCGCCGGTGTTGTAGCCGCCCTGAACCATGTACTGGTTGCCCAGTCGGTCGGCCTCCCGCTCGTTGGCCCGGCTGTAGGAGGCCAGCAGGGCGCTGGCGCCGATCTGGCCAATTTGTCCGAACGCCTGGGCGGCCCCTTCGGAATAGGCCTGGCCGATGGCCATTTGCGCCCCCGCCAAAACCAGACCGGTCAACTGCCCCTTGGACATTTGCTCGGCGGTATGCCGGGCGTTGACGTGGCCGAGTTCGTGGCCGAGAAGACCGGCCAGTTCGCCCTCGTTTTTCAGCTTCAGAAGAATGCCCCGGGTGGCCGCGATGGTGCCGCCGGGGAAGGCGTAGGCGTTGACGTAGGTTGCATTGACCACATGGAAATTGTAAGGCATTTGGGTGCGGTGCGTCTGGGGAACCAGGTTTTTCCCCACGCCGGCGATATAGGCCGCCAGGGCGCGATCCTGGGTTTTGCCCAAATCGTTGGAAAATTGAAGGGGCGCGTGTTGCCGGTCGATCTGAACCTCCTGCTGCTCGGAGACCAGAACGATTTGCCGCTTGCCGGTAACCGGATCGACCGCGCAGCCCAAAGCGAAACCGGCCAGGGAGGCGGACGTGAGCCAAAGAAATTTTCGTCGGCTAAGACCGCCGCCGTCCGGCGACGAGGGAATGGAAGGACGCATGCAAACCTCCGGGAAGGGGTGGAATTTCCTTTATCTTTAGAGAAGCGCCCCGGGAATGTCAACCGCCGCCGCGAATCGGAGGGGCGGCTCGATCGAGGAAAAAATTTTGGGTCGGAAAAAAAATACGGGAGCGAAGAAAAACCCGGAATGCCTTTCGGGGGTCCGAGCGGCGGTTCGAGGCTTGCGGACGGGCGCCGAGGCCGAGGCGAAGAACCCGACGGGGGCCGCCCCCCGCGCGCCCGGCCGGAACCGCCGAAACCTCGGAATTCTCCGCCTCGGAATTTGGCTCATGTTCGGCCTGTTGCTGGCGGGGACGCTTTCCGCGCCGGCCCGGGCCCGATCGGCGCGAATCATCGGGGGCGAACGGGCGATGACCGACGCCTGGCCGTGGGCGGTGGCCATCGTCCGGACGGGCGGAAACGATCCCCGGCTGGCCCATTTTTGCGGCGGGGCGATCCTTCATCCCCGATGGGTGGCGACCGCCGCCCATTGCGCCGACGGAGACCTTCCCCAAGACTTGGCGGTCCTGGCCGGGAGCAATCGGCTCACCGATCCGGAGATGGTGGAGGTGGCCATTCGACGAATCGTCATCCAGCCGAATTACCGGTTCTGGTCCGGCGACGACCACGACATCGCTTTGCTGGAACTGGCGGAACCGCTCTTTCTGGAAAGGATCGCCCCGGTTCCCGAATCCCTGGCGATCGAAGGATTGACCGGCGTCGTGGTCGGCTGGGGCGTCACCTCGGAGGACGCTTCCACAACCCCCGACGAACTTCAGGAAGTCTCCCTGCCCATCGTCTCCAACGAGGAATGCAACGCCGCCTTTAACGCCTATTCCTGGTCTTACGACGACCCGGTCTCGGCCGACATGGTCTGCGCCGGGCCGGTGGAAGGCGGTCGGGACGCCTGCTACGGCGACAGCGGCGGGCCGCTCATGGTCTTCCACAATGGGGCGTGGCGGCTGGCCGGAATCGTGAGCTGGGGGGAAGGCTGCGCCGAACCGGGCCTGTTCGGAGTCTACACCCGGGTTTCCAGCTATCTGGATTTTCTTCGCCGTTGGGTGCCGATTCCGGGGGACCTCGCCGCCGACGGCCGCCTGGGGCTCCCGGACGCGGCGGCGATTCTGCAAACCGTCGCGGGATTGCGCTCTCCGGGCGAGGAACTGCCGTATCCCGGGGATTTTGATCTCGACCAAGCGGTGAGCCTCAAGGATGCAATCGAAATTTTGGGCATATTGGCGGGGATGGCGGAAAATTGAAATCTCGGAAATCCATTCTTTCGGGGAACCCCCTTCGGTGGTTCACAAAAACCAGTCTTCGAGTTTCAAACCCGGAATCCGGGAAAATTCTTTGGTGTTATGGGCAACCAAAATCGCGGCATGGGCATGGGCCGTTCCGGCAATGAGGGTGTCCATCGGCCCGATGGGCGTGCCCGCACTTTCCAGGAAAGCACGAATTCGCGCAGCTTCCCCCGCCTCATCCCGGCCGAAGGGCGCAATGGATACCGCCGCCAACAATTCCCGAAGCTGGCCCGCCCGCTTCTCCGGCGACGAAGATTTCGCTATTCCCGTCTCCAATTCGTACAGGACAACCGCGGGAATGCCAACCTCCTCCGGAGCCTTCAGCCAAAGTCGCTCCGCGATTTTTCCGATTCCTTTGAAAAAAAATATCAGGGTGTTGGTGTCCAGGAAATA
>CAYFVR010000044.1:14769-22027 GCA_964346545.1 uncultured Desulfobacterales bacterium | reverse complement strand
AACTCTCGGAAACCGATGGCATGAAAACCGGCCCCGGCCCATCCTGGATGATCGTTCTTCTGGCGGCCGCCGCGTTGGTTTCCGCTTGTGGCACCGGGATTCCGGAAAAGGGAACCCCGGACGACCATACCGGACGCCTCGGCCATTTGTTGGCGGCTCGACCCGCCGTCCGGCTTTCCGCCGCGCCGCCGCCCAATTCCGATCACCCCCTTTCCCCGGCCGAAGCGGAACTGGCCCGGCTCGTCAACCGGTTCCGAAGCGAACGGGGACTTCCGGCCGTCCCGGTGTCCAAAAGCCTGACGGCGGTGGCCCGGCGGCATGTTTGGGACTTGGAACAAAACGATCCGGCGGCGGGGAAATGCAATCTCCATAGCTGGTCGAACGCCCGGCCCGATCTGTGGAACCCGGTCTGCTACACGCCGGATCACGCGAACGCCAAGGAGATGTGGGAGAAACCGGCCCAGATCACCGGCGGCGAATATTCCGGGCGCGGATATGAAAATGTCTTCATGGACCCAGCCGGGGCCACGGCGGAAGCGGCCCTGGCGGCCTGGAAGGAGAACCGGTCCCATCGGCGGGTGATGGGGGAAAAGGGCATCTGGAAGAAAAACCCCCGGCGGGGCCTGGGCGTCGCCGTTCGCGGAGCCTACGCGGCCATCTGGTTTGGCCGCCGGCCGGACCCGGCGGGAACGCTCTCGGCCGGCGCCCCTTTGACGCCCAGACAAATCGCCGAAAGACCGACGAAAGCGCCGCCAAAGTATTGGACCCACTCCACGGAAACCCGGCCGGAGATCGTTTCTCTCCGGCTTTTGTGTATACCCACGGCAAGGTGAGGAAGGATGACCACGGAACACGAACGGATTGACTTCGACGTTCTCTTCGTCGGCGGCGGACCGGCCTGTCTGGCCGGCGCCATCCGACTGATGCAACTCGCGGAAGAAAATGGCAAGGAACTGGAAGTGGCCCTGATCGAAAAGGGGGCCGAAATCGGGGCCCACGCGGTCAGCGGGGCCATTTTGAACCCGGCGGCGCTCAAGGAGCTGCTGCCCGACCACATGGAAAACGGCTGCCCGGTGGAAACCACGGTCCGGGACGACGCCTTTTTCTACCTGACCGAAACCCGCCACTTCAAACTGCCCATGACCCCCAAATACATGCGCAACCACGGCAACTACGTGGTCAGCCTCTCCCGGCTCGCCCGCTGGATGGGCGAAATCGCGGAGGAAATGGGCGTCAACATCTTCCCGGAATTCGCCGGGACCGAGTTGCTGTTCGGCGAGGACGGGAAAACCGTGGTCGGCGTCCGAACCGGCGACAAGGGGCTGGACAAGGACGGCCAGCCCAAGGGCAATTTCGAACCGGGCATTGACCTGATGGCGGGCGTCACCATTCTCGGGGAAGGCGCGCGCGGCAGCCTCGTGGGCCAGGCGGCCGGCCAACTGGGCCTGTTCGACAACCGGATGCCCCAGATCTTCGAAGTGGGCATCAAGGAAGTCATCCAGCTTCCCGAGGAAGGCTTCTTCGCCCACAGCCCCTACAACGACATCCACCTCATGGGCTACCCGCTGGGCTTCAACACCCCGGGCGGCGGCTTCATCTACGAAATGGCGGAAAACCGGATCGCCATCGGCTATCTGGCGGCCCTCTGCTACGAACATCCGCTGCTGGACCCCTACGACGAATTCCTCCGCTTCAAACAGCACCCCTTCGTGGCAAACATCATTCGGGACGGAAAAGTGGTGGAGCAGGGTGCGCGAACCGTCTGCACCGGCGGCTACTTCACCATGCCCAAGCTGGCGGTGGACGGGGCCATGATGGTGGGCGGCGCGGCGGCCATGCAGAACACGCCGGGGCTCAAGGGCATTCACCTCGCCATGAAATCGGGCATGCTGGCGGCGGAAACCGCCTTCCAAGCCGCGGAGGCGGGAAAGAGCGACGCCGAAACCCTGGCCGATTACCCCCGGCGGTTCGAGGAAAGCTGGGCCCGGGCGGAGATGTACGAGGGCCGGAATTTCGCCCAGGGGCTGGCCAAAAAGGGGCTGGCCAAGCTGATCCACCTGGGCGCCCAGCATTTCACGGGCGGCCGGGGCATTCGCGACGCCATGCCCACGGAGCCGGACGCCGGAACGCTGAAACCGGCGGCCGCCATGGCGGAACTTCCGGAGGTGGACCCCAAATCGCTGGACGGAACCCTTTTCGTGGACAAGCTCACCGGCGTTTACCTGTCCAAGACGGTCCACCGGGAGGACCAGCCCTCTCACCTGATCGTCCACAACACCGATCTGTGCGTGAACACCTGCCACCCCACCTACGGCAGCCCCTGCACGGAATTCTGCCCGGGCCAGGTCTACGAAATGGTGGAAACCGAAAACGGCGGACGGGAGCTGCGGCTGAATCCCTCCAACTGCCTGCACTGCAAAACCTGCGACATCAAAGACCCCTACGGCAACATCACCTGGACCTGCCCCGAGGGCGGGGAAGGGCCAAGCTACGGCGTGGTCTGAGTCCGGCATTCGGCGGCGGGCGGGACGGCGTTTCCCGCCCGCCGCTTTCCAAACCGGAACACGAAGTCCGGGCGGCCCCCCGCGACCCCGAACCTCCGTTCGAAGCCCCATACGCCGCTTTCCGCCACTCGCGACGCCACGAAAATCCAGACGGTCCCTTATCCGCCGATCCAAAACATTGACACCCCCGCCCAAAACCATTATTTATCCGCCGTTCACTCGACATTCGTGAAAAATTCCCCATCACCCGGTGAAATCATCCCGTCCGGGATGCAAAATGGTACCGGGACCCGTGATGGAAAAATTGAACGCGCTTGCCTCGCAAAGGCGAAGCGTTGGAGATGGTATGCGATCGTACGTCTGCTTGATCGCAGCGTATCTGGCCGTCTGTGGGGGCTTGGGCGCACACTTCGCGCAGCCCCATTCGGAATCCCGCGTGGTCACCCTTTTGACCCACGACAGCTTCGACATCCGCCCGGAGCTGATCGCCGAATTTGAGCGAAAGCACGAGGCCAGCGTCCGCTTCCTCAAGGCCGGCGACGCCGGAGCGGTGCTGGAACATGCCCTCAACCACGCCGGCCGCCCGGTGGCGGACGTCCTTTTCGGCGTGGACAACGCCCACATGGCCCGGGCGCTGGGCGCCGGAATCTTCGCGCCTTATCGATCGCCGGAGCTGGACGCGATTCCGAAACAATTCCAACTGGACCCCCAACACCGCCTGCTTCCGGTGGACTTCGGCGACGTCACCGTGGTCTACGATCGAAACTGGTTCGCGGATCGGGGGCTGAAGCCGCCCTGCGAGCTGTCGGACCTGACCCGCCCGGAATACCTGGGCCTGACGGTGGTTCCCGATCCGGCCGTATCTTCCCCCGGCTTCGCCTTTCTTCTCGCCACCGTGGCCCGGTTCGGCGATCCGGCCTACCTGGATTTTTGGCGAGGGCTTCGGGACAACGCCGTAAAAATCGCACGGGGCTGGCGAGAGGCCTACTGGGGTCATTTTTCGGCCACCGGCCGGGGCGACCGGCCGATTTTGATCAGCTACGGCGCCAGCCCGGCGGCCACCCCCGGCGTGGCGGTCATGGACGGCGACCGGATCGCCTTCCGACAAATCGAATTCGCCGGCGTCCTTCGGAACGCGGGAAATCCGGAACTGGCTCGTCGCCTGGTGGATTTCATGTTGAGCCATCGCTACCAGTCGGACATTCCTCGGCAAATGTACGTGTTCCCGGTGCGAAACACCGTGGAACTCCCTCCGGAATTCCAACGCCAAGTCGGACGAACCGAGGCGTCCGCGGCGCTTCCGCCGGAAAAAATCGAGGAAAATCGGGAAGCGTGGCTGGCCGCCTGGCGACAGGCGGTTCTTTAGGCGAGATGCCGTTCCCCTTGGCAATTTAAACGGACGGCGGCGCTGGATTGGCCAAGGGCGTATGCGATACGCCCAAATCATTTTTTGGATAGATGAACGGCGTCGCCTTTGGCCGCGCCTTCCTTCGCTCCGACACATTCGACAGGTTGCGGCACTATCCGCGGCAAGTTGCACCCGTGGAATCGGGGCCCGGATGGGCAAAAAAAAAACGAACCGGCCGCTTCGTTGGAAGCCGACCGGTTCGCGGAGAACTGCCGAGAAAACGGGTTAGGGGGCGGCGGAGGAAATCATGGCCGCTTCCGGAAGCTGAATCCGTACGCCGAACTCCGAAGGCGCAACCCGGGGCCGGGCCGCGACCGCGTCCGAAAAGTCGATGACCACCCGATAGTGTTCCGGATGGCGTCCCATGCGGACCCGGGCCACCCCTTTCCGATCCACCGGAATCTCCTTCCGTTCCGGTCCCCGCCAGTCTCCGACCAAGTCCACCACCAGCCGGTTCGGGCCTTCCAGCGCGAACACCTTGAAATTCTCCACCGGCCCGTCGGCCACCAGGTTCACGGCGAGGGCCTCCTTCTCGTCGTCGATGTCGATTCGGCGCAAAACCCGTTCGCCGGCTTTGGCCGCCCGCGCGGCGGGTTCGCCCGCCTTTTCCCTGGGCGCATGGCTCAAGCCTTCCGGCACTTCCAAGGCGCCGCCGTTGGAAACCACCACCAGCACCCGTCGGTTTTTCTTCCTGCCGGCCTCGGTGGCGTTGTCGGCGATGGGCCGGGTGAGGCCGTAGCCTCGGGCCTGAAGCCGTTCCGGATCGATGTCGAAATTTTTGACCAAATAATCCTTTACGGATCGGGCCCGCCGCCAAGACAGGTCGAAATTATAGCTGGCGCTGCCCAGATTGCAGGTGTGCCCCTCCACCACCGCATGGGTTTCCGGATACTGGGCCATGAACCGCCCCAACTTGTCCAGCTTGGGCCGGTCTTCGGGCCGAATGCCGGCGGAATCCAGGCCGAACTGGAGCTTCATGTCGATGGACAGCTTCTCGCCATTCTCTGGCGGCCGACCGCCGAATTCGCCGATCTCCACGGGCCGTACGGTCACCTCGCCCGGCGTCTTCTCTTCGGCCACCAGAATCGGCTTGGGCCGAGCGGGGGCGACGGCCGCGGGGGCGGGCGTCACCGCTCTGGGTTGGCCGCCGAAATTGAAGTGAAGCCCCACGGTGGTGGAAAAATTATTGTGGGAATCCTCGATACCGTAAATATGCCGGGCGTCGCCCCGGAAGGCGATGTTGTCGGTGAGATAATATTTGACGCCGGCCCCGTAGTTGACCGTGGCGTACTCCTCGTCGGAACGGTTTTCGCCCCGCAGCCAAACGCCTCCCGCGCCCGCGGCCAGGTACGGCACCAGCTTGGCCTTGGGCCGAAAGTGATACAGCGCCTCGCCCCGGAGCATGTAGCCGGTGGCGTTGTCCTCGGCGCAGCAACATTCGTCCTCGTTAAAATACTTGTGTTCGAAATGGCCCACCCCGCCCACGATCTCGGCGGCGAGGCGGTCGGTGAAGTTGTACCCCACGCCGATGGTCCCCACCGCGTCCTTTTCCAAATCCTGTTGATGGTCGAACACGTAAACGCCGCCCTGGGTGCTGAAGCTGCCGGCCCCCGCTCGTTCCTCGGCCGACGCGGCGGACGGCAAGAGCGCCAGAACAGCCGCCAGCACGACCAGCCCGCGCAAAAATCGCGATTCCCTCCGATTTTTCATCCTTATTCTCCCCTGGACCATTCCGGTCCGAAGCGGGCCGTCCGGAAGGACGGCCCGGATTGGTCGCTTCATTAACGCTTCATCCATCCCCGAATCGTCCGAATCGGCGATATCCCGGAAGAGTCCTCCGAAATCGAACGGAGAAAGCAACCACCGCTGCCGCCGCAGTCGGCCTCGACGCAAGGCGGCTCGGCGACAACGATTGGCCGGGACGACGATCCAATGGCTCCGTTGGCGTCGGTGACGGCCAGCGAGACGGTGTAAGTGCCGGGTTCGGAAAAAGTGAAGACGGGATTGGGTTCGGCACGGGTTCCAAGGTCGCCGAAACTCCAGGCCCATTCCGTTATCGCCGCGTCTCCGGGGGTGGATTGGTCCGTGAACTGAACCGGTTCGCCCGCAATGGGAGCGGCCGGAGAGAAGGTGAAGCCAGGCGCCGGCGCTTGCGTGTCGTTCACGGCGACGGCGACGGTATCCGTATCGGTTCGACCGGCGGAATCGGTGACCGTCAACGAAAAGGTCAACACCTCGCCCGAGGGTCCAACGTCTGGCGCGACGAAGTTCGGGGAGGGGGTGTTCGCGTCGGTCAGCGCGACCGCGGGCCCGCCAACCTGCTCCCAGGCGTAGACGAGGAATCCGTCCGGGAGCGGCGTGGTGGACGCGCCGCCGTCCAGAAAAACGGTCTCCCCTTCGATGACGCTCCGGTCGGGTCCGGCCTCGGCCACGGGAGCGGCGGCCGTCACGGTCACGGGGAAGGGATTCAAGGCGCTTCCGGACAGCCCCTGGGCCATTTGGGCGTCTTCGGCCCGGAGGTAGTATTCGATACCGGCCAAGGTCACCGCGGAGCCGGGAATTTGGCCGGTCCAAGTGTTGTCCGCTCCGGGCGTCATGGATACGAATTGATAATCGCCGTCGGCGTTTCCGCCCTGGGGTCGATAAAACAGGGTCATGGAAACCACCGAATCGCCGGCGTCCGGATCGGTGGCCGTGGCCGAAATATCAATGGGTTGGCCTTCCATGGCGGTGGTCGCCGGGGCATGCAAGACCTCCGGCGGCCGATTTTCGGCCGTCGCCCCAACGGTATAGCTCCCCTCGCCGGAAATGCCGTCCGCGATCACGGTGACGCTGCGCTCCGTGCCGTCGAAGGCGGGATTGTGAGAGGTATAGCAAAGGCGGTACTGGCTGCGAATGGTATCCGCGATATCTTGGTAAATCTGTGTCATGTCGGCGGCGGTGGGCGCGGCCTCGTACTCGCCGCCGGTTTCCTGGGCAATCTGGATCAGTTGATCTTCGGCCGGGCTTCCCGGGTCCAGCGCCAACCCAATCGTGTACACCGGCGTGCTGGCCGCCTGGGCCTTTTGGATGACCGCGTCCATGGAAAACCGGCAGTCGGCGTTGGACTGGCCGTCGGTGAAGACGATCACCCCCTTGGGCGAGGAAACCCCTTCGAGCGTGTCCAACGCGTCACTGATGCCGTCAAACAGCGCCGTCAGACTGATGGGGGCCAAGCCGTTAATTCCCGCGTCGAGATCGGTGGTTCCGTCGCCGTCGGTATCGGTCCCCACCGTCGTCAACGGAACCACAACCCCGCCCTGATCACAGCCCGAAAAAGAGACCAGAGAGCCGCGGTCGGCGGGAT
>CAYFVR010000044.1:5614-14669 GCA_964346545.1 uncultured Desulfobacterales bacterium | reverse complement strand
ACCCCGCCCTGATCACAGCCCGAAAAAGAGACCAGAGAGCCGCGGTCGGCGGGATCGGTTGCCGCCAAAAAATCGGTTGCCGCGACCTTGGCGTCGGGGAGCCGGTTATTAAAATTCATGCTTTGGCTGACATCGAACGTCATGGCGAAAGAAACGCCGTTCCCGCCGGAAACCACCTCTTCGAAACAGGTCAAGTTCTGTTCCACGGGAGCGCCTTCCAACGCGGACTGTTCCAGCGCCGTAAAATCGGCCTCGGTCAAGCCGGTGACCGGAATCCCATTGGCGTCCAGGACCGTGGCCAGAACCTCGACGTTGGGAAATTCTCCGCTGATCACCGAAACCCGAACCGTGGACTCGGCCGGCTCGCCCTGCCGCAGCCGAAAATCGGTCCCCAGCCCGGCCTGGGATTTTTCGGTGGGGACAACGAAGCCTTCCCCCTCGAAATGGACGGAGTCGGCCGCGCCCAAGGGCAAAACCGGCACGGTCGCCGCCAGAAAAAAAATACATAGAAAGCCCAATAATTCTTTCATCCCGCCTCCTTCGGATGGGTGGAAAAAAGCCGGAAAACCCATAAGGTCTCCCGGCGGTCAGTCCCGAAATCGTTCCTTGACTTCCAGCCAGGCTTTTTCCTGGCGCTGAAAAGCGTCGATGAGCTTGGGATCGAAATGGGCGCCGGCCTCTTCCAAGAGAATGGACCGGGCCTTTTCGTGGGAGAACGCCGCCTTGTAGCAGCGTTCACTGGTAAGGGCGTCGTAGACGTCGGCCACCGCCATGATCCGGGCGGACATGGGGATGGCATCCCCTTTCAGCCCTCCGGGATAGCCGTTTCCATCCCAGCGTTCGTGGTGATGCATGGCGATCTGGTGGGCGAACCACAGATAGGGGGAGCCGGTTTTTTCGTGGATTTTCCGCAAAAGGTTGCCGCCGATGGTCGCATGGGTTTTCATGATTTCCCACTCCTCGGCGGTCAGCTTGCCCGGCTTGTGGAGAATCCGGTCGGGAATCGCCACCTTCCCGATGTCGTGCAGGGGGCTGACCAGCGAAATTTCCTCGGCCCCGCTCCGGGTCAGCTCGTATTCGGGATAATGGTCGGCCACGTCCCGGGCCAGAATGCGGGTGTAATGGGAGACCCGCTTGAGATGGTAGCCGGTCTCCTCGCTTCGGAACTCGGAAAGCTCCGCCATGGAAAGGATCAGTTCTTCCTGTCCCTCCAGTCGAAGCACCCGCAAACCGCTTTGCAGCCGCAACCGCAACTCGTCGGGAAATATCGGCTTGTTGAGATAGTCGTCCGCCCCCGCGGAGAGCGCCCGGATCAACGACTTCCGGTCTTCCATGGAAGTCATCACGATCACGTAGATGTAGCGAATCCCCCGGCGGCGCACGCGCTCGATCAACTCGAAGCCGTCCATTTCGGGCATCAGCAGGTCGGTCACCAGAAACCGGATGTCGTTGTCCTGGGCCAGCCGCTCCAGCGCCTCGACGCCGTTGCAGGCTTCGAAGACCGAGAAGCCGCTCCCTTCCAGATGGGTGCGGAGAATAAACCGCTGGCTTCGGTCGTCGTCCACGACCAGTACGGATGGCATTTTTCCGATCAGTTCCACGGCCCGCCGACGCCATCTCGTTCGTCAACCAAATCCGATGGCGCGGGCGCGCCGGATGGGTCGAACGCGGGGAATTCGGCGCCCCTTCGCGCGCGCCTCATGATTGAAACAAGTCCTGAATGCGTTCGATCTCGCCGCCGGAGACGTGGACCGGGCGGCCCTCGATGATGCCGCCCACGTTGCGGAAGGCTTTGCCGATCCGCATCCCGTCTCCGCCGATGGAAAAGCTCCGGATTTCCTTGTCGTGGCGAGATCCCCGCATTTTGAGGACGGTGAGCCCCCGGTGCATTTCGCCGAACAGCTCCACGTACCGCAGCAGGATGATGGCGTCGGTGATGGTGGAAATATGGGCCTCGGTGATGGAGACGCCGCCCAAAAGCGCGGCGGTGGTGGCGGTGAACATGGCGGCGATCCCCCGCTGCTTGAGAAAGCCGGTGAGCCCGATCATGAACTCCCGAAATCGCTTGACGTTGGCCACCCGCTCCAGGGCGGAAAGGCTGTCCACCGCGATGCGGTGGGGGCGGAATTCGGCGATGGCCGCCTGAATCCACAGGAAATGTTCCTCCAAAGAGGCCGATTCCGGGTAGGCGCAGATCACTTTCAGCCGCCCGTTCTCCCGCAGTTCGGCGAAATCGCACCCCCAGCCGGCGGCGTTTCGGACAATCTGTTCCGGCCCCTCCTCGAAGGCGACGAGCAGGGCCCGCTCTTCGGTCTCGGCGGTGGCGGCCATGAACTCGGTGACCATCAGGGTCTTGCCGGTGCCGGTGGCGCCGGACACCAGGATGGCCGCGTCGCCGTAGAAGCCCTCCCCGCACATCCGGTCCAGCTCCGCATTCCCCGAACTGATTCGGTTGGACGGGGAGGCATGGTCCAGGGCGGCCTGGCAGAGCGGCACCACGACGATGCCCTCGCCGCCGGAGATGGTGTAGGGCGCTTCCCCCCGGTGGTGGTCGGCCCCGCGAAACTTGAGGATCTCGATGGTTCGAAGCCGCCGCTCCTCCTCCAGCAGGTTCCGCATGATCACCACATTGTCGGAGACGAATTCCTCCACTCCGTAGCGTGAAATTACCCCGTAATCATCGACCCGCTCCGAGGTGACGAGCGAGGTGACGCCCATCTCCTTGAGCGTGGCGCTGATCCGGAACAACTCGTTGCGCACCAGCGCGGGATTTTCGTATCGGCTGAAGAGCGCCCCCAGGGAATCCATGGTCACCCGGCGGGCGTCGACGGTTTTCACGGCGTGGGTGATCCGGGCCAGCAGCGCCCCCAGGTCGTAGTCGCCGCTGAAAAGCGTCTCTTCGCCGACGTCCGGCGAACCGTCCACGAATCGCAGCTTTCCCTCCGCTTCCCAGGCTTCCAGATCCCAGCCGAAGCCGAGCACGTTGCGGCGGATGTCCGACGGTCTCTCCTCGAAGGTGACGAATACGCCGGTTTCCCCGGCGCTCCGGATGCCTTCGGCCAAAAACTGCACCGCAAAAATCGTCTTGCCGCATCCGGCGGTGCCGGAGACCAGAGTGGTGCGATTCTCGGGGAGCCCGCCCCGGGACAGCTCGTCGAAGCCGGGAATGCCGGTGCGCAATTTGTCGATCGTTCGTCCGTCCACGTTATTCATCCTCCGAAGACCGGCCGTCGCCCGGAATGTCAAGCCCGGCGCGCACCCGGGTTTCGTCCGACAAGTCGCCCACCAGCCGGCGAACGGGCTGGGGCATCACGCGAATCAGCGTCGGGGTGGCCATGATCCGCTCTTCTTCGGCCAGGTGCGGCCGTTCCAAGATGTCGATCACCATCAGCTCGTACCGTTCCGCCAGCTCCCGGTCGCACAGCCGGCGAAGGTTCGCGACGGCCCTTTCCGACCGGATGGTTCGTCCGGTGACGAACAGTTTCAACAGGTATTCTTTCACGGGGTCTTCCCCTCTTCCGGGCCGGGTTCCGGGCGGCGGGCCGTCGCCTCGAAGATCCGCCGACGATAGCAATCGGCCAAGTATCCCAGCAGCTGCATGAGGAGCATCCGCCCCTCGGCCAGGCAGGCCCGGCTTTTATCGGAGTTTTCCCGCGAGGTTCGCGCCTGAATCACCGCGCCGTGCAATTTCACCACATCCCGGGCCCGGGCGCCCAGGCGGCAGAGCCGCTCGCTGATTTCCCGGGCCCCCAGGGCCGGGTCCGACTCCGTGCGAAAAAGCTGCGTTTCCAGGGCGTCGGACAAAAGACGGTCGTAGGCCCGAACCAGCGACCGATGGGCGTCCGGGGCGCGCCGTTCCAGGGGACCTTCGTCGGCCGCCTCCAGCGATTCGCCGGGCGCGAGCCGGTCCAACTCCCGCAGCTCCCGCTCCCGCCGCTCGCGCTGGCGGGCCGCTTCCAGCCGGATATTGAGTCCATGTCGTTCCACGGCATATCGGATCGCCCGCGGCAGGGTGTCGTCGCCGAAGCGCCCCTTCACCAGGTAGTCCTGGGCCCCGGCCCGAACCGCTTCGAGGGCGGTCTCTTCGTCGTCGGTGCCCGTCAGCACCACCACCGGACGATCGGGGCCGGCCTTTCGCAACCGCAGCAGGGTTTCCAGGCCGACGGCGTCGGGAAGAGAAAGATCCAGCAGCACCAGGGAGCAGTCTTCCTCCCTCAGCCGCCGGATTCCCGCGTCCAAACGGCTTTCGTGAACCAGCGAGATGGCCGGGTCGATCGCGTCGGCCAGGGCCTCCTCCAGAATCAGCACGTCGTCGGGATCGTCCTCGATCAGCAGCACCCGAAGCGTTTCCGGCTCCGGCCGCGCCTCGAACGAATCGTCGGCGAGTTGGCGGGGATCGGCGGGCGTCATCAATTCGTGATCCATATCACCGTGCTCCATATCACCCGGAATTCGCGCGCGCAAGACGGGCCCGCGCCCCGGACGGACGAAAACGCCCCGAAATGACGGCGACGGCCGCTCCGGCCGACCGCCCTTGGGCGCGTCGGTGGAATCAATGGTTTTGCCACCCCCGCACTTCTTCGCCCAGCCGTTCGCAGGCGGCGGCCACCCGGTCCACCGCCCGGGCCGCCCCGTCGGGATCGGCTTCGGCGGCCAGCCGTTCGGCTTCGGCGGCCAGGTCCCGAAGCTCGGGGGCCGAGATGTTGGCCGCCATGCCCTTCACCGCGTGGGCCTCGAATCGAATCTTTTCCAGATCGCCGGTCTCCATGGCCTCGGCGAGCCGCTCCCGCTGGGTGGGCAGACGGTCCAGAAAAACGCCGACCAGCTCCCGGCAAAGGGCTTCATTGCCGCCCACCCGGCGAACGAACTCCGGCCAGTCGAAAATCGCGGCGTCGGGCGGCGCGGCGACCAGTCGGCCGCCGTCGGCCTCCGGGTTTGTCGGCTTGTCGGTCTTCATGGGAAAATGGCGCACGATGGCCTCCTGCAGTTCCGCCGCCCGGAACGGTTTGGTCACGTAGCCGTCCATGCCGGCCTCGGCGGCGCGATCCCGGTATTCCCCGAACGCGTGGGCGGTCATGGCGATGATCGGGAGGTTCCGGGCCGGCTCGCCGGCCTCCCCGGCCCGGATTCGGCGGGCGGCGGCGTAGCCGTCCATGCCGGCCATCTCCAGGTCCATGAGCACCAGGTCCACGGGAATGGTCCGCAGCCGGGAAAGGGCCTCTCCGCCGTCCCGCACCGAGATGACCGAATGGCCGAGCTGTTCCAGCATGATTCGGGCCAGCTTTCGGTTTAGTTCATTGTCTTCCGCCACCAGCACCCGCAGTCTGGGCGGCTTGAGCCCCTCGCGGGCCAGCTTCTGCGAAACCGGCAGCCGGCGGGGGTCTCCGGCCCGGAACGCGGCGGTGAACCGAAACGTGCTGCCTTTGCCGGGAACGCTTTCCACCCAGATCCGGCCCCCCATCATCTCCACCAGGTGACGGCAGATGGAAAGCCCCAGGCCGGTGCCCCGCTCGGACGCCCGGGGCGCGTCTCCCTGGGCGAACCGTTCGAAAATTTGGGACTGCTGCTCCGGCGAAATGCCGACGCCGGTGTCGGTCACCCGAAATTCCAGTCGGATTTCCGGCCCCGCCGTCCCCGGGGCCGCCGGGGCCGCCCCGATTTCCACCCCGCCCTCTTCGGTGAATTTTAGCGCGTTTCCGGCCAGGTTCAGCAGAATCTGCCGCAACCGAAACGGGTCCCCGCGCAGGCAACCGGGAACGGCCGAGTCCACACGGGTTTTCAGCGTCAGGCCCGCGCCTTCGGCCTGAACCCGCAGGGGGCGGATCGCGGATTGAAGGGTCGCCCCCAGGTCGAAGTCCACCGCGTCCAAGGTCAGCTTTCCCGCCTCGATTTTGGAGAGGTCCAGGATGTCGTTGATCAGCGCCAGCAGGTGCTCCCCGGCGTCCCGGACGGTTTCCACGTACTCCCGTTGATTGGGCTTCATCTCCGTCTGGCCCAGCACGTCCGTCATCCCGATGATGGCGTTCATGGGGGTGCGAATCTCATGGCTCATCCGGGCCAGAAAATCGCTTTTGGCCCGGTTGGCGGTCTCCGCGGCCTCCTTGGCCTCGGCCAGCTCCCGCTCCATCCGCTTGCGCTCGGTAATGTCGATGACGTAGGTGACCTTCTTGGGACGGCCGTCCTGGCCGGTGACGCGGGCGGCGTCGGCCAGAATGGTCAGATGGCCGCCATGGCGGGGAACCACCTCCCATTCGCCCCGGATATGGGTTTCCCCGCCGGTGGCGATGAATTCGTCGTGGAGATCGGTCAGCAGTTTCCGCTCGGGCTCGGGAACGATCATGGTGAAATGGTTTCCGATCAGCTCCGAGGATTCGTACCGGTACAGCCGACGAAAGGACGGATTGACGAACTCGAACCGGCCGAATTCGTCGGTGACGCAGATGCCGATGGGCGTTTTTTCGATCACGTGCCGGGTCCGCCGTTCGCCGTCCCGCAGGGCCCGCTGAAGTCGCGCCCGTTCGATGGCGTAGCGGATCGACCGCTCCAGGGCGTCGCTGTCCAGCCGGGTCTTCACCAGAAAATCGGCGGCCCCGGCGGCCATGGCCCGCATGTCGGTCTCCCGGTCGCCCCGCCCCGTCAGAATGATCATCGGCGTCTGGACGCCCCGGGACACCGCCGCCCGCAAGAGGTCCAGTCCGTCGTATCGGCCGAGGCGAAAATCGATCAGACAAACATCGTACGAATTTGAACGAAGAAGGTCGAGCCCTTTTTCAAAACCCGTCGCCCAATCGATCCGGTACCGGACGAAGGGCGCCTCCTCGAGCATTTCCCGTGTCAGCAGGTAGTCGTCCTCGTCGTCCTCGATCAGCAGCACCCGGATTTCCCGGTCGGCTTCCAATCCGTCACCATTCATAATATGTTCCGCGCCGTGATCCGGGCGGTCAGTCCGCCCGGGGAAGTTCCACGATTTCGAACCAGTAACTGCTGATGGTCCGCACCACGTTCACAAGGGATTCGAAGGTCACCGGTTTGGTGATAAAGCTGTTGGCGCCCAGGTCGTAGGAGCGCAGGATGTCCTCCTCGGCCTTGGAGGTGGTGAGAATGACGATGGGAATCCGCCGCAGATCCGGATCGGCCTTGATTTCCCGCAGCGCCTCCCGGCCGTCCTTTCGGGGCATGTTGAGGTCCAGCAGGATGACGCCCGGCCGGGGGGAGCTGGCGGCGTCGGCGTAGTCGCCCCGCCGCTGGAGATAGTCCATCAGCTCCGCGCCGTCGTGGACGAAATGCAGCGAGTTGGCCAAACGGCTTTCCTCGAAGGCCTCCCGCGCCATCAGCCGGTCGTCGGGGTCGTCGTCGGCCATGAGAATCGTTACGGGGCGGGGATTGCGTTCCGGATTCATGATTCTGGGCTCCCGGTTCGGGGGTGGACGGACAGCCGGATTTCGAAGACGGACCCTTGGCCCGGCGGACTGGCCGCCGTCAGGACGCCGCCGTGGCGCTCCACGATTTTGCGACAGATGGCCAGACCGATGCCGCCGCCTTCGTATTCGCCCCGGCCGTGCAGCCGCTGAAAGGGTTGAAAAATCCGATCGGCCTGGGATTCGTCGAAGCCGATGCCGTTGTCGGAAACCCGGATGCGCCAGGCCGCCGCGGGCTCTCCCGGTTCGGGGGAAGCGTCGATCCGCACTTCCGGGGGGACGTCTTTTCGATGAAATTTGAGGGCGTTGCCGATCAAATTGGCGAAAACCTGGCGAATCTGGGCCGGATCCACGGGAAGCCGGGGCAGCGGATCGGCCGTCACGCGGCCGCCGGTTCGCTCGATCTGGAGTTCCAGATCCGAGAGCACCTCCGCGAGAAGTCGGTCCAGATCGGTTTCAATGAAGGCCCGTCCCCGGCTGGAAACCCGGGAAAGAGTCAGCAGTTCGTTGATCATGGTCTGCATCCGCTCCGCGGCGGAGCGCATCCGGTCCAGGTAATCCCGTCCCCGGTCCTCCAGGAGATCGCCGTATTTGGTTTCCAGCCGATCGCCGAAGGCCCGCACCTTGCGCAACGGCTCCTGGAGATCGTGGGACGCGATGTAGGCGAACTGCTCCAGGTCGGCGTTGGAGCGGCCCAGGGCCTCGGTTTGCCGGCGCAGCCGGTCTTCGGCCCGCCGGCGCTCTCCCACCTCCCGGACCAATTGGTCGTTGATCTCGGTCAGCTCGGCGGTGCGCTGGTCCACCAGCTCTTCCAGATGATTCCGATGGCTCTCCAGTTCCGCATCCCGGGTCTTTTGCTCCGTAATGTCCCGGGCCGTGCCATAAATGCGACCTTCCGCGGGACGAGGCACGGCGTTCCAGGAAAGCCAGCGCCAGCCGCCGCCCCGGTGGCGGTGCCGGAATTCCAGCTCGGAAAGCGGCCGCCCGCCCTTCAACCGTTTCAGCGCCGCTTCGCCGGCTTCGCGGTCTTCGGGATGAATGAGTTCGGACCAGGGCCGGCCGACGAGTTCCTCGGCGGTCCAGCCCATAATCCAGGACCAGGCGGGGTTCACCTGCCGGAATCTTCCCTCCAGATCGGATACGGCGAAGAGATCCGAGGAAAGATTGAACAGCCAGTCCCGCTCCGCCTCGGCCTTCTTGATCTCGTCGATGTCCTGGACGACGCCGGCCACCCGCAGGGGCCGGCCGTCGCCGTCCCGGGCCACCACGCGGCCTCGATCCCGAAGCCATTTCCAGCCGTCGTCCCGGGTCCGAAGCCGATAGCGGACGTCGTACATCGGCCGTTTTCCGCGCAAATGATCCTCCATGGCGGTCATGGCCGCGCCGGCGTCTTCCGGATGAATCAGGTCGATGAACGCGTCCACCGCGGGTTCGACGTCGCCGGGGGCGAACCCCAGCATTTCCAGCTTCCGGGGGCTGAAATCGAGGCGCCCGGTTTCCACGTTCCAGTCCCACCAGGCCAGCCCGGCCGCGCAAAGGACCAGGTCCAGCCGCGCACGGACGATTTCGAGTTCCTCGGCCGCGCCCGAATCCGGGGAAGAGGCCGAGCGGGGGGAAGCCGGCCCGGCGGCCGGATC
>CAYFVR010000044.1:0-5514 GCA_964346545.1 uncultured Desulfobacterales bacterium | reverse complement strand
GGATCGACCGGGTCGGCCGGGTCGGCCGGGTCGCGGTTCGCGGACGGGTCGTGGCGGGCGGCGGTCATGGCGGCTTTCAAGACGGTTGGGGTTGAAACGGGTCCAAAGCCCTTCGAAGAAAAGAACCTTATCAATCCGGTTCCAGCGTCTCAAGAAAAATATCCAGCTCGTCCCGCAGCCGGGCCAGCTCCCGTTCCAGCGCCTCCAGCGTCTCGGCGGAACGGGACAACTCCTCCGCGCGGCCCATGCGCTCCAGCCGGAGCGACACGTCCGCCACGGGTCCGGCCGAAAGATTGAGGCTCATCCCCTTGAGGGCGTGGGCCGACTCCTTGAGCCCGGCGGCGTCCCCGGCTTCCGCGGCCCGTCGGATCTTTTCCACCAGTTCGGGACAATTCTGCCGATACAGCCGGACCAGCTCCCGGGCGATCCGGGGCATCCCGCCCACGATCTCCAGCAGTCCCTCCCGATCCAGGGGCGCGTCTCCGGCGGTTCGGGCCGCCGAAGACTCGGGGGAGAGAACGGTTTGGGAGACCGCCGGACTTTCCAGCGCGCCGAACAGCTCTTCCCGCCGAATGGGCTTGGCGATGAATCCATTCATCCCCGCCGCCAGGCATTGCGTTCGCTCTCCGTCGAGCGCTCGGGCGCTCAACGCGTAAATCGGAACCCGGGGGCCGTCGTCGGGCTCCCGTTCCCGCAGGCGGCGGGTGGCCTCCAGCCCGTCCATGCCGGGCATTTGAATGTCCATCAGAATCAGATCGAACCGACCGGGTTCGAATCGATCCAGCGCGTCGGCGCCCCCGGAAACGATGTCCAGGGCATGCCCCCGGGGAACCAGCAGGTTTTCCACCAGCTTCTGGTTCAGGGGGTTGTCTTCCACCAGAAGAATCCGGAGAGGACCGCGAGCCTCGGGAACGGCGGCCGGAGGCGCCGCGTCGGCCGAGTCGTCGCTCGACGCGGCGAGAGACTCGCCGCGGATGGTGAAGATGAAGGTCGCCCCCTTCCCCGGACGGCTTTCCACCGTCAACTCGCCCCCCATGGCCTCCACCAGTTCCCGGGAAATGGTCGCGCCCAGCCCGGTGCCCTCGAAGCGCCGCCGGGCGGCGTCGTCCCCTCGGGAAAAGGCGTCGAACACCCGATCCAACTGATCCGGCGGAATGCCCGGGCCGGTATCGCAAACCGCGAAGCGGAGAACCGTTTCCGGCCCGGCGGGGAATTCGGCGTCCAGGCCGACGGTCACCGTCACGTCGCCGCTCCGGGTAAATTTGACGGCGTTGCCCACCAGGTTGTTCAACACCTGCCGAAGCCGTCGGGGCGCGCCCCGGAACCGCCGAGGCAGATCGGGGGCCGGATCGATTCGCAGGGCGAGCCCCTTCTTCCGCGCCCGGGGTTCCAAAGCGCGGAACACGTCGGCGACCAGCCGGGCCGGATCAAACTCGGCGATTTCCAGCGCCAGTTGTCCCGCCTCGATTTTGGACAGGTCCAGGATATCGTCCAGCAGGGCCCGCAGATCGTCGGCGGAAGTCCGCGCGGTTTCCAGCATGTCCCGGGGATGGGGCGACAGTTCGTCGTCCAGCGCCAGCTCGATCATGCCGATGACCGTGTTCATGGGCGTGCGAATTTCGTGGCTCATATTGGCCAAAAAATGGCTTTTGGCTCGGCTGGCCTTTTCGGCGGTCCGGCGCGCCGCCTCCAACTCGGCTTCCTGCGCCTTTTGGTCGGTGACGTTGATGGCGTAGTGAAGAAACAGCCCCTCGTCCACCGGCACCCACCAGGTATCCCAAATTTGTCCCCGGACCTTCAGCGCCGGGTTTCGCCGGGGCTCTCCGGTTTTAAAGACCTCCTCGGCCAGGCAGAAGTCGCATTGCCTCGGCGAATCCGACCGGGCGTCCCGGGACGCGGCGGAACCCGATTCGCGGGCCGGGGATTCCGATCCGGCGAAATCGCACCAGCAAAAGCCGCCCGTCCGCGCCCCCATCTCCCGGGCGATCCGGTTGGCCGCGACCACCGTTCGGTCGGCGCGGATGAGCATGGCCGGATAGGGAAGGCTGTCCAGCAGCAGCGCGTTGAGCCGCCGGCCGTCGGCCGGGGGGAACTCCGGTTCGGATCGAGATTCCCCGACGGCGGCCAACACCCCGTCGGCCGCCGCCCACTCCGCCAGATGGCCCAGATGGGCCAGAACCTCCGGGGAAAAGGGGCCGGAGGCGCGGCGGAAGGCGATCAGGGCGCCGCCCCCGGAAATCGGCGCGGCCAGCCCGCTCCGCCATCCCTCGGTCGTCTCCGGGGCGTCCCGCCACTCCGGATCGGCGTCGAAGTCCTCCACCGCCCGAACCGATTCTCGGCTCCCCGCCCGGGCCGAAAGGCGGCTATCCCGGGGACCGGCCGGGTCCGGGCCCGCGGTCGCCAGAATCCGCAATTCGCCTCTCCGAAACACGACCAGTCGGATATGATCCAGGGCGAGCAGCGCGGCGGCGTTTTCCAGCACCCGCCGCCACCGTACCCGGGAACCGGGGAGCAATTCGGAGGGATTCATGGCTGGAGCCGGAGAATGAAGCGGCGGACGGGCCCACCCACTCTTCGACCGGAGCGGGAAAGAGCCGGCGGGAGAACCGCGGAGTTGAAATTCGGCCCAACCCCCGGCGGGAAAAGAAAATTTTGAATTGACAAAGGCCGTGGAATTCCGTTATTAGGAATCATTACCAAAAAGTCTCTCATGGAATCCGCCATTGGGATCGGTTGGAATTTCCGGACGAACCGAAAGAAGATCATAAAGGAATTTCCAATTTATCTCAAGGATCGGCGGATTCCGCACCGCAACGACCCCACGAAGGGAGGAGTTTCACCCATGGCCGAAAAAGAAACCAAAGCGAAAAAGGTCGTCGAGCCCAAGAAGCTGAACTACCGGGACATGAGCATTTGCGACGCGACGATCCAGATGCTCGACAAAGGGCAGCGGGACGGCGTGGAAACCTCGTTCGACCGCGCCGCCTCCATGAAGGCCTGCCCCATCGGAGCGGATTCCGCCTGCTGCAAGCACTGCTTCATGGGACCCTGCCGCCTCAACGCCCGCGATCCGTACAGCAAGGTCGGCGTCTGCGGCGCGACCATCGACACCATCATGGCCCGAAACTTCAGCCGCTTCGTGGCCTCCGGCGCCGCCGCCCACACCGACCACGGCATGGGAATGCTGGACCTGTTCCGGGAAGTCATCAGCGGAAAAGTCCAGGAATACGAGATCAAGGACGTCCAGAAACTGGAGCAGGTGGCCGGCTCCATCGGCATCGAAACCGAAGGCCGCAATCCGCTGGACATCGCGAAGGATCTCTACGAAGAGTTGGAGCGGACCTACACCCAGGTGGAGGGCGAAATTCCCTTCGCCAAGCGCGCGCCGGCCAAGACCCTGGAGACCTGGCGCAAGCACAAAATGGTGCCCCGGGGCGCCATGCGGGAAATCATGGAGATGATGCACCGGACCCACATGGGCGTGGATCAGCACTATGAAAACCTGACCCAGCAGTTCAGCCGCACCGCCCTTTCCGACGGCTGGGGCGGCTCCATGGTGGCCACCGAAATTTCCGACATCCTCTACGGCACCCCGAAGCCGGTGTCCGTGGAAGTCAACATGGGCGCCCTCAAGGAAGACCATGTCAACGTCATCGTCCACGGCCACGAGCCCAACATGTTCGAGTCCATGCTGGCTTCGACCAACAATCCGGAGCTGGTGAAGGCCGCCAAGGAAGCCGGCGCCAAGGGCATCAACCTGGTCGGCATGTGCTGCTCCGGCGCGGAGATGATGTCCCGTCACGGCATTCCCCACGTGGGCAACTTCATGTCCACCGAGGCGGTGCTGATGACCGGCGCCGTGGATTCCATGATCGTGGACGTCCAATGCATCATGCAGGCCCTGTCCGACGTGGCCAAATGCTACGGCACCCCGCTGTTCACCACCAATCCGCGTTGCCGGATCGAGGGCGCCGTCCACATGGAGTTCCACGAGGACAAGCCCAGCGAAACCACGGACGAGCTGGTCATCAAATCGATCAGCCGATTCAAGAACCGAAAGGCCGCCATCGAGATTCCCAAAATCACCAACATGGGCGTCCACGGCTTCTCCCACGAGTACATCAACTACATGCTGGGCGGCACCTTTCGGGGCGGCTACACCCCGCTCAACGACAACATCATCAACGGCCGCATCCGCGGCGTCGCCGGCGTCGTGGGCTGCACGAATCCCCGCGTCAAGCACGACTGGGTCCACGTGGAACTGGTCAAGGAGCTGATTCGCCACGACGTGCTGGTGGTCCAGACCGGCTGCTCCCAGATTTCCCTGGCCAAGGCCGGCCTGCTGAGCCCCGAAGCCGCCCACCTGGCCGGCCCCGGCCTCAGCGAAGTCTGCGAAACCGTCGGCATGCCGCCGGTGCTCGGCCTTGGTTCCTGCGTGGACAACAGCCGGATCCTCATCGCCTGCACCGCCATGGTCAACGAGGGCGGCCTGGGCGAGAGCATCGCCGACCTGCCCGTGGCCGGCGCGGCGCCCGAGTACATGAGCGAAAAGGCCATCTCCATTGGCCAGTATTTCGTCGCCTCCGGCGTCTACACGGTCTTCGGCGTCACCTTCCCCATCGTTCAGAACACCAAGTTTTACAAGCTGATGTTCGAGGATTTCGAGACCGAGTACGGCTTGGGCAAATGGGGCTTCACCCCCGATCCCTACGAAATGGCCAAGCTGATGATCGGCCACATCGACAAGAAGCGGAAGGCCCTGGGCATCGACAAGGCCCGCGAGCGCGTCATGATGGACTTCCAGGATCGACGCACCATCGACGCCGCCTAATCCTCTTCCCCTTTCACGGCATCACGCGGGGCTCCCTTCGGGGAGCCCTTTTTTTTCGCTCGCCGGGATTCCGCCGATGGGTTGGCCGGCTCGGCGACGGCCGGACCCGCCGCCCCGCATCCGCTTCAAGCTTCCGTTTTTCGGCGAATCCCTCACGCCCCGTTCGATTCGCTCCAACCGCCTTGACGGCCGGGAAAAAATGGATATTTTTAGTTTACGAACTTATTTCGTCTTCTAAAATTTTTTTCGGAGGGAAGGAGCGCCTGCCATGCTGAAACTTGACGAAATCCGAAAAGATTGGGATCTGGTCAACGCCATCGACTGGGACATGACCCCGGAGGAAGCGGTGCGGCTGTACCTGGAGTGGGGATGCAACTGGGCTCGGAGCAATTACGTGATCCGCTCCAAGAACGACAGCAGCCATTATTTCGTCGTCAACACCTGGAAGGACCGGCCGATCATCTATTTTATCCGCCGAAATTCCGAAGAGGCCGAGGAGCTGGCGGAAATCCGGATGCCGCCGGAACTGGAAAAAGAATTTCTGGACAGCGTGGGACATAACCGGGGGGTGTTTTCGCTTAACCGCAAGGTGAAAAAATGGCTGCAAAAGGAACTGGACTATTCCCATTGAATCGTTGCGGCGGGCGGCGATCCCGCCCACGCCCTGCGCCACGCTCGCCCAC
>CAYFVR010000043.1:8390-22075 GCA_964346545.1 uncultured Desulfobacterales bacterium | reverse complement strand
CCGGTACTCTCCCCGCCGCTCCCGCACGAACCGGTCCATGAACGCCGACAGGCCGGAAGACAGAAAATCGTCCAGCCGCCAAGGCTCTTCGGACAATTCCGCGCGGCGGTCTTCCTTCACCACGTAAACCCAGGCGGAAAACAAGTTTCCCCCGGCGCCCACCACCGTCAACTCCCGCCGCTCGTATTGCGGCCCTTCAAACCGATCCAGGGTCAGCCATTCTCCCCGGCCGAGTCCTCGATAAACAATGCCCGGCGCATCGTCGGTTTCCGCGCCCGGAACGATGCCAGGGTATTCCGCGTTTTGCATTCGCAGCGCCCGCCAGCCCGGCAGGCGGGCGGCCTCCCCGGCGGGACGCCGCCCGATCACCGACAAAATCACCTCCGGCGCCTGAAGGGTGCCGTAACTGAACAAAGGAAAAGACATGAAACCCGACTCCGCGAACCGGACCTTTCGCCGGTCCCGAAAACGTTCCCGTCGCCATCCGCCGCGACGGGTCGCGCCCCAACGATCCGCCGAGGAGCGGACCCATCTCCGACGGCGACAATTCCGGATCGTCGAAAAAGCATCCCGCGCGAGCCAAATGCCCCGACTCCGCGAAAAACCGCGGCCGCCGAAATCAGATCCGGCAATCCACCACCGAGTTTTCCACGTCGGGAAACGGCGACGAGGAATAAGACTCCGCCTCGGGATCGCTTTTCCACCGATCTCCGGAGAGCTTGAACCGATAGTTGTATTCCCGACCCGTCTCCAGGTCCACGGTCGCGGTAAAATCGCCGTTCTTCAATGTCTTCATCGGCGTGTCTTCCTCGTCCCAGTCGTTAAAATCCCCCACCAGACAAACCGAATCCGCGCCTTCGGCCTCCTCCTTGGGGAGACGAAACGTGACCTTGCAAATGGGCCGACTTTTTAAAAACTGTTTTTTGACGGGCATAAGATTCTCCGATCTCCAATAAGGGTCCACGATAGAAATCAAGTGGAAGGTGCCGGAACGGAAGGCCGGCCGTCAACCGGCCGCCGGCGGTTCGGATGGAAAGAACCGGTCTTCGCGAGTCGAATGCCGGCCCCATGTCTCCGTTCCGGGACGAAGCCGTTCAATCCAAGGCCGACGGAAGCGACCGCCCCGTCAGCGTCGCCAGGTGATCCCGGGCGAAGTCAATGGACGGGTCCAGCGCCAGGGCGATCTGGTAGTGCCGCACCGCCTTTTCCACTTCGCCCATGGCGCGATAGTTGACCCCGATGTTGGCGTGGTCGATGGCGGAACCCGGATTCAGCCGCAGCACCTCCTGAAAATTGGCGATGGCCGCCAGGTGTTCGCCCCGCTTGAAATGGCAAAAGCCCTTCAGGTTGTACACGTCGGTTCGTTCCCGGTCCAGCGCCTCGGCCTTGTCCAAGACGGCCAGGGCCTCCTCGTACCGTTCCATCTCCTTCAGGCATACGCCCATGTAGGCGTAAATGCTCGGCACGTCCTCCGCCGCCGGGTCCATTTCCAGGGCGGACTCCAGATGGGGCAGGGCGGCTTCCGGATCGTCCATGGCCAGGTGGGCCATCCCCAGGTGGAAGCGCACGAAATATCGGCCCGGCAATCGGCGGTCCAGTTTGCGAAGCCGATCCGCCGCCAGCGGCGGGGGGAATTGCTCGCCGATCAGCCGGGCGCAGAACATCGCCACGCCGCTTTGTTCCGCCCGTTCCCGAAACCGGGCGCCCGGAACCATCACGTAAAAGGCGGGCACGCCCAACTCCGGATGGGTGACGTCCAGGACGAACACCTCCAGGTTCCGCTCGCCCAGGGCCGCCACCAGCCGCTCCAGCTCCACCCGGAAATTGTCGTGGGAAAGATCCGGCAGGTCGAAAATATCGACTTCCTCCGGGGAACTCCGGAGGAAGTCGGCGTGTTCCAGCTTGGCGAACTTGGGCAGGCCGCTGGCCAGGTAGTTGGCGCCGGTGTTGAAATCCCCGGCGAGCTGGGCGGTTTCCGTCAGGGCCCGGATCAACGCCTTCTCCGGGTGGGCGGCGGTTCCGGCGGTCCAGACGATCTCGCTGCGTTCGGGAAAGGTGACGGGGTCCCAGGCCAGCACCCCGACGGTGGGCACGCCCATGTCCAGGGTCATGTCCAGCAGCACCACCTCGACGCCGGCCGCCGCGTATTTGTCCAGCAGCTCCCGGGCCACGGAATCGGTCGCCGAATCGGGCCGGATCCGGGGCGCCGGACGCCGGCGGCGGCCGACCAGGTCGGAGACATGACGCTCCACCACTTCGCACAGCCCCTGGCAGAGCGCCTCCTCGGGGCAGTTGCCGGCGCAGGAGCCGTTGAATTCGTTGATGGTGAAAAACCAGTCGAAGGGAATCTTCACCGGCGCCAGATTCGCCAGTCGAAAACCGTCGGCCCATCGCATGGGAAGGTCGGCGAAGATCTCCTCCGCCGCGGCCAGATCCGGACTCTCGTCGTGGACCGAGCGGGCGATCTGGTCGAAGGGAAGGGCGGCCTCTTTCATCTCCGAAAAAGGCGCGGACTGGAACCGATCGTCCGCTTCCGAAAAGCTGAAAAAGCTGAACCGCTCCGCCAGCTCCATCACCGCGCTGGCCTCGGCCTGCTCCGGAGACGCGCCCTTGCCCATCTGTTTGCGCGTGCCGGTGCGGGCCGCCGCGTCCGGGCCGCAGTGGCTCATGAAGACCGGAATCCCCAGCCGGCCGTTGTCGATCCGTTCGGTTCGGTCCAGAACGTCCAGCTCCAGCTTGCCCAGCTTCTCTCGAAACCGGCGGACGGTTTCCTCGGGCGTCAGCACCTTGTCCTGGTCCGCCTTCACCAATTTATGGGCGTCTTGCAGTTTCATCCGCAAATTTCTCCACGCTCTCCGGTTTGCCCCCCGCCGGCGGGAGACCGACTCGTCCCTCCGCGTCCGACGGACAACCGGCGTTTCTCATCTCAAAATCCGGGTAATTCAACACGTTTGAGCCCAGAACTCAAGGCCAAAATTTTCCCGCGCCCTCGGGCTCTCGGGAAAGAGCCCCCGCCCTCGCCTTTGCGGGGAAGGGCGGATGGATCGCGACCGTTCCCGCCGTTCGCCGGGCGGCCGATTTTCGAAGAAACGGTTTTCGCTTGACGCTCTCGCTCGGCCCTGCTATAGGGAGGAATTCAGGTGTGGGGATGTAGCTCAGCTGGGAGAGCGCAGCGTTCGCAACGCTGAGGTCAGGGGTTCGATCCCCCTCATCTCCACCACTTTTTTCTTTTCGAATCCGACCGGTCGGATCGCCGCCGGCGGCTTTTCCCCGCCCCACCCGCATCATCCATCCCCGGACGGCAAGCACGGATTTTCTCGAACCAGATCGATCCAGACAGGAGGCGTCATGTCCCGTGTTTCCGTGGTTGAGCGCGCCACCGGCGAAACCGATATTCATCTGGAAATCGGCTTGGACGGCGCCGGAACCCACTCGATTGCCACCGGCATTCCCTTTTTCGACCACATGCTGACGCTCTTCGCGGTACACGGTTTTTTCGACCTGACCGTGCGGGCCAAGGGCGACGTGGACGTGGACCTTCACCACACGGTGGAAGACGTGGGGCTGACGTTGGGCGAAGCCGTCGACCGGGCGCTGGGAGATCGAACCGGGATTCGGCGCTACGGCCAGGCCGCCGTGCCCATGGACGAAACCCTGTCCGCGGTGACCCTGGACCTTTCCCGCCGGCCGCTGCTGGTGTTCAATGTTCCGGAAACCCGGGCCGGCGGCGGGCCCATGGACGTATTTCTGGCAAAGGAATTTTTCCGCGCCGTGGCCAACCGGGCGGGCGTCACCCTGCACGTCAACACCGCCTACGGAGAAAATCTTCACCACGTCGTGGAATCGATCTTCAAGGCGTTCGGCCGCGCGCTGGACGAAGCGACGACCCTGGACGAGCGGATCCGGGGCGTCCGCTCCAGCAAGGGCGCGCTGTGACGACGGCCCGACAAACGGCCGCGCCCCCCGCGACTCGGAACCGCGCGGAAACGGATTTCGGACCCAAAGCGCCGCCGCGCGGCGGCCCGCACCGGCCGACGTCCCGACGACCCATGGAAAGGCAACCGATGAAACGTGGCCTTCATTTGCCGCTCGCCCTTCTGTTTCTGGTCCAAATTCTGGTCCTGGGCGGCTGCCAGTCCCAGCCCCCGGCGCCCAGGACGGTGACCGTGCCGCCCGGCATGCACCGCTTTTTAATGGTATCCTTTCTCGACGTGGCCCAGACCGTGGGCCCGGACCAGGGCATTCGCAGCCCCCTCGGCGGCCAGGTCTTCGTCACCGGCGAGGTGACGGAGGCGGCGGACGAGTTTCTCACCGGCCTGACCATGGAACGACTGCGGGAGCGCACCCCGGTCAAGCTCATCACCTCCGATCAGGCCCGGGATTTGCAAACCCTTTCGCTGGCCATCACCAACCCCGACATTTCCGAGCGGGCGCTGCTGATGGAAACCGGAAAGCGGTTGAACGCCGACGGCATCTTCGTGGGCCATGTTTACCGCTACCGGGACCGGTTGGGCGGCAAGTTCTCCGTCGCCGAACCGGCGTCCATCGCCTTCGACCTGTCCCTGCTGCGGGTTTCCGACGGTCGGGTGGTCTGGTCCGTCTTCTACGACGAAACCCAAAAGGCCCTCGCCGACGACCTCTTCCAGCTCGGCGCCTTTCTGGAGCGGGACGGCCAGTGGATCACCGCCGACCAGATGGCCCGAGACGCCATGGACCGCTTGATGGAGACGTTGAAAATCCCATGATCGTAATTCCCGCCATCGACATCAAGGGCGGCCGCTGCGTGCGGCTTCTGCAGGGACGGATGGAGGACGAGACCGTCTTTTCCGACGATCCGGCCGCCATGGCCCGCCGCTGGGCCGAGGCCGGCGCCGAGCTGATCCACATCGTGGATCTGGACGGCGCGGTGGAAAAAACGCCCCGCAACCTGGAGGCCATCCGGGCCATTCTCGCCGCCGTGGACGTGCCCATTCAAGTGGGCGGCGGCGTCCGCTCGGCCGAAACCCTCGGCATGTACCTGGAAATCGGCGCCGGCCGCGTGGTCATCGGCACCGAAGCGGTGCGCAATCCGGACATGGTGCGGGAAGCCTGCGCCGCCCACCCGGGAAAAGTGGTCGTCGGCATCGACGCCCGCGAGGGATGGGTCGCCGTGGAAGGCTGGACCGAAACCACCCGAACCCGCGCCGCCGACCTGGCCCGCCGGTTCGAAGACAGCGGCGTGGCCGCCATCAACTTCACCGACATCCATCGGGACGGCATGCGGTCCGGCCCCAACCTGGAGGAGACCCGCGCGCTGGCGCGGGCGATCGACATCCCCGTGGTGGCCTCCGGCGGCGTGGCGTCCCTCGAAGACATCGCCGCGCTGCTGCCGCTGGAATCGGACGGCGTCGCCGGCGTCATCAGCGGCCGGGCCCTTTACGACGGCGGTCTGGACCTTCGAGAGGCCATCGCCCTGACCAAGGGGTCCGGAACCGCCTGAAGCGGCGTCTTTCCCGAAAAACCGCGCTCTCCAAGTCCTTTGACGGCATCTCGGTCGGTTCATGAAACATTTCCGCCGGTCTCCCCGGCGGCTCGATTCGCGGGCGGCGACCCGCCGGCGCGAAATTTCCGACCCCATTTTTCTCCAATGGATTTCGTTGACAAACCACCCCGCCTCGTTTATTCTACAGATTTGCAATCGTTCGGCCCATCTCGGTCGAACGAACGTTCAACCCCAGGTCGCGGCCACCTTCACTCGGATTCTCCCGACAGCGCTTTCCGCTGCAATCTCCTTCCGCGGCTCGTCGTTCCGGTTCGTTGAACAACGCGCTGATTGGAGGGAAACGCCCGCTTGACACGCACAATTCCCGACACAACCATTACCAAAATTCGCCAGGCGGCCGACATCGTCGAAATCGTCTCGGAATCGGTTCCGCTCCGCAAGGCCGGAAAGGACTTTTCCGGCCTCTGTCCGTTTCACGCCGAAAAGACGCCTTCCTTTTCCGTCAGCCCCGACAAGCAGCTTTTTTACTGCTTCGGCTGCGGGGAGGGGGGCGACGTGTTTCACTACCTCATGCGTCGGGACGGGCTCTCCTTCGGAGAAACGGTTCGGCTGCTGGCCCGGCGTTTCGGCATCGAAATCGAAGACCGGGAAATGACGGCGGAGGAACGGGAGGCGGGCCGACGACGGGAGCAACTGCTCTGGATTCATCGAGAGGCCGAAGAGTGGTTCCGCAAGGCCCTCGGCGGCGAAGACGCCGAGGCCGCGCGCCGATATCTGGACCGAAGGGGGCTGAGCCCGGAGGTTCGGGAAACCTTCGGGCTGGGATTTGCGCCGGACGCCTGGACCCGACTGCTGGACCATCTGGCCGGGCGGGGGGTCCCGGCCGAAGACGTGGAACGCGCCGGTCTGGCCCTGCCCCGGAAATCCGGAGACGGCCACTACGACCGGTTCCGCAACCGGATCATCTTTCCGATCCCCGATGGACAGGGGCGGGTCGTCGCCTTTGGCGGGCGGGTGCTGGACGATCAAAAGCCCAAATACCTCAATTCTCCCGAGACCGACCTGTTCAGCAAGCGGAACGCCCTGTACGGGTATCCCCAGGCCCGGCGATCGGCCCGGGACGCCGGCCGAGTTTTCGTGGTCGAAGGGTATCTGGACGCGATTGCGCTGCATCAGTTCGGAATCCCCAACGCGGTCGCGACCCTGGGAACGGCGTTGACGCCGGACCACGTGCGGCTGCTTCATTCCATGACCGAGCGGGCCATGCTGGTGTTCGACGCCGACGAGGCGGGGCGGCGGGCGGCGGAAAAGAGCGTTCCGCTTTTCGTCCGGGCGCAGATGCCGGCGTCGGTGTTGCTGCTTGCGCCGGGCAAGGACCCGGACGACTTCCTTCGGGAGGAAGGAGCCGACGCCTTCGCCCGTCGGGCGGAGCGCGCCCCCGATGGCGTTCCCTTTCTGGCCGATCGGCTGCTGGAACGACACGGCGACGACGTGGCCGGAAAGGCCAAGGCCGCCGCGGAGCTGGCCCCGGTGCTCGCCGCGGTTCGGGACCCGGTGGCCCGGCCGCTCTACGTGGCGGAGGTGGCCCGGCGGATCGGGGTTCCCGAAGCCGCCATCCGGGAGCGCATGGGGGCGGATCGTCCCCCCGCGCCGCCGACCGCGGTTCGGCCCGAAACGGCGGAACCTTTCGGGCGGAAAAACGACCGCCCCGAAACGAGCCGAAAATCGGTTTCCGGCCGATGGCGACTGGAGCGGCTGATCGCCACCATGGTGTTGGACTATCCCCCGGCCCGGCCCCTGGCGAAGGAAAGCGGAATCGCCGAGGAGCTGGAGGACGAACGACTTCGGGCCATCCTGGAGGTCGCGCTTGACCGTCCCGAGCTGGGGGCGGACGAACTTTCGGCCGAACTGACCGATCCGGCCGCCCGTCGGCTGGCGGCCTCCCTGGTGATCGAGCATGGCGACGCGTCGGGATGGACGCCGACGGCGTGCAAAAACCTGATCGCCCAAATGAAGGGGCATCGGCCGCGCCGCCCCGATCCGCTGCTGGCGCGGATCGAAGAGGCCCGGCGCAACGACGATCCGGAGCGGCTTCAACGGCTGCTCCGTGAAAAAATGAAAAACAGTCAAGCCCGAAAAGGCTGCCGACAACCGGATGAACGTACGCAGGAGGCGCAATCCGATGGCTGAAGAATTCATCGAACAAAAAAGCCCGCAAAAACTGGACAAAAATATTGTCCGGGATCTGATCGCCCGGGGCAAGGCCCAGGGCCATCTCACCTACGACGAAATCAACGCGGTGCTGCCCGAGGAGGTGATGGCCCCCGAACAGATCGACGAAACCCTGAGCCTGTTCGAAGACGTGGGCATCAATATCGTGGACGAGAAGCAAAGGAAAACGCCGCCCCCCGGAAACGGCAGCCCCCCCGCGCCCAAGCCCAAGGCAAAGTCGGCGACCGATCCGGCCCTCAACGAGTTCGGCGCGGTGACCGACCCGGTGAAGATGTATCTCCGGGAAATGGGAATGGTCACCCTCCTGAGCCGGGAGGAAGAGGTCGAAATCGCCAAAAAAATCGAGGCGGGCGAGCAGGAGGTGCTCAAGGCGTTGCTGGACAGCAACACCGGGGTGGAGTTCGTCCTGGGCCTCGGCGGCGACATCGAAGAAGGGGCCACCCGTCCCAAGCACGTGCTGCGGGATCTGGACGAGGGCGACGCCTACGTGGACGAGGAATTTCAGATTGAAAATTTTCTGAAAACCATCAACGGCATCCGGGAGCTGTACGAAGAGATCAGCGCCTTTCGGGAGCAGATTTTCACCCGGAACCTGCCGGCCGACGAGCAGCGACGCCTCCGCCGCAGCATCAACCGGCGAAACGCCAAGATCTTCGACCTGTTGAAGGACTGGCGGCTGGAAGGCGGCATCGTCGACCAGATCGAGCGGCGCATTCACGAACAGATCGACTGGTTCGACGCCATGAACCGGCAAATGACCGCTTTCGCCGACCGGTTCCACGTCTCCGTCACCCGGCTGCGCGGCTATCTGGCGGACCCCGAAACCTTCCGGACGTGGGCCGGAACCATCGTGGACGCGCCGGATCACCTCCTGGACCAGGTCTATGCCGAGGCCCGCCAGACCCGGGACCGCATCGACCAGCGGGAGCGGGAGATCAAGTCCAATCCCGCCGCGCTTCGGCGGATCGTGGCCGGGGTGGAGGCGGGACGGCGCCGGGCCAAGGAGGCCAAGAGCGAGCTGATCCAGGCCAACCTTCGTCTGGTGGTTTCCATCGCCAAAAAATACACCAACCGGGGGCTCCAGTTCCTGGACCTGATTCAGGAGGGCAACATCGGCCTGATGAAGGCGGTGGACAAGTTCGAGTACCGGCGCGGCTACAAGTTCTCCACCTACGCCACCTGGTGGATTCGGCAGGCCATCACCCGCGCCATCGCCGACCAGGCCCGGACCATCCGCATTCCGGTCCACATGATCGAGACGATCAACAAGCTGATCCGCACCTCCCGGTATCTGGTTCAGGAGATGGGCCGGGAGCCGACCCCGGAGGAGATCGCCGAAAAAATGGAAATTTCCCTGGACAAGGTGCGAAAGGTGCTCAAAATCGCCCGGGAGCCGATTTCCCTGGAGACGCCCATCGGGGAGGAGGAGGACAGCCACCTCGGCGATTTCATCGAGGACAAGAAATTCATGCTGCCCTCCGACGCCGCGGTCAGCCTGAACTTGGCGGAACAGACCCGAAAGGTGCTGGCCACGCTGACCCCCCGGGAGGAAAAGGTTCTCCGAATGCGGTTCGGCATCGGCGAAAAGGCCGACCACACCCTGGAGGAGGTGGGCCAGGACTTCGCGGTCACCCGCGAGCGGATTCGTCAGATCGAGGCCAAGGCGCTTCGAAAGCTCCGCCATCCCACCCGCAGCCGCAAGCTCAAGAGCTTTATCGAGAGCTGAATCCGCGCTTGACAAAGCCCCGGCCGGGCGATAGGTATTCCGAACCCGATTCGGGCCCATAGCTCAGCTGGCAGAGCCACCGGCTCATAACCGGTCGGTCCCTGGTTCGATCCCAGGTGGGCCCACCAGCCATCGGCGCGGCGTGACGATTTACCCCGCGCCTTTTTTTATCCCCGCGGAAAGGTGTCGATGACCGTCCCGACCGTCTCCGACGTAACGACCCTGATGGAAGCTCTCGCCCCCGCCGAGCTGGCGGAAGAGTGGGACAACGTGGGCCTCCAGGTCGGCCGCCGGGACGCCCCGGTTCGAAAAATACGCGTCGCGCTGGACCCCCTCCCGGCGGTGGTGGAAGCCGCCTGCCGGGACGAGGTCGATCTTCTCGTCACCCACCATCCCCTGATTTTCCGCCCCCTGCGACAACTCGATTTCGACACTCCCGCCGGACGGGCCGTGGAAGCGGCCGCCCGCCACGGAATGGCCATTTTCGCCGCCCACACCAACCTGGACAGCGTCGCCGACGGCGTGAACGACATCTTGGCGGAACGAATCGGACTTTTGGTGGACGGGCCGATGATGGCCGCCAAGGACGCGCCGGGCGCGGGCGTCGGCCGCGTCGGTCGGCTTCGCGAACCCGGGCCGCTGGACGCCCTGGCCCGCCGGATGGGCCGGGCCGTGGGCGCGGAATTCGTTCGGGTCGTGGGGGACCCCTCCGCGGAAGTGGCCGCGGTCGCCCTCTGCTCCGGCGGCGGCGGCGGGGGGCTTTTGGGCCATTTTCTGGAAAGCCCGGCCCGGTGCTACGTCACCGGGGATCTCAAATATCACGAAGCCCGGGAAATCGAGGCGGCCGGCCGGGTCGCCGTCGACATCGGCCATTTCGCCTCGGA
The DNA here is from genome assembly GCA_964346545.1 of uncultured Desulfobacterales bacterium. Lineage (GTDB taxonomy): Bacteria > Desulfobacterota > Desulfobacteria > Desulfobacterales > Desulfococcaceae > CAYFVR01. The sequence goes on along the minus strand of CAYFVR010000043.1, from coordinate 11,751 downwards.
ACACCTGGCGATGGCGGCGTTGGCCCGCACCCTTTCGGCCCGCCTCGCCGAACGGGGCGTCTCCATCCCGGTGGATATCGCCGCGGAGGAGCGGGAACCCTTCCGCACCCTCGCGGCCAACGGAGCGACGAATTTATGAAGGAGCAAATCCATCAATTGGCGCGCCTCCAGCGCATGGAAAACGAAATCCGGCTGGTCCAAGGCCGGCTGGCCGGGGCGGACGGGAAGATCGACCGGCTGGAGGCCGCCGCTCGGGAGGCCGAAGCGGGCATCGCCGGCCAGGCCGAAAGCCTCGAAGCCATCCGCAAGCGATACCGGGAGATGGAAGGCGAGGCCCAGATGAACGCCGACGCCGTCGCCAAAAAGAAGGCCCGGCTCAACACCTTGAAAACGAACAAGGAATACCAGGCCATGCTTCGGGAGATCGACGATCTGGAAAAGAAAAATCGGTCCCTGGACGACGAGATGCTCAAAATGCTGGAAGAGATCGAAACCGCCGAGACGACCCGAACCGAGGCATTGGCCGAGACCGAGCGGGTGAAGGCGGAAGTGGCCGCCGCCGCCGCCCAGGTGCGGACCTCCGCCCGCCGGGACGAGGAGCGGCTGGCCGAACTGGAAGAGGAACGAAAAGCCGCGGCGGCGGAACTGCCCGCGCACCTTTTGGCCGCGTTCGAGCGGACGCGGGAGCGGGTTTCGCCCCCCACGATGGTGCCGGTGACGGGACCCAGTTGCGAAGGCTGCAACATGAACCTTCCGCCGCAGATGCGCAACGAGCTGCAACGCTTCGACGACTTGAAATACTGTCCGTTTTGTCATAGGATCGTTTATTGGAAAGGCGCGTAAGCGCGGGCCGGAGTCGCCCGGACGATCGCCGGCCGGGATCGGCCGGAGGAAAGTCCGAACACCGCAGGGCGGGGTGCTCCATAACGTGGAGTCGCGGCAACGCGAAGGCAAGTGCAACAGAAAGGATACCGCCGTCCGCCGTCGCGGGCGGTAAGGGTGAAACGGTGCGGTAAGAGCGCACCAGTTCCCCGGGCGACCGGGGAAGCTGGGTAAACCCCACCCGGTGCAAGACCAAATAGGGAAGCGATCGAGGGTGGCCCGCCCGAAGCTTCCGGGTAGGTTGCTCGAGGCGTCGGGAAACCGGCGTCCCAGAGGAATGATCGTCGCCCGGCCCGTCCGGGCCGGGAACAGAATTCGGCTTACGGGCGACTCCGGCCCTTTTCCACTCCCACCAAGAACGAGACCCAGCGATGGACGGGGAACCCAAGACTGAATACCGCACCTTTCGGGAAAAAGTCGGCCTTTTCTCCCGGGACTACATTCGGTGTTGCCGCTTCCTGCTGGACCCCCGGTTCGCCGCGCAGGGGCGGGGCTTCAACAAGAAACTCTACTCCGAACTGATCGGAACCTCCCTGGTCCTGGAGGATTTCCTCGATTTCCACGGCGCCAAGAACAATCGGGAATGGTTCTACTACCGCGAGCTGTGCGCCGCCGTCCGGCATCTCAGTCTGGCGGGCTACTCCCAGAAGCACATCCTCAACCGGCTGGTCTACTACGACCTGGGCGCGGTGGAAGTTTTCGAAGCCGAAGGCCGGGCCACCCTGGAATTCCTCACCGAAAGCCTTCGCCGGCTGGCCCCGGCGATCGTCGAGGAAGCCCGGCGACTGGGCGTTCCGGTGCCCCGCGGCCGACTGGACGCCGCCAATTTCCCCGGCGTCGCCACGCGGGAGCGGCTGCAGGCGACCATCGAAAGCCGGGCCCGCCATCAGGAAAAAAAGCATCTGGTCAAAATCGCCAACGAATTCCTGAACATCGCCAAACACTTCGACCAGTTCGGCTTTTACCAGCCCTACAACCTCAAAAAAATTCGCGGCCTGGTGCCCGACACCATCAACGAGGTGGAGATTCGGCGCTACGAGATGCTCGTCCACAACCTGCAATCCAGCTTCGACACCTACGTCAGCCCCGGCGGCTACCCCGTCACCGACCGGAAGCTCAAGCAGCTTCGCAGCTTCTTCTCCGCCGTCTTTCACCTGCTCCAGCTCATGGGCCGGCTGCTCCATTTCTACGAACGCCACCTCCACGAGGCCGGCTACAAGGACATCTACCAGAAGGTCCGGGATCGACTGGCCGATCTGGTGGACCCCGACGCCCTGCTGGACCGCACCGTCAATTTCGGTCTCTACTACGCCTGCCACTTCCTTTCCAGCGGCAAGGCCGTGGCCCGGGAAATTCTCAACGCCAACATCGACCGGGCCACGATCCAGGTGGGCATTCCGGTGACCCGGGGGTTCCACAGCCGCCCTAGCCTGCTGGTCGCCAAGGTGGCGCAGCATTATGGCGGCCAGGTGGAACTCCTCGCCGGAGACGCCCGCTTCGACGCCAGCAGCGTGCTGGACATCCAGTGGGCCGGCGGAAAAATTCAGAACGAAAACATCGCCACCGTCACCTTCGAAGGCGACGCCCGGGCCCTGCGGGACCTGGAAATCCTGGCCAGCGTCAACTACGGGGAAGACGCCATGGGCAACGGCATTCCCCTGCCCAAGGAGTTGAGCTATCTCCGCCAGTAGCCGACGGGCCGCGGCGGTGGTGGTGGCCGGCGGCGGCGGACTCCGCATGGGCGGCCCAGTGCGAAAACAGTACCGGACCCTGGCCGGCCGGCCCATTCTGGCCCACACCTTGGCGGCGGTGGCTTCCTGCCCCGAAATCGAAGAGATCATTTTGGTGGTCCCGGCGGAAGACCGCCAAATGTGCCGGACAACCGTGGTGGCTCCGCTGGAAATCTCGACCTCGGTGAGAATCGTATCCGGCGGGGCCGAACGCCAGATGTCCGTTTCCAACGGGCTGGAAAACCTCTCCGAGGGAATCGATCTGGTCGCGATACACGACGGCGTCCGCCCCTTCGTCCGGCCGACGGAATTCTCGGCCGTGCTGGCCGCCGCCGAAGAACATGGCGCCGCCATCCTCGCCGTCCCCGCCGCCGACACCCTGAAGCGGGCCGACGGCCAGGGCCGGATCCGCGAAACCCTGGACCGCGCCGACGTCTGGCTGGCCCTGACGCCCCAGGCCTTTCGGCTGGACCTCCTCCGGGAAGCGCACAAAGCCGCCCAACACGATCAAGTCTTGGGCACCGACGACGCCGCCCTGGTGGAACGGCTGGGCCGGCCCGTCAAACTGGTCCTCGGCGGCCGCCGCAACCTCAAAATCACCACCCCCGAAGACCTCATCCTGGCCGAGGCCCTGCTCGCCGCCACCAAGGAACCTCCGGCGTCGCCGCCGCGTGCAACCGCCCCTCCGGCGCCATCCTCCAGTCCATGACCGTCCGTCACCGTCCATGGCCGTCCGTGTGTCCTTGTTT
>CAYFVR010000043.1:3591-8290 GCA_964346545.1 uncultured Desulfobacterales bacterium | reverse complement strand
TCCTCCAGTCCATGACCGTCCGTCACCGTCCATGGCCGTCCGTGTGTCCTTGTTTTGCCCAACTACCCCTGCCTACCCTCAACCCGCCCCCAAAAGCTCCCTCACCAACGCCGCCGCACCCTCCGGCGTCGCCGCCGCGTGCAACTGCCCCTCCGCCGCGAAGGGCCGAAAAAAATCGGCCACCGCAAAGTCCAGCAAAATCACCGGCCGCCGGTGCTTGATGGCCAGCGCGATCTCCGAAAGGGTGCCCGCGCCGCCCCGGCAGGCGATCACCACATGGCTGCTCAAAATGTTCACCATGTTACGGCCGCCGCCAATCCCCGTCAAAATCGGAATCTGAATGCCGGGAGCCACGGCATGATCATGTTCGTCGGGCAAAACGCCCACCGTCAGCCCGCCGGCCTCGGCCGCGCCCTTGGCCGAGGCCGCCATCACGCCGGCGTTTCGGCCGCCGTTCAGCAACACCCAGCCCGCCTCGGCGATCCGCCGGCCCAGCCGCTCGGCGATCTCCAGGGTTTCAGGCGGAACGTTCCCGCCGCCCATCACCCCCACCACGATCGGTCGCTTCATCGGTCCATTCTCCTTTCACGGCCAAAATTCGAAAGGTCTCCACCGGCGCCTCCTGCCCCTTCACCCGGGTCGGCGGCCGAACTTCCGCGGTCGGCGCGTCTCCCAGGGCCTCCCGCACCGCCCGGCTCACGATGATCTCGCCCGGCCCGGCCAGGCCGTTGATCCGCGAGGCCAAATTCACCGCGTCGCCGATCACCGTGTACTCCATTTTCACTTGGGAACCCAAATTCCCGGACACCACCACCCCGGTGTGAATCCCGATGCCCACGGCGTCCAGCAACGCGTCCGTCTGGCCCCGGGATCGTTCCGCGAAGGCCGCCTGCATCTCCAGCGCGGCCCGAACCGCGCGCTCCACGTGGTCCGCCCGCGCCACCGGAACATTGAAGACGCCGAGCACCGCGTCCCCCACGAACTTGTCCACGAAGCCGCCGTACCGGATGATGGCTTCGCTGGCGATCTCGAAATATTCGTTGAGCCGTTCCACAACCACTTCCGGCTCCCGTTCCCAGGTGTAGCGGGTGAAGCCGCGCACGTCGGTGAACAGCACCGTCGCCTCCCGCCGCTGTCCCTTGAACCAAATCCGGTCGGGGTCCGCCAGGATCATCTCCAGGATTTCGTTTCCCACGTATTTGCCGAAACTGCGCTCCATGATCGATTTGAGCCCCAGCTCCCGGGCCATCCGGTTGAAGGCCATGGCCAAGACCCCGAATTCGTCGTTGCGGATGGGGGCGACCCGGTGCTGGTAGCGGCCCCGGGCGATCTCCCGGGTGGCCCGAACGAGCCGGAAAATCGGGCGGGAAAAATGGACCCCCAACAGCACCGCCACCAGAATCCCGCCGGCCACGGCAAGCAGGCTGAACAGGATCAGGGTCTGGCCGCGCTGGTAGACGAGTTGCTGAATGAAGTCCAGGCTGACGCCCACGTGGGCCTCCCCGAGCACCCGATCCTGAAGGATGATGGGGCGATGCAAATTGAGCATTCGTTCGCCGCCGGGAGCGAGGTATTCGAAATAAACCGTGTCGCCGTTCCGAATCGGGGGCCCCGGCCGGGGAAACGGCGGCAGAGGACCGCCGATCTGGTCGAAGTCGGTGTGAGCCACCACCGTCCCCCGGGCGTCCTGAATGATGGCGTACCGGATGCCCGCCACGGTCACCGCTTCGGTGATGAGGGCGTTGAGCTTGAGCGTGTTGCTCTCCTCCAAAAGGAGGAATCGCGCGTTGGCGATGAAATAGTTGAGGCTGGTCTTGCCGGAACGAACCGTCTGTTGGAAGAGCTGGGCCCGCTGCTCCCGCAGCGTCATCGTGCTGAGAACCCCGATGGTCAGGGTCGTCACCAGGATCATCATCACCGACAGCTTCAGCCAGATGGGCACCGGACGGATCGACAGCCGCCGGAAAAAGCCCCCGTATCTCCGATTGATCCCGGCTTCCACATCGTCGGAAAGAGATTCCAGCGACAATCCGTAATGCTCGTTGATGGCCGAAACCACCTCGGCTTCGGCCACGTGGCCCAGCTCCACCAAAATGGAACCGAGCTGGGCGGGTCGGGCCATGCAGGTCCTCCGCTCGCGTTGAAGGGCGAGCGCCTGAAAAAGCTGCTCCTCGGAAATCATGCGCCGCTGGCGGAGCAAAAGCCCGATGGGCGTGGGACCGGACGCGCCGGCGGGCCGAAAACGCCGCCGAATTCTCCGATGGAGGGTCGCCGTCCAGCGTCGAAAGGGGAGCGGGAACATCGTGAAACCCTTCCCGAAAACGAGGATAAAATAAAGGAAGTATAGGGGTGGAGCCCAAGATTTGGCAAGCAAATTTTCCTTACGGTTTCAAGACTCCAATCCTTCGTCGAGCCTTCGATCGCCTTGACAAGGAGCCCCGATTCCCCTACATTCGCCTTTTTTGGGTCAACAATCGCGCGGAGGAGGAAACGGACGTGGCGCTGGAACGGCTGACCGCCGAGATTGGCGAAAAACATGCCCTGGTTCGGGCGGTGGAAACCGAGGTGGCCAAAATCCTGATCGGCCAGCGAGAGCTGGTGACCGGATTGATGATCGGGCTGTTCACCAAGGGCCACATTCTGATCGAAGGGGTTCCCGGGCTGGCGAAAACCAGCGCCGTGAAGGCCCTGGCCGACGCCGTCCACGCCGATTTCAAGCGGATTCAGTTCACCCCGGACCTGCTGCCGGCCGACCTCGTCGGCACGGAAGTGTATCGGCCCAAAACGGGCGATTTCGACGTCAAGAAAGGGCCGATCTTTCACAACATCATTCTGGCCGACGAGATCAACCGGGCGCCCTCCAAAGTGCAGTCGGCCCTGCTGGAGGCCATGCAGGAGCGGCAGGTGACCATCGGCGAAACCACCTTTCCGCTGCCCGACCCGTTTCTGGTGTTGGCCACCCAGAATCCCATCGAGCAGGAGGGCACCTATCCGTTGCCCGAGGCCCAGGTGGATCGGTTCATGCTCAAAATCCTGATTGGATACCCGACGCGGGAAGAAGAACGGGCCATTCTGGACCGGATCGGCTTCGAGGCGCCGGCCGCCGTGTCCCGGGTGCTGACGCCGGCCCAGATCGACGAGATCGCCGCGCTGATCGCGGCCGTCCATGTGGATGAAAAGATTAAGGATTATATCGTCGATCTGGTGTTCGCCAGCCGCCAACCCGGAGCCCGGGGGCTGGAGGTGGCCCCCTACATCCAGTTCGGCGCGTCCCCCCGGGCAACCATTTTTCTGGGGCTGGCCGCCCGAGCCACCGCCTTTCTCCAGGGCCGGGCCTACGTGACGCCCCAAGACGTCAAAACCGCCGGCCCCGCCGTTCTTCGCCATCGAATTATTCTCACCTACGAGGCGGAGGCCGAAGACGTCTCCCCCGACCGGATCATTCAGGGCATCTTCGACGCCGTCGAAGTGCCCTGATTCGCCTTCCGCAGACGCGAACGCCACCGCCATGCTTTCGCCCGACATCATCCGCAAAATCAAAAAAGTACACATCAAGAGCGCCCGGGCCGTGGACGCCGCCATGGCCGGCCACTACCGCTCCTTGTTCCGGGGGGTGGGGATCGAGTTCGAGGAGGTGCGCGAATACGCGCCGGGCGACGAAGTGAAGAGCATCGACTGGAAGGTTTCGGCCCGACTGGGGCGGCCGTTTATCAAGCGCTACCGGGAGGAGCGGGAGCGGGTGGTCATGCTGCTGGTGGACATGTCCGCCTCCGGGAGATTCGGCACCGGGGAGGCGCTGAAGCAGGAAATCGCGGCGGAGACGGCCGGGGTGCTGGCCTTCAACGCCGTGCGCAGCAACGACACGGTGGGGGCCATTTTCTTTACCGATCGGGTGGAAAAATATCTGCCGCCCAAAAAGGGCACGGCCCACGTCTGGCAGGTGATCCGGGAGGTGTTCTCCTTCGAGCCGGAGGGCGTGGGGACCGACATTCGGGAGGCGCTGGCGTTTTTGGGCCGGGTCTGTCGGCGCCGGGCGGTCACCTTTCTGATTTCCGATTTTCTGGACGACGGCTATCAACGGGAGCTGAAAACCCTGGCCCGGCGCCACGAGCTGATCGGAGTGCGGCTGTTCGATCCGGGGGAATTCGAGTTGCCGGCCGGGGGGATGCTCCATGTACGGGATTTGGAAACCGGGGAATGGATTTGGATCGACGCCGGGAATGCGCGGGTCCGAAGGGCCTGGCGGGAAGAAAGGGAGTTGGCGGTTCGGCGGACGGAGGAGACGCTGCGCTCGGCCGGGGCGCCGTGGCTGTCGATTCGAACGGGGGAGGAAGCGGCCGATGCCTTGAATCGGTTTTTCCGGACGCGAGGGCGGAGGCGGCGATGAGGGCGCTTCGGGGTGGGTTGGCCGTGGCGGTTTTGGTGGCGGCGGTGGTGTTTTTGGCGGCCGGTGTTGGGGTTGGGCAGGAGCGGCTGCCTTCTGGGGGGGCCGGCCACACGGACGATGCACGGAGACCCTTCATGGGACGGTCCGTGGAGCCCGGCACGGACGGGACACGGTCGCCGGCTGGGGCCGATGACGCCGGAGCGCAGGGCGGCAATGGCACGTCCGATCCGGCTGGGGCCGATGACGCCGGAGCGCAAGGCGGCAATGGCACGTCCGATCCGGCTGGGGCCGATGACGCCGGAGCGCAGGGCG
>CAYFVR010000043.1:0-3491 GCA_964346545.1 uncultured Desulfobacterales bacterium | reverse complement strand
CGGCTGGGGCCGATGACGCCGGAGCGCAGGGCGGCAATGGCACGTCCGATCCGGCGGTGGCGGCGGCCGAGGGGATGGCCGACATTCACGACATCCGGCCGCCGGCGCCGCCGGGGCCGAATCCGTGGCGGTGGGTTCTTTGGGCCGGGGCGGTGTTGCTGGTTGCGGCGGCGGTGATTTCGTTTTTGGCGGTGCGGGCCAGGCAACGGCGGAAGTTGCGGGCCGGGACCGCGCCGGGGATGGCGCCGGAGCAACGGGCGCTTTCGGCGCTGCGGGGGCTGGAAAGCCGAATGCCGTTGGAGGAGCGGACCTTTTATTTTGAATTGACGGCGGTGGTGCGGCGGTATTTGGAAGAGCGGTATCGATTTCCGGCGGGGGAGATGACTACGGAAGAGCTTCGGCCGATCTTGGGGAAGCTCGACGGTTTGCCGCCGGAGCTGGCCGATGGGCTGGAAGCGCTGCTGGTTTCGGCCGACGGGGTGAAGTTCGCCGGGGTCTCGGCGGCGGAGCGGCAGATGACGACGGACCTGGATTTCGCCCATCGGCTGGTCCGGGACACCACGCCGGTGGTTCCGGAAATGGAGAACCCGGGCTGATGTTTCACTTCGCCGCGCCGCTGTTTTTGGTCCTGCTGGCGGCGGTTCCGCTGGTTTTCTGGGTCCGTCGGTATCGGCGGGACCCGGCCATGACGGTGCCCACCGCCGGCCCGGCCCGTTCCATGCCGCCTTCTTTGGTGGTCCGGATTCACCGGGCGCTTCCGGCGCTGAAGTATCTGGCTCTGGCGCTGCTGGTGCTGGCGCTGGCGAGACCGCAGTGGGGCGTCCGGAAGTTGACGGTGGACACCGAGGGCATCAACATCGTGCTGGCGGTGGACCTGTCCGAAAGCATGGCCGCGCTGGATTTCGAGCGGCGGGGTCAGGTGGTGAACCGGCTGGAGGCGGTAAAGGGCGTGGTGCGGGAGTTCGTGGACGGCCGCCGGGGCGACCGGATCGGCATGGTGGTTTTCGGCAGCGAGGCCTACACCCAGCTTCCGCTGACCCGGGATTACAATACCATCGTGGCGGTGCTGGACCGGCTGGAGATCGGCGCGGCGGGGAAAAACACGGCCATTGGCGACGCCCTGGGCATTTCCCTGAAACGGCTGGCCGACATCGAGAGCGACGCCAACGTGGTGATTCTGCTCACCGACGGACGGTCCAACGCCGGGGAATTGACGCCGGCCGCGGCGGCGGAGGTGGCCGCGCGGCAGGACGTCAAAGTCTACACCATCGGGGTGGGCAGCCGGGGCCGTGCGCCGTTTCGCATCCGCCATCCCATTTTGGGCGAGCAGTTCGTCTACCAGCGGGTGGACATCGACGAGGAGACGCTGAACGCCATCGCCGACGCCACCGGCGGGGCCTATTTCCGGGCGGAAGACACCGAGGCGCTTCGCCAAATTTATGAAACCATCGACGCCATGGAAAAAACCGAGGTCGAGGTGACGGAGTACGCCAACTACCGGGATCTCTATCCATTTCTGGTGGGCGCGGCGCTGGTTTTGTTGGCGCTCTGGAGCGTGCTCGTCAACACCCGATTTCTTCCGGTGCCCTGAGCGAAAACATGAGCTTCGACCGAACCGCCATGCTGTTTTGGATCTGGGCCGTGCCGGTCCTGTTCCTGTTTTTTCTGTACGGGTTCCGCCGGCGGAAACGGCTGTTGCGCCGGTTCGCGTCGGAACGGATGCTGCCGGCGCTGATCCCCGCGGGAGATCGCCGGGGGCTTCGGGCCGCGCTGATTCTGGCGGCGGTGGCCCTGGGGGTGCTGGCGATGGCCGGGCCGCAATACGGCTTTCACTGGGAGGAGATCGAGCAACAAGGCGTGGAGTTGATCGTGGCGCTGGACTGCTCGCGCTCCATGCTGGCGACCGACGTGTCGCCCACCCGGCTGGACCGGGCGAAGCGGGAAATTTTCGACCTGTTGGGTCGCCTTCGGGGCGATCGGGTGGGGTTGGTGGCCTTTGCGGGAACCGCGTTTCTCCAGTGTCCGTTGACCGTCGACTACGCGGCATTCTATCTGTTTTTGGACGCCCTGGGGCCGGACATGTTGCCGGTGGGCGGCACCGATCTGGCGGCGGCGGTGCGAACCTCCCTGGACGCTTTTGGGGAACCCACCGACGCGGATCGGGCCGTGATTCTCATCACCGACGGCGAACAGACCGGAGAAGGCGATCCGCTGGCGGCGGCCCGGGCGGCGGCCGAGGCCGAGGTCCGGCTGTTTTCCGTGGGCGTGGGCGGGCCGTCCGGGGTTCCCGTTCCCGACGCCCAGGGCGGACTGCGAAAAGATGCGGCGGGCAACATCGTCATCACCCGGCTGGACGAGGCGACCCTGCGGGAAATGGCCGAAATCACCGGCGGGACCTACGTCCGGTCGGTGGCGGGAGATATGGACTTGGACACGATCTACGAACGGGACATTCGCGGCCGGATGGAAGCCGCCGCCATCGAAGGCGGCCGGCGGCGGGTCTGGGAGGACCGGTACCAATGGCCCCTGGCCCTCGCGGTGCTGGCCCTGTTGCTGGAAATGCTGCTGCCGCCGCTGGCGGGAAACGGCCGGGGCCGGAAGGTGCTGCCGGTGGTGCTGGCTGCGCTGGTGCTCGGCGCGCCGGGCGCCGTCCGGGCGGAAACCCGCTTTGAACAGGGGATGGCCGCCTATCAGGCCGGGGAGTTCGAAACCGCGCTGGACCACTTTCTCCAGGCCCAGGTGGACCGGCCGGATGATCCCCGGCTGTTGTACAATATCGGCAACGCCTACTACCGGCTGGGAAAGTACGAGCCGGCGGCCCGCCATTTCCGGATGGCGGCGGAAGCGGAGGACGCCGATCCGGGTTTGCGGCAACAAGCGCTGTACAACGAGGGAAACGCCCGTTTTCGGGCCAAGGAATATAAAGGGGCCCTGGAAAATTTCGAGGCGGCCATCGCCGCGGCCCGGGACCTGGGCGTGGAAGACCGCCAGGCCGCCGAGAACCGCGCTTTTGTGGAAAAGGTGATGAACCAGCCCCCGCCGCCGCCCCAGGAATCGCCCCCGTCGGGGGAGGACGAATCGGAATCCGAAGATCAGGAGAGCGATTCGGCGGAGTCGGGCGATCAGCCCCAAGACCCGGAAAATTCCGAATCCCAGTCCGAGCCGGGAGACGGGGAAAATTCTTCGGACGGCGATTCTCAATCTTCGCCGGACGAGTCGGAGTCCGCCCAATCGCGGGAGTCCGGGGATTCGTCCGGCGGGAACGAATCCGGCGAGGAATCCGCGTCGCCGCCCCCGCCCATTCCGGATGAAGAAACGCCCGAGGAGGAATCACCCGGCGCGGCGATGGCGGAGAACCGGGAATCCGACGACGAAGCCGACGAAGCGGCCGCCACCCAGGCCCAACGGATTCTGAACCGTTTGGAGGATCGTCCCGGGCGGGCATTGATTCCCCGGTACGGCGAACGGAAAGTGGAGCGGGATTGGTGATG
>CAYFVR010000042.1:0-22464 GCA_964346545.1 uncultured Desulfobacterales bacterium | reverse complement strand
CGGCCCGGGCCGGCGTGGGAAAACTGGCGCTGACCCATTTTTATCCCGAATGCGACCAGGCCGACGTGGAAGCCCAATGCCGCCGGACCTGGACCGGCCCCCTGGTGCTGGCCGAAGACCTGCTGCGGTTGGAAATTCGCAAGGGATCATGACCGTCTACCCGATCAACCTGGTCGTGACCGGGCGCGACTGCCTGGTGGTGGGCGGCGGCGGCGTGGGCGCGCGCAAGGCCCGGGGGCTGGTGGACTGCGGCGCCGCGGTCACGGTGATCAGCCCGGCGGTCGCCCCGGCCCTGCGGGAACTGGCCGACGCCGGGGAGATCGCCTGGGCGGAGCGGGGATACCGATCCGGCGACGTGAACGGCCGGTTTCTGGTCTTCGCCGCCTCGGGCGACCCCGAGATCAACGCCCGGGTGGTGGCCGACGCCCGGCGGGCCGGGGCGCTCTGCAACGCGGCGGACCGGCCCGGCGAGGGGGATTTTACCCTGCCGGCGGTGTTGCGGCGGGGGGCGCTGACCCTGGCCGTTTCCACCGGCGGCGCGAGCCCCGCGCTGTCGCGCCGCATCCGGATGACGCTGGAGGAAACCTTCGGATCGGAATACGAAACCGCCCTGGAGCTGCTGGGCGCGGCCCGCGCTCGCCTGCTGGCCCGGGAACACGACCCCGACGGCCACCGGGACCGATTCCGCGCCCTGTTGGACGACGGCCTGCTCGCCCTGTTGCGGGACGGCCGGAACGACGCCGTCGATCGGCTGCTCCGGGAAACCCTGGGCCCCGAGTTCGACCTGGAAACGCTGACCCAAAAGGAGACCGACGGCCCGTCCCGCGGGCGCTGACGCCATGAACGCCCCGACCCATATCACGCTGGCCCTCTACCTCGCGAGCACCGCGTTTTACCTGGTCTATCTGCTCCGCCAGCGGGAGCGGCTCCACAATGTCGCCTTCGGCCTGCTGGCCGCCGGCCTCGTCACCCACACGGCCGCCATCGGCGCGGCATGGGTCCGGGCGGGAGCCCTTCCGGCCTTCAGTCTTCACCAGGCCCTCTCCCTGGCCGGATGGGCCTTGACCGGGGTCTTCGTGGTTTTTCAATGGCGGGGCGAATTCCCCCTGCGGATTCTGGGCGTCTTCGCCGCGCCCCTGGCCTCCCTGGCCATGCTGGCCGCCGTCCACTTCCCGGCGGGAACGGTCCCCGAGGGCGAGGCGTTGCGGAGTCTGTGGGTGACTTTTCACGTGGTCATCCTGTTCGTGGGCGAGGCGGCCTTCGCCCTGGCCTGCGGGACCGGGGTGCTCTATCTGCTCCAGGAACGGGCCATCAAACACAAGAAGCGGGGCTTTTTCTACCGGCGCCTGCCCAGCCTGGAACGGCTGGACCGCACCGGCTACCGCTGCATCGTGGTCGGCTTCACCCTGGTCACCATCGGCCTGGTCAGCGGCTTCGTCTACGCCAAGGCGGCCTGGGGCCGGTTCTGGACCTGGGACCCCAAGGAAGTCTGGTCGGCGGTGATGTGGCTGTTCTACGCCGCGCTGCTCCACGAGCGGCTGACCGTGGGCTGGCGGGGCCGGAAGTCGGCGATCATGTCGATCATCGGCTTCGGCGTGCTGATCTTCACCTTTCTGGGGGTCAACCTGATTTTTCAAGGACATCACGGAGAGTTCACGCAATGGTAAACCAGGCCGTCCACACCGAGGTCCTCCAAACCGATTTCGCGCCCGAAGCGGCGGCGGAGTTGACCGCGCCGGTTCGACGGGGAAGACCCCGGCCGATCTGCCCGCCCGCCCCCTCGGAGCTGGAAATCGTCCTGATGGGGCTGAACCACAAGACCGCCGAAGTGGAGCTGCGGGAATGCCTCGGCTTTTCGGGAGACGAGGCCGACGCCGCCCTGCGCGCCTTCCGGGCGGCCACGCCCATCGAGGAGGTGGTCCTGCTGTCCACCTGCAACCGGGTGGAGGTGCTCATGGCCGCCACCGACGTGGACGGGGCCGTGGGCGCGGCCAAGCGCCATCTGGCCGAGACCAAGGGCATGTCGGTGGACGATTTCGAATCGGCCCTGTACGTCCACGTGGGCGACGCGGCGGTCAACCACATCTTCCGGGTGGCGGCCAGCCTCGACTCGCTGGTGGTGGGCGAACCGCAGATTCTGGGCCAGCTCAAGGACGCCTACCGCAACGCCATCGAGGGCCGAACCTCCGGCGTTTTGCTCAACCGGCTGCTCCACAAGACCTTTTTCGTGGCCAAACGGGTCCGCACCGAAACCGGGATCGGCGATCACGCCGTCTCCATCAGCTACGCCGCCGCGGAACTGGCCCGAAAAATTTTCGGGGAGCTGGAAGGCAAGCAGGTGCTGCTGGTGGGCGCGGGCGAGATGGCCGAATTGGCGGTGGAACATCTGATCCGCCACCGGGCCGGCCAAATTCACGTGGCCAACCGCACCTTCGAGCGGGGACTGGCCCTGGCCGACCGGTTCAACGGTCAGGCCATCCACTTCGAGGAAATCCCCGACGCCCTCCGGGAGGTGGACATCATCATCGGCTCCACCGGGGCGCCGGGCTTCGTGATTGAACGCGAGCATGTGCGGGGGGTCATGCGGGCACGGAAAAACCGGCCCCTGTTTTTCATCGACATCGCCGTGCCCCGGGACATCGATCCCGCCATCAATCGGGTCGGCAACGCCTACGTCTACGACATCGACGATCTGAAGGACGTCATCGAGGAAAACCGGGAGGACCGCATCCGGGAGGCCCGCCGGGCCGAACGGATCATCGAGGAGGCGGTGGTCAAGTTCCGAGGCTGGCGGCTGGGGCTGGACGTGGTGCCCACCATCAAGGCGATGCGGGAAAAGCTGGGCGACATCGCCGAGGCCGAGCTGGAAAAAACCCTGGGCGGCCGTCTGCGCCATCTGGGCGACGACGAGCGGGAGGCCCTGGTCCGCATGACCGAGGCCATGGTCAACAAATTCCTCCACGATCCCACCCTCTTTCTCAAGGGCAACGGCTGCCATGGCGGCAAGTCGGTCTACCTCGACGTGGCCCGAAAGCTGTTCAATCTCGACGCCGAAGGAGAATTCTGAAGTGAAGAAAACCGCTTTTCTGTTTCCCGGCCAGGGCTCCCAGAGCGTGGGCATGGGCCGGGCCCTGTTCGACGCCTCGGTGGAGGCCCGCGCCGTTTTCGAAATGGCCGAAACCGTCAGCGCCCTGCCGGTGCAACGGCTCTGCTTCGAAGGCCCCATGGCGGAGCTGACCGAGACGGTCAACCTGCAACCGGCGGTCACCGCCGTCAACCTGGCCTGCCTGGCGGTGCTGGGCGCGCGCGGCCTGCGGCCCGACGTGGTGGCGGGCCACAGCCTGGGCGAATTCAGCGCTCTGTGCGCCGCGGGGGTCGTCAGCCCCCAGGCCGCCATCCGGCTGGTCCATCGCCGGGGTCAACTGATGCACCGGGAGGCCGTCCGCAACGGCGGGGCCATGGCGGCCATCGTCGGCCTGCCCATGGACGAGGTCCGGTCGATGGTGGACGGGGTGAAGGCGGAGGTTCCGGGCGCGGTGGTGGCGGTGGCCAACCACAACGCGGAAACGCAGATCGTGATCACCGGTTCGCCGGAGCCGGTCGGCCGGGTGTCGTCCCTGGCGGCCGAGAAAAAGGCCAAGGCGGTCCCGCTCAAGGTCAGCGGAGCCTGGCACAGCCCGCTCATCGCCGGGGCCGAGTCGGAGTTTCGGGAATTTCTGGAGACGTTCGAATTCAACGCTCCGGAGATTCCGGTCATCCACAACGTCACCGCCGCCCGGGAAAGCGATCCGGCGGTCATCCGGGCGCTCATGGCCCGCCAGCTGTGCAGCCCGGTGCGCTGGTACGACACGGTGCGCCGGATGGTGGACGAAGGCGTGGAGGTGATGGCCGAAATCGGTCCGGGAAAGGTCCTGGCGGGACTGGCGCGGAAAATCGTGCCGCGGGACGCCGGGATCGCCGTGGTCAACGTGGCGAAGCCCGAAGACGTGGAAGCGCTGGCGGCGGCCATGGCCTGAAAGGGGGTCGGGCGGAAAAGAAAGCCGGGGCGGGGGTTCAAAAAGAAAAAAAAAGCCGCGCCCCGCGTGACGGGCGGGGCGCGGATCAGGCGTCTTCCTTGGTGAAGGGCGCGGGCAACTTGAAGAACTGAATCCCTTCGTCCTTCAGGGTTTTTTCCTCCCGGGGCGTGCTGACGCCCCGGATATTGCGGGGTTCCGAAGCGCCGTAATGAATTTTCAGCGCCTCCGTCGCGAAATCGGAACCGACGTTGTCAAATTTGCTTTCGACGATTTCGGCCAGCTTCCGGCCCACCTCCGCCACCCGGCGGAAGTCGTCGGCGTCGGGGCCGTTTCCGCCCCCCTTGATGGCGAAGGCCGAAGGCAGGCGGACGATCTCCTCGCCGCCGCAGACCGGACAGGCGATCATGCCCTCCGCCAGTTGCCGTTCAAAGGCGGGTCCGTCGTCGAACCAGCCCTCGAACCGGTGACCTTCGCCGCATACCAGATCGAATGCGATCATCGGCGTCCATCCTTTGCGTTCGCGGTTGCAACCCAATTTTTGGGGAAAATACCATACTCGAGGGGCGATTCAAAGAAGTTATTGACACCGCCGAGGTTTGGCCGGAAAATACCCGGTCAACGCCGGCGCGCCGGCCCAAAAACGAACCCAAACCGCGGGAGTCATCATGCGGGTGAAGCGGCTCATTCTCGTCGCCCTGGCGCTTCTGCTGGTCGCGACGGGCGCCCAGGCGGCCACCAGGTACGTCAACGACGTCATCAAAATCACCATGCGAACCGGACCGGGGATCAACCACAAGGTGATCAAGATGCCCCAGTCCGGACAAAAAGTCGAACTGCTGGACAGCCAGGGAGACTGGAGCTACGTCCGGATGCCCGACGGGACGGACGGCTGGGTGCTTTCCCGCTTCCTCACCGACAAGGTGCCCAACGAAATCCAGCTGGCCCGCCTTCGGGAGGAACGGGAAAACCTGACCCGGCGGCTGTCGGAGCTGGAGACGGAAAACGAGCGGCTGAAAACGGAAAACCAGACGCTGGCCGAAGAAACCAGCGCCGCGGAGACCCAGGCCCGGGATGCCACCGCGTCCTTCGCGGCCCTGCGGGAGGAATCCGAGGATTACCTGGCCGTGAAGTCGGCCTACGAAGAAGCCGCGGTGGAGCTGGACGCCCAGAAGGAGCGGGCCGATTCGCTGGCCGCCCGGGTGGACCGGGTGGAATGGCGGAGCAACGTCGCCTGGTTCGTCGCCGGCGGCGCGGTCTTCCTGATCGGGTTCGTCATCGGCGGCTTCAACGAAAAGGGCAAGCGCCGGCGCGCCGCCTATTTTTAGCGGTTCTCCCGCCTCGCGCGGAAAGAGCGTCTCCTTTCAACTTCCCGCGGATGGGAGATTCGCCGGGAAGCGTCGATCCTTCCCAAAAATTCGAAAAGCGCAAAGTATGCAAGCGACAAAGCGGCAATGGAAAAACGTCGCGGGGCGCGAAGCGCGAAGCCGCCGGGGAACGGGGGACCGGCCGGGCGTTCGCGGATTCGGTCACTTTCGGAAATCGGAAGTCCCGTCGGGTTGAGCGGCGGAAAAAAGGCGGGCCGACCGCCGATTCCCGGCTTCCGCAATCTCGACCGCGGGGGGGCGATACGCCTTCCGGTCCACATTCCCCCGGAAGGCGACCCACCATGCGACACGCCTCCGACATTCTCGTCATCGGCAGCGGCATCGCCGGTCTTTCCTTCGCCCTCAAGGTGGCGGATCGGGCCAAGGTCCACCTGGTCACCAAGCGGGGCCTCACCGACGGCAACACCTGGGCGGCCCAGGGCGGCATCGCGTCGGTCTTCGGAGAACTGGACTCCTTCGATCTCCACATCCGCGACACCATGGCGGCCGGAGACGGCCTGTGCAACGAGACGGTGGTGGACCGGGTGGTCCGCAACGGCCCGGATCGCATCCGGGAGCTGATGGACCTGGGGGTGGCGTTCAATCGCCGGGAGGGGGGGAAAACCGAATCGGTTCGCCTGGATCTGTGCCGGGAGGGAGGCCATTCCCAAAAACGGATCGTCCACGCCCAAGACATGACCGGCCGGGAGGTGGAACGGGTGCTGGCCGAACGGGTGGCGGATCACCCCAACATCGCCGTTTTCGAAAATCACGTCGCGGTGGACCTGATCACCTACTCCACCCGGATGCGGCGGGGACAGGTGACCACCTTCCACGAAGCGGTCTGCTGCGGGGCCTACATCCTGGACCCGGCCGACGGGACGGTGAAGACCTTCGTGGCGGCGGCCACGCTGCTGGCCACCGGCGGCGCGGGAAAAGTGTACCTCTACACCAGCAATCCCGACGTGGCCACGGGGGACGGCATCGCCATGGCCTACCGGGCCGGGGCCACGGTGGCCAACCTGGAATTCGTCCAGTTTCACCCCACCTGCCTCTACCACCCCGAAGCCAAGAATTTCCTCATCTCCGAAGCGGTGCGGGGCGAGGGCGGCATCCTGCGGGACGCCGACGGCGACGCCTTCATGCCCCGGTACGATCCCGCCGCCGACCTGGCCTGCCGAGACGTGGTGGCCCGGGCCATCGACAGCGAACTGAAGCGCAGCGGTCACGATTCGGTGTTTCTCGACATCCGCCACAAGCCGGCCGAGGCGGTCAAAAGCCGTTTTCCCAATCTGTACGCCCAGTGTCTCCGGTTCGGCGTCGACATGACCCGGGAGCCGATTCCGGTGGTGCCGGCCGCCCATTATCTTTGCGGCGGGGTGCTCACCGATCTGGAGGGCCGCACCGACATCCGCGGACTCTACGCCGTGGGCGAAACGGCCTGCACCGGGCTGCACGGCGCCAACCGACTGGCCAGCAACTCGCTGCTGGAGGCGCTGGTCTACGCCGACGCCGCGGCCCGGGCGGTGCGGAAGGAGCTGGACGGGCCGGGGGGCGGCGGCATCTGCCCCGACCCTTCCCCCTGGGACGAAACCGGCGCCACCGACAGCGACGAGGCCATCATGGTGGCCCACAACTGGGACGAGATCCGGCGGCTGATGTGGAACTACGTGGGCATCGTACGCTCGGACAAGCGGCTGGAGCGGGCCAAGCGGCGAATCGAGATCATCCGGGGAGAAATCCACGAATACTACTGGGATTTCAAGGTGACCCGAGACCTTGTGGAGCTGCGGAACATCGCCGCCGTGGCCGAGCTGATCGTGGACTGCGCCCGCCACCGAAAGGAAAGCCGAGGGCTGCACTTCAACATCCACTATCCCGAACGGGACGACCGTCGCTGGCGGCGGAACACGGCGCTGCGGCGGCCCCGGGTGGGCTGACCCCGGACGGAAAGCCGCGCCGGACGGCCGGGGAACGCGTTGACATGGAAGGGGCCTGCATTACATTCCTTGCCAAATCCAACCACTGGAACGGCGGCAGGCCCCGCGTCCGGGGACGCGGCGCGGGGAATATATGGAAACTTTCGGATCGATCAGCCAGGGAAATTCATGACAACCAAACGGGACTACTACGAAGTTCTGGGCATCGCCCGGGACGCCGACGGAAACCAGGTCAAGGCCGCCTACCGGAAAATGGCGCTGAAATATCACCCGGATCGAAACCCCGGGGACACCGAGGCGGAAAACAGTTTCAAGGAGGCTTCCGAGGCCTACGAAGTGTTGCGCGATCCGGAAAAGCGGGCGTTGTACGATCAATACGGCCATCAGGGCCTGGAGGGCGCGGGTTTTTCCGGCTTTGGCGGGTTCGAGGACATCTTTTCCAGCTTCGGCGACATCTTCGAGGACTTCTTCGGCTTCGGCGGAGGACGTCGGGGCCGGGGGCGCGTCCGACGCGGCAACGACCTCCGCTACGACATCGAGCTGGACTTCATGGACGCCGCCTTCGGCGTCGAAACCCGGATCACCGTGGACAAGCTGGAGCTTTGCGACAAGTGCGGAGGCGACCGTTGCGAGCCCGGCACCTCCCCGGAAACCTGCCGGAGTTGCGGCGGCGTGGGGCAGGTTTCCCGTTCCCAGGGTTTTTTCACGGTGCGCACCACCTGCCCCCACTGCCGGGGCACCGGCCAGTCCATCCCCTCGCCCTGCACCCGCTGCGGCGGCGCCGGCCAGGTCAAAGTCAGCAAAAAGGTGTCCGTGCGCATTCCGGCCGGGGTGGACGCCGGCTCCCGCCTGCGCCTCACCGGCGAGGGAGAGCCCAGCCCGGAGGGCGGCCCCCCCGGCGATCTCTACGTCTTCATCCACGTTCGGCCCCACGACTTTTTCAAGCGGGAAGGCATCCACGTCGTCTGCCGCTTGCCCGTCAGCTTCATCCAGGCCGCGCTGGGCGACACCATTCAGGTGCCGACCCTGAAGGGCGAGCGGGATCTGGAGATCCCCAAGGGCACCCAGCCCGGCGAGGTCTTTCGACTGTCGGGAGAGGGCATTCCCTCCCTGAAAAACGGGCAACGGGGCGATCAGTTGATCCAGGTGGACGTTCGCACCCCCACCGGCCTCAACAAAAAGCAGGAATCCCTGCTGCGGGAATTCGCCAAGCTGGAATCCGGAAAGTTCAAGAACAAGATGAAGAACATGCTCAAGGGAAATTCGGCCGGCGCCGCCCACTGAAGCCCGAAGCCGAAAAATCAGGGCCGGCCGCAGGCGCGCGACCGGCCTTTTTTATGGTTCGGTTTTGGCCCGACACCGCGTTCATTCAAGGAGAAGTTTGGCGGGGGCGCATCGCACGCGCCCTTTGCCGATCCGGACGCCGTCGTTCATCGGGAATCCCCGAGTGAACGCCGTTGGACCCAAGCCGCGCGGGGGAGAATAATCGAATGTACGAACTGAAAGTCGTCACCCGTTTCGCCGCGGCCCATCAGCTCAAAATGGTGGCCCAAAAATGTGAAAACCTCCACGGCCACAACTGGCGGATGGAGGTCTGCGTGGGCGGCGACGAACTCAACGACGCCGGCGTGCTGATGGATTTCGGCGAGATCAAAAAACACGTTCGGGAGATCATGGGGGAGCTGGATCACCGGTTCCTGAACGAACTGCCCCATTTCGGCCCGGACAATCCGCCCTCCTCGGAAAACATCGCCCGCTTCGTGGGCGACGCCCTTCAATCGCGGATCGACGGGAACGGCGTGAGGGTGACCCGGGTCACCTCCTGGGAGTCGGACGACGCCTGCGCCACCTACATCCCGACGTAAGGCGATTTACGGAAACATCCATCCCCATTTCGGGAGCGCCGGGTTTTTGCTCGTCGCGCGTTCCAGAACCGATGCCTCGATTCGACGAGGCAACGCGTCGTTCCCAGGGGGCCGCGGTACGGACTTTATTTCCAATCCGCCCAAGGCCGATCCGAATGGAAGCGCCGGCCGCCGCCCCCGGCCTCAGGCCGTTTCGGGGTGAATCTCCCGCCAGCGGGCCAGAAGCTCTTCCCGAGTGATCAGGGCATGGGCGTCGGGCACCGCCTCGCGGATGGCCTCCATGCCGCCCTCCTGGCGGTCCACCAGCACCACCGCCCGGACCACCTCCAGCCCTTCGGATCGGGCCCGCTCCACCGCCTTGAGGGTGGAGCCGCCGGTGGTGGCCACGTCGTCGATCACCGCCACCCGTTCGCCGGGTTCCACGTCGCCCTCGATCCAGCGGACGATGCCGTGGTCCTTTCGCTCTTTGCGGATGGAAAAGGCCTTGATGCCCCGCCCCGCCAGCTCCGACGCGAAGGCGGTCGCCACGGCGATGGGATCGGCCCCGAAGGTGAGCCCGCCCACCGCCGAAATCTCCGCGTCCGCCAGGGCGTCCGCCATCAGGTTCCCGGTCAGCGCCATTCCCCGGGGGCTCAGGGTGGTGGGCTTGCAGTTGACGTAGAAATGGCTGGCGCGTCCGGAAACCAGGCGAAAGGTCGGTTCGGCGCTGTACTGGAAGGATTTGCGGCAGAGCCGGTCGATCAGCTCCGCCTTCAGGGCGGCGGTTTCCGCCTCGGTGCGCGGGGATTTCATCGGAAAACCTTGAATTTCGGGTGAACGGAATGTAAAAAGCCTCCACTGAAGGGAAGAAGCGCATACGATGGGATCAGTGGAGGCCCGAGCGGAGAAAACCGGAGACGGCACTCCCCGAACTCGGCCCTTTCCATATCATCGAATCCCGGCCCGGTCAATCCAGCGGCCCGCCGGGTCCAACGCATCGGGAGCCCGCCCGCGTGGAGGTCTTCGACAAGCCCCGCACCCTCATCCAGATGTACAACGTCGCCAAGCGGTACGGCCCCCGAACCGCCCTGGTCGATATCCGTCTGACCGTGGCGGACAATGAATTTTTGTTCCTTTCCGGACCCAGCGGCGCGGGCAAGACCACCCTGCTCAAGCTGCTGTATCTGGGGGAGCCGGCCTCGGAAGGACAGATCGTCGTGGACGGGATCAACCTGGCCCGAATCTCCCGCCGCCGCGTGCCGGAGCTGCGGCGAAAATTCGGCATCGTCTTCCAGGATTTCAAGCTCATTCCCAACCGGACCATCTACGACAACGTCGCGCTGGTGGTGGAGGCCGTGGGCGCCCCCCGCCGGATGGTCCGCAAAAAGGTGCGAAACCTGCTGCGAACCGTGGGCCTGGACGGCCGGGAACGGGCGCTGCCGGCCAGCCTCTCCGGCGGGGAACAGCAGCGGGCGGCGATTGCCCGGGCCATCGCCGGGAATCCCAAAATCATCGTCGCCGACGAACCCACCGGCAGCCTGGACGCCGAAGCGGCCGACGCCGTCATGGATCTCCTTCACCTGTATCACCGCCGGGGCGCCGCGGTGATCATCGCCACCCACGACACCGAACTGATCCGCGCCACCGGCGGCCGGGTGGTTCTGCTCAAGGCCGGACGGCTGGAAACCTCCACCGTCATTCCCGCCCCGCCCCGCTGATGTCCATGCTTCGCCGCGCCATCCGGGATCTCACGGCCAATCGGCTGCTCAATCTGGTCACCGTGGCCACCGTCGCGCTGGCGGTGCTCATCTTCAGCGCCTTCGCGCTGTTCCTCCAGAACGCCGACGGCATGATCCAAGCCTGGATGCGGGACATGCGGGTGATGGCCTACTTGCGCGCCGACGCCCCGCCCGAAGCGGCGGAACGGCTCCGAACCCAAATCGGTCGTTTGGACGGGGTCCGGGAGGTCCGGTTCATTTCCCGGGAAACCGCGCTGGCCCGGTTTCGGGAACAGCTCGGCCCCCAGGCGTCCCTGCTGGACGGCCTGTCGGAAAATCCGCTGCCCGACGCCTTCGAAGTCTACCTGACCGTCTCCCCCCGAACCTGGGAACGGCTGGCGGCCGCGGCCGAGGCGGTGGCGAAGCTGGAGGGGGTGGCCGAAGTGGAATACGGCCGGGAGTGGCTGGGCCGGGTCATGGGCGTGGTCTCGCTGTTCCGGCTGACCGCCTACGCCCTGGGCGGCCTCTTCTTTCTGGCCACCCTGTTTTTCGTGGCCAACACCATTCGCCTGGTCCTCCACTCCCGCCGGCGTGAAATTGAAATTCTGCGGCTGGTGGGCGCCACCGAAGGATTCATCAAAGACCCGATTTACGTGGGCGGCCTGCTGCTGGGGGCGGCCGGCGGCGCGCTGGGACTCGCGGCCCTGTACGGCCTGTTCCGGTTTTTGACCGCCCACCTGGACGCCGCCCTGCTGACGCCGACCTTTACTCTCCGCTTCCTGCCACCCCGAGCCGTGATCGGGGTGCTGGCGGGCAGCGGCTTCGTGGGATGGCTGGGATGTTTTCTTTCCCTCCGACAATATCGAAACGGCTGATCCCGGCGTTCCCGATCTGGGCGGCGCTGGTCTTGGCGACGCCGGCGATTCCGGCGGCGGAAACCGCGAAGGAACTCCGACGGGACGCCCAAACCGTGGAGCGGAAGCTGCGGGACGCCCGCGAATCGGCCCGGGAGCTGGACCGACGGGAAAACTCCCTGGCCGACGATCTGGATCGGCTGGCCCGGGAACTCGACCAGGCCCGACGGACGGCCGGGCGCGCCGCCGCGGCCGCGGAGGCCCTGGAGGCCCGGATCGCCCAGGCCGAATCGGCCTTCGCGGAGTTGAGCGAACAGCTCCGGGCCGGACGGAAACGGGCGGCCACCCGGGCCGTCAGCCTCTACAAGCTCCAAAACCTGGGCGCGGTCCACCTGCTGGCCAGCGCCGGTTCGGTGGGGGAATTCTTCGAGCGACGCACCGCCCTGCGGCGGGTGCTGGCCCGGGACGAAACCCTGCTGGAGGAGCTGGACGCCCGACAGGCCGAGCTGGACCTGCTGGCCGGAGATATCCAGCTGGCCCGGGAGGAACGGCGCGCCGCGGCGGAGGAACGCCGCCGGGCGGCCGAGCGGCTGGAAGCCGCCCGAACCGCCCGACGCGAACTCTTGTCCCGGGTCCGGAAGGAAAAATCCTTGGCGGCCGACGCGGTGGCCGTCCTGCGCGACGCCGCCGCCGCCCTGGACCGCCGCATCGGGGAATTGGAGGCTCGGGCGAGGGCGGCGGCGCGGAAGCGGGCCGGGGCGGCGCCCGGCAAGGGATCCTTCGCCCGGCATAAGGGCTTGCTAAACATGCCCGTAACCGGTAAAATAACAATGTTTTTCGGCCCGTTCGAAAACCCGGAATTCGGCGTCCGCAACTTCCGGAGCGGCATCGTGATCCAAACCGAGGCCGGCGCCCGGGTCCGTTCGGTGGGAGACGGCGAGGTGATCTACGCCAGCGGGTTCAAGGGCTACGGCAACATGATCATCGTCGATCACGGCAACCACTACTACACGCTTTACGCCCACGCCGCCGAGCTGTTCAAAGAAAAAGGCGACCGGGTCCGATCCGGCGAGGTCATCGCGACGGCGGGCCACGGGGGAACCCTGGAGGGTCCGGGCCTCCATTTCGAAGTGCGCCACCGCGGCAAACCGATGGACCCCATGGAATGGCTCGACGCGGGGTAACTCCAAGGAGCAACCGATGTCCCAAAACAACCGAAAACCGGCCAATCTCTGGCTGGTGGTCCTGACCGCGGCCCTGGTCGGCATCGCCGGCTCCGGCTTTTACCGCAACCTTTCGGCCAGCGACGACGCCACCTACAAAGGGCTCAAAATTTTCGCCGACGTGCTGGACCTGGTGGAAAAGAACTACGTGGACCCGGTGGACACCGAGGACATGATCCACAAGGCCATCCAGGGCATGGTCCACAGCCTCGATCCCCATTCCCAGCTCCTGCCGCCCGAGGCGTTCGAGGAGCTGCAAATCGACACCCGGGGCGAATTCGGCGGCATCGGCATCGTCATCACCATGCAAAACCGTCTGCTGACGGTGATTTCCCCCATCGAGGGCACGCCGGCCCACAAGGCCGGGATCAAGGCCGGCGACATCATCGTCGAGGTGGACGGCGAATCCACCAAGGACATGATGCTCTGGGAGGCCGTCAAACGGATGCGCGGCCCCAAGGGCGAATCGGTCTCCATCAAAATCGTTCGGGAGGGCGTCAAAACGCCGCTGGATTTCGACCTGGTGCGGGACATCATTCCCATCGAAAGCGTGCGAGCCCTGGCCCTGCGGCCCGGCTACGGTTACGCGCGGGTGACCAATTTTCAGGAAAACACCACCGAGGACCTCCAGGCGGCCCTCGCCGAGCTGGAAAACGGCGACACGCCGATGAAGGGACTCGTCCTCGACCTGCGGGACAATCCGGGCGGGCTGCTGAACCAGGCCATCGACGTGAGCGACCTGTTCCTGGACGAGGGCGCCATCGTCTCCATCAAGGGGCGAATGAAAAAGCACACCAAGGTCTTCGAGGCGCGGGGCGGCCGATCCGCCCACAACTATCCCGTCGTGATCCTGATCAACGGCGGCACGGCCAGCGCCTCGGAGATCGTGGCCGGCGCGCTTCAGGATCACAAGCGGGCGGTCGTTCTGGGCACCACCTCTTTCGGCAAGGGCTCGGTCCAGACGGTGGAAACCCTGCGGGACGGCTACGGCCTCAAATTCACCATCGCCCGCTACTACACCCCCAACGGCCGATCCATCCAGGCCCAGGGCATCGAGCCGGACATCGTGGTGAAGCACCGCTTCCTGGACGAGGAGGAGACCGCCGCCGAGGACGAACGGCTCAAGGAGGCCGACCTCCGAAACCACCTGGACGCCATCCCCTTCGTCGAGACGGACGACGAAGCGGAAGACGAGACCGAAGAGGAAACCCGACGCCGAACCGACGAAAACCGCTACGGCCCACTGGACCGCGAGACCCTGGAGACCGACAACCAGGTCATCCGGGCGCTGGAAATCCTGAGAGGATACGGCATCTTGACGGAAGCCCGCGGTTGATCTCCCGTCCGTTTTCATCCGCCCGTCCGGCCGCGCGCGCCGGGCGGGCGGTTTTTCTCGTTCTGCTGCTTTTCGCCGCCGTTCCGGCCCGCGCCGCCGACCCCGTCTTCGAACGCCATTCCGAAGATCCCGAGGCCTCGCCGCCGCCGGCCCCGGGCATCCGCCTGGGTCGCCGCGCCCCCCGGGTCGCCATCATCATCGACGACATCGGCTTCGACGCGGAGCTGGCCCGGGCCTTTCTGGCCTTGAAAATCCCCCTCACCTTCTCCATGCTGCCCCACGGCCCCCACCGGGAAACGCTGGCCCGCCAGGCGGCCGACGCCGGCGTGGAGCTGATGCTGCATCTGCCCATGGAACCGCTGGAATATCCCCGGATTTCCCCCGGACCGGACGCCCTGCTCTCGCCCCTTTCCGGCGACCATCTGGCCCAACGGGTGGCCGAGGCCCTGGCCCGGCTTCCGGCGGCGCGGGGCGTCAACAACCACATGGGCTCCCGGCTCACCGGCATGTCCGCCCCCATCCACCGGGTGCTGTCCGTGCTGCGGGAACGGGACCTCTATTTCGTGGACAGCGTCACCCGCTCCGGCAGCGTCTGTCGGGCGGTGGCCCGAAGGCTTCAGGTCCCCTTCGCCGACCGCGACGTCTTTCTGGACCACGATCTCCGTCCCTCGGCCATCCGCCGCCAGATCGACCGGCTGATTCAAACCGCCCGGGCCCACGGCCGGGCCGTGGGCATCGGCCATCCCCACGCGGTCACCCGCGACGCCCTGGAGGAAGCCCGGCCGCGCCTGATGGAGGAGGTCCAGCTCGTCCCCGCCTCGCGCATCGTCCAGACCGCCGGATAGTTTCCGGATCGGCGTTCCCCGCCTTTCGCCATCCAACTTTCCCCGCCGCGGAAAAGCGAAGAAACGCGCTTTACTTTTTCAAAATTTTTTTGGTAAAGTAACGGGTTCTGACAACTTTCTCCAGTCACCAACGTGGAGGGTTTGACGATGGAAGAGAAAGACGTTCAGTATTTCAAGGAGTTCTTGACAAGGCGACTCGACGAACTGCTCAACACCGCCGACGACACCGTGCAGGGCATGACCGTCGGCAAGGAAAACTTCCCCGACCCCACCGACCGCGCCTCCCTGGAATCCAACCGGAATTTCATGCTGCGCATTCGGGACCGGGAGAACAAGCTGATCAAGAAAATCCGAAAAACCCTGGATCGCATCGAGGAGGGCGCCTTCGGCATCTGCGACGCCTGCGGCGAGGACATCTCCATCGAACGCCTCAAGGCCCGCCCGGTGACGACCCTGTGCATCGACTGCAAGACCCGGCAGGAGGCCGAGGAGAACGCCCTTGGGCTCTGAATCGAAGCCGATCGCCTCCCCCGGTCTCGTCAAAGGTCTCGCCGACGGACCCGCCAAGGGGCCGATCGACCTTCACATCCACACCACCGCCTCCGACGGCGCCCTCTCGCCCGCCGAGGTTCTTCGGGAAGCCGGGAAGCAAGGTCTGGCCGCCATCTCCATCACCGACCACGACACCACCGCCGGCGTTCGGGCGGCGTTGGACATCGGCGTTCCGCCGGAAATGGGCTTCCTGTCCGGCGTGGAAATCAGCGCCGCGCCGCCGCCGTCCTGCCCCATGAAGGGCAGCTTTCACCTGTTGGGATACGGCTTCCGGCTGGACCACGAACCGCTGAACCGCTGCCTGGAACGGCTCCGGGATTCCCGGAAAAACCGCAATCCCCAAATCCTGGCCCGGCTGCGCGAGATGGGGGTCGATATTGAACTGGACCCGGCGGCGGCCGAAGACGACGGCGGCCAAATGGGCCGGCCGCACATCGCGGGGCTGTTGAAGGAACGGGGCTACGTGAAGACCTTCGACGAAGCCTTCGACCGGTACATCGGCAACCACGCGCCCGCCTACGTGGACAAGTACCGCGCGCCCGTCGCGGAGGCCATCGGCCTGATCCGGGCCGCCGGCGGCGTGGCGGTGGCGGCGCATCCCGGCGTGCTGCCGCTGGAACCGGGCCCGGCCTTCGAAAGGACGATGGCGGAGCTGCGGGAGATGGGGCTGCGGGGCATCGAGGTGTTCTATCCCGAACACTCCCCGGAACGGAGGAAATACTTCATGGATGTCGCCCGCCGCCTCGGCCTGGTGATGACCGGCGGCACCGATTTCCACGGGGACGTCAAGCCCGGCGTGGCCATGGGCCGGGGCCGGGGCGATTTTCGGGTGCCGCCCTCCGTCTTCGAAGACCTGCTTCGGGAGGCGACCGGCGCATGAAGCCCTCGGAATCTCTGCAAACCGCCCTGGGCCACCGCTTCAAAAACCGCGCCCTGCTGGCCGAGGCCCTGCGCCATCGTTCCTACGTCAACGAAAATCCGCCGGACGGCCTGCGGGACAACGAACGGCTGGAGTTCCTGGGCGACGCCGTGCTGGGGCTGACGGTGGGCCACCTGCTCATGCGCAACCGGTCGGACCTGAGCGAGGGCGATCTCTCCCGGACCCGGGCCGGCCTGGTGAACGAAACCCAGCTGGCCGAAATCGCCCGGAGCCTGGAAATCGGAAACCATTTGCAACTGGGCCGGGGCGAGCGGCAGACCGGCGGCCAGAACAAAAATTCGATCCTGGCCGACGCCTTCGAGGCGGTGGTGGCCGCCATCTACCTGGACGGCGGATTCGACGCGGCCTTCGACTTCGTCCGGCGGCAGTTTTCCGACCTGCTGGACACGGTGGGCCCGGCCGCCTCGGAAACCGATTTCAAAAGCCGGCTTCAGGAGCAGGTGCAGCTTTCCCACCGAATCACGCCCACCTACCAGGTGGTGGACGAGCAGGGCCCCGACCACGACAAGACGTTCACCGCGGCGGTTTTCGTGGGCGACATGGAAGCCCGGGGCGGCGGCAAAAGCAAGAAAATGGCGGAACAGGCGGCGGCGCAAAAGGCGCTGGAAACCCTCGACGGCGGCTAACCCCGATGTCCGCCCCGCCCTTCGTCGTTCCCGTTTTTCTTCCCCACGCCGGCTGCCCCCATCGCTGCGTCTTCTGCGACCAGCGGGCCATCACCGGCGACCGCCGGGACTTCCCGGATCCCGAAGCCGTCCTGACGGAATGGCTCTCCCGCCCCCGGGATCTCGGGCGCCCCGTTCAGCTCGCCTTTTACGGCGGGAACTTTCTGGGATTGCCCCCCGCCCGCATCCAATCCTTTCTGGACTTCGCCAAAGGGGCCGTTTCCGACGGCCGAATCCAATCCGTCCGCTTTTCCACCCGACCCGACACCGTTCTTCCCGACCGGTTGGCGCTTCTGGACGGGCTGCCCATGGCGGCGGTGGAGCTGGGGGCCCAGTCTCTGGACGATTCCGTTCTGGAAGCGAGCCGGCGCGGACACACGGCCGGGGAAACCGAAACGGCGATGGAACGGTTGCGGGCCCGGGGCCTTCCGGCGGGGCTCCAGCTCATGGTGGGCCTCCCCGGGGAAAGCCGGGAGAGCGTCCGGGAAACCGCCCGGCGGACCTTGGCGCTCCGGCCGGCAATGGTCCGGATTTATCCCACGCTGGTGCTTCGGGGAAGCCGTCTGGCGAAGTGGATGGAGGCGGGCCGATACGCCCCCCTCTCCCTGGCGGAGGCGGAGGAGCGGGCCGCCATCGCCTTCCGGGCGTTTTCCGAGGCGGGAATTCCGGTGGCGCGCATGGGGCTTCAGGCGGGACCGGACCTGGAGGCGGCGCTGGTGGCCGGGCCCTATCACCCCGCCTTCGGCCACCGGGTTCGATCGGTCGTCTTCCGGGACCGGGCCGCGGAGGCGCTTTCGGCCGCCAAACCATTGCCGGAGCGGATCGGACTGGCGGTGCATCCGCGCCGGGAATCGGAGCTGCGGGGACCGGGGAACCGAAACATTGAAATTTTGCGGCGGATGTTTCATACTGCGGAGCCAATCATTCTCCGGGAGCCGGATTTGCCCGACGACCGGGTGATGGTTCGCGCCGCGCCGACCCGACCGACGCGCCGGCGGCGCCGGCGGCGCCGCAATCCCACACAAACCACGATCACGACGCCTGACCGATCCCCCGCCCGAAACCGCCGGCAGGCGCTCGGCCGACCCCAGGGAGGGAATTCCATGTCCAACACGATGTTCTACGATCTCATCATCATCGGCGGCGGCCCCGGCGGCCTGTCCGCCGGCGTCTACGCCATGCGCGCGGCCCTCAAAACCGTCTTGGTGGAAAAGGGCGTGATGGGCGGCCAGGTCACCATGTCCGACGAGGTGGAAAACTATCCCGGATTTCCCCATATCGGCGGGGCCGAGCTTTCCATGAAATTCGCCGAACATGCCGACGCCTACGGCCTGGAAACCCGCAACGACGAAGTGACCGCGGTGGAGCCGGGCCTGGAATACCACACCGTCCGCCTGTACGGCGGCGACGTGCTCAAGGCCCACGCCGTCATCCTGGCCACGGGCGGCAGCCCCAAAAAGCTGGGCATCTCCGGCGAGGACGAATACTACGGCAAGGGCGTCTCCTACTGCGCGGTCTGCGACGGCTTTTTCTTCCGGAACAAGGTGGTCTACGTGGTCGGCGGGGGCGACACCGCCGCCGAGGAGGCGCTCTACCTGGCCAAGATCGCCAAAAAGGTCTACCTGGTCCACCGCCGCGACGCCCTGCGGGCCGGCATGATCCTTCAGCAGCGGCTGCAAAAGGATTGCAAGGTGGAAATCGTCTGGAACACGGTGGTCAACGAGATCACCGCCGACGACGACGGGGTGAACGGCCTCATCATGGAGAACGTGGAAACCGGGGACACCGAACGCCGAAACGCCGACGGCGTGTTCATCTTCGTGGGGTTCATCCCCAACAACGAGCTGGTGCCCGCGGGGACCAAAAAGAACGCCGACGGCTACGTGGTGACCAACGAGAAATGCGAAACGGCCATACCGGGCCTTTTCGCCATCGGCGACTTGCGGGAAAAATACGCCCGGCAAATCGTAATCTCCGCGGCCGACGGCAGCACCGCGGCCCTGGCGGCGGCCCATTACGTGGAAACCAAAAAGGGCGACCCCGATTTTTGCGAACTCCCCGAGGATTTGATCGAGGAAGCCACGAATTAGCTTCTCCGGAGGGTCGGACGGCCCTTCCGTCCGACCCCGTTTTTCCCTCCCCATTTCCCTCCCCATTTCCGCCGCCGTTCCTCCCGACTCTCGGCCCCGGCCCGCGGGCGCCGAGGTCGCGACCGGCGGCGCCTTCGCTCGTCTTTCCCGATCCGTCCTTCCGCCCGTCTTCCCCCGCTTGTCCGCCCCAAACTTTTCAGCTATACTTGAAACCATGGACACGGCAGACCGACTTCCCTACGAAAACTACATCAAGGCGCTCACGGAAATCAGCCGGGCCATCACCTCCGACGTGTTTCTGGAAGACCTGCTGAAGCTGATCGTGATGGTGACGGCCCAGGTGACCGGGGTGGCCATCTGTTCCCTGTGGCTCATCGACGATCCGGAGGGGGCGGAACCCAAAATCCGGCTGAAGGCGACCCAGGCCATCGCGCCGGAGTACGTTCGGGACCGATCCCTGGGGCTCCACGAGGGCGTGGTGGGCGCGGTGGTGAAGAAAAAGCGGCCGTTGCTGATTCCCGACGTGCTGAAAAACCGGCGCTTCAAGGAAAAGGAGATGGCCCGCCGGCTGGGGCTGGTTTCCATGTTGGGCGTCCCGCTGCAAGTGCAGGACGAGCGGGTCATCGGCGTGCTGAACTGCTTCACGGCCGAGCCCCACGACTTCACCGAAACCGAAATCAACCTGGTGACGGCGGTGGCCAACCAGGCCGCCGTGGCGATTTTGAACGCCGAACTGATGATCCAGGCCAAGGTGATCCAGGAGGAGCTGGAATCCCGAAAACGGATCGAGCGGGCCAAGGAGATCGTGATGCACCGGCGGAAGATGAAGGGCGACGAAGCCTACCGCTGGCTGCGAAAGCGGAGCATGGATTCCCGAAAGTCCCTGCGCGAAGTGGCCGAGGCGATTTTGTTGTCGGAAGAGTTGTATGTGGACATTTCCACTTGACAATCTCTGTTAGTCAAACTAAATAGTCCGTTCAATCGAATTGCGCGGAATCCGCCACAACGGCGTGGCGGAATCGCGGGTGAAGCGGACAACGGCGTCTGATTTCTCTGTTTTGCATGGAGAATCGACGCCGTTTTTTGTTTTTGGCGCTCCGAAACCGGCGGCCGTCCCCTCCAAAGACGGCGGGAAGCGGCCAAGACCGCGAAATCCCGGAGATCGAGTCAGGTCGCGGCCGGGTTTCGGGGGCGGAATTTATTTCCAATCAAAATTCAGCAAGGAGGCGGAATCGTGCGATTTTCGAAATCCAACGACGTGATCGGGACCACCAACCGGGGCAACCCCACCGAATCGGGCCTGTGCACGCTGTGCCGGGCCGACTGCACCGGAAAATGCGAAACCTGGCTCTCCAGCCTGGTGGGCCGCAAGTTGCTGTATCCCCGCAGCTTCGGGATCGTCACCGCCGGTTCCAACAACACCACGCACGTGGGCGTTTCCTACAATTCCATGCGGATTCAGGGCTACGCCTACGGGGCCCACGGGCTCAACGGCGAGCTGACCGCCGATCCGGACGACTGCATATTCCCCAACGTGGACCTGACCAACGAATTCGGCCGCGAAGTAAAAACCAAGGTGCGGATGCCGCTGATGACCGGCGCGCTGGGCTCCACCTTCGTGGCGCAAAAATACTGGGACTCCTTCGCCATCGGCGGGGCGTTGACCGGCATTCCGGTGGTGATCGGCGAGAACGTGGTGGGCGTGGACCGGAACTCCAAAATCGGCTCGGGAGACACGAAAAAGGGCAAGATCGAAAGCGCTCCGGAGCTGGAGCGGCGGATCGACGGCTATCTGCGCTACTACGACGGCCACGGCGCGATCATCGTGCAGCTCAACGTGGAGGACACCCGCAACGGCGTGGCCGAGTTCGTGGCGGACAAGTACGGGGACAAGGTCATCATCGAGCTGAAATGGGGCCAGGGCGCCAAGAACATCGGCGGGGAAATCCAGGTGCGCAGCCTGGACTACGCGCTGTTTCTGAAGGAGCGCGGCTACATCGTCGATCCCGACCCGACGGCGCCGGAGGTGCAGGAGGCGTTCAAGAACGGCTCCATCAAATCCTTCGCCCGCCACAGCCGGCTGGGCGCCACCAACATGGACACGGTGGACCTGGTCCGCCGGGATTTCATGCGGACGGTGGAGTATCTGCGGAGCATCGGCTTCTCCCGGATTACCCTGAAAACCGGTTCCTACGGCATGGAAGAACTGGCCATGGCCATCAAGTTCGCCACCGACGCGGGGCTCGACCTGCTGACCATCGACGGCTCCGGCGGCGGCACCGGCATGAGCCCTTGGAACATGATGCAGAGCTGGGGCGTGCCGTCCATCAACCTGCATGCCAAGGCGTACGAATACGCCAGCATTCTGGCGGCCAAGGGGCAGCAGGTGGTGGACATGTCCTTCGCCGGCGGCTTCGCGCTGGAAGACCACATTTTCAAGGCGCTGGCCCTGGGCGCGCCGTTCACCAAGCTGATCTGCATGGGCCGGGCCATCATGGTGCCGGGCTTCGTGGGCTCCAACATCGAGGGCGCGCTCTATCCGGAACGCCGGGCGGCGGTGAACGGCACCTGGCCGGAGCTGCCCAAGACGGTGCAGCGGGTGGGCAACCACGAGCGGGAGATTTTCGCCTCCTGGTTCGACGTGGAGAAGAAGGTGGGCAAGGACGAGATGAAGAACATCCCCTTCGGCGCCATCGCCTTCGTCACCATGGCCGACAAGCTGGGCTGCGGCCTGCAACAGCTTCTGGCCGGCGCGCGAAAGTTCTCCGTGAAGCAGCTCTCCCGGGGCGACATCTTCTCCGGCAACCGGGAAACGGCCCGGGAAACCGGGATTCCGCATGTGTCCGACGTGAACGACGAGAGCGCGCGGAAGATTCTGAACAGCTAAGGCGATTTGCACGAATTTTCATACCGGGAAAACACCCCCCTGCCCCCCTCAAGGGGGGATTGGCTCGTTGTTTCCCCCCTTGA
Source organism: uncultured Desulfobacterales bacterium (assembly GCA_964346545.1). Taxonomy (GTDB): domain Bacteria; phylum Desulfobacterota; class Desulfobacteria; order Desulfobacterales; family Desulfococcaceae; genus CAYFVR01. Next base: position 107 of record CAYFVR010000042.1, on the reverse strand, counting down.
GGGGGGGCAGGGGGGTGTCTGGACTTCGGTATCGGTATTTTTGCAAACCGCCTAAAAGCGATTCGTTAATCAAGCAGAGACTGCCCAATCGGAAAGCAATTTAAATG
>CAYFVR010000041.1:0-22464 GCA_964346545.1 uncultured Desulfobacterales bacterium | reverse complement strand
CGGCAATCCCGTTTGCTTTGGGATTTCAAACGGACAATCCCGCCGAATTGGCTTGGACGTATGCGATACGCCCCGATCCAATTTTCGCCGGAATGAAGGGCATTGGGATTATTGGAAGGACGATTTATGCGAAGCAAAACGCTGCTTCCGCTGCTGTTGGGAATCTGGTTGGCCGCCGGTCTGTTGCCGAATTCGGCCCACGCGCTTCGGTGCGGCGGGCGCGTCATTGATGCCGGCAGCGCCAAGGCGGAAATCCTGAACCACTGCGGCGAGCCGACCTGGGTGGAAAAGCGGCCGGAAAAGCGGGTGGAACGCGGCTGCGTGGCCGGGCGGGAATACCGAAGGCGTCATCGCCGAAACAACGGCCATTTCCGACGGGACGGCCACGGCCGCACCTACGACGCCTGCGTCTATTACGTGGACGTGGAGGAGTGGTTTTACAATTTTGGTCGGAGCCGGTTCACCCAAACATTGATATTTGAAAACAACCGGCTGGTGGAAATCATCGACGGCGGATATGGATACTGAAACCGAAAATCAGCCTGAACCCGATCGCGGAAGACCCGAAATCCCATGAATATCTGGCGCCAAAGGCCCGATCTGACGGCGCTGAATCGCTGGTCCGACAACACCTTGGCGCGTCGCTTGGACATCCGGCCCACCGAAATCGGGGACGATTTGAGCCCTACCAATCGGCAACCTTCCCCATTTCATTGCGCGGAAGACAATCCCCAAAATCCAGCCGGACGGGGCGCTCCGGCGCGGAAAATCGTTCCGCGATCCATTCTCCAAGCTCCCGCCGGAAGGCTTCCGGCGAATCCCTCTCCATCGGCACGACAAAGGCTTTCAATCGGATTTCTCCGACCTCCTCGAAAGGCCGAACGACGCAATCTCGCACCCGGGGATGCTCCCGCAGACGCTCGGCCACCTCGCCGGGAATCACGTTGACCCCGCCAACGACCACCGCCCCGTCGCGCCGTCCCGCCGGCCGGAACGTGCGTTCGCTTTCCCATTCCAGCCGGTCGGGGATCGGAACCGACTCGTCTTCCTCCGCGGCCGGTCCTCTCCGAACCAGGGTTTCTCCCTCGCCCCGGCGCCAGAAATCCATCAGGCGGAACGGCTCATCCGCCGAATCCCGTACGCCAATCCCGGCGGTTTCCGAGGAACCGTAAATTTCCGTCATGCCGGTCAGACCGGATTTCAGAAGATCGCGGACCACGCCCGGGTCCATTGGACCGGTGGAAGTCACGCCCCAAACATCCTCCGGCCAGGAGGGCAAAGAGATGGAAAGGTAACGCCAAATGGCCGGGAACCCCGCCACCAGATCGCCCGGCCGAAGGATTTTCGACAGTGCGCCAACGCCCAATCGCCAGCCCTCCACCAAGGGTGCGCCCAACGTTTCCGGCAACAAAACGGAAAAAAGGAACCCGTAAATGTGATGGACCGGAGAAAAAGTCACGATTCGTCGTCGGCCGGCAAAATGCTCCGAGTGGACCGCGACCTCTTGGGCCAGCAATGCCGCCGGATGGCGAAACGGCCTGGCGTCGCCCGTGCTGCCGGAGGTCCGGAAAACGATCCCTTCGGGATGGGCGTCCCAGGAGCGAACCACCACGTCGATCCACCGATCCAGAGTCCGAAAGCGCAGCAGATTGTCTTCCAGCCCGGTGCGGTGGAGTTCGAACATTTCGTTCACCGCCCCGGCGATTTCCAGCGCCTCCAGGGAATCCATGGAAACCGGCGGTTCGTCCAGACGGGCGTCCGAGGCAATATCCATCTCCAGCCGAGAACGCTTTCGACGCGGCCCCAGCCGGTCGGCGATCAGGTCCCGGAGAACGCGGTGAACGCTCTCCGGCCTCAGGGGAAAGAACATCGGCGAACCGATCAGCCGCCCACTCGTTTGACCAGAATCCAAAATGTGTCGTCGGCCAGCGCCTTCTTCATGTGAACCTTCACCTTGGTCGGCGTCATTTTATAATCGTACACGTATTCAAACATGACGCTCAACCGGCCCTTTTCGACCCCCTCCTTGAAACGGCCGTAAAATTCCGGGCTTTTGGTGCAGGGGGCGACTTCATTGAAAAAATTCTTGCCGATCACATCATCGGGCTTTCGGCCGGTGATCTCTCCCTCGGCCGAGTTGAAAAACAAAATTTTTCCGTTTTTATCCAGCTGAATCGCGCCAAACGCCAACTCGTTCAACTCCTTGTCCTTCAGACGGGACAGCCGATTTTCGATATCCTTTTCGTCAAACTTGATGATTTCCATGCAATTGCTCCTTCGATTCGGTGAAAGGCCCATAAAAAAGATGCCGGTTTCCCGGTAAATCGGCGAATTTTCCAAATGGTTCCCGTTTGGATTTTCCGGTTTTCGCGGTGAACCGAATGCCGGGTCCCCCGGATTCCAATTCCCTCGACGAAGGCTTCAAGGCGCCGCTTCTTTTCCGCGGGCGCCCTCCGAAGCGGCGTCCGGCGTTCGTCGAAAGTGCATCAGATAGTTTGCCGACGAATTGCCCGTCAGCGTTCCCCGGCGGGTGAGCGGATTGTAAAACATTCCCGAAAGGTCTTTCAACCTCAGGCCGGCGGGCCGGCCCCATTGGATGATTTCCTTCGGACGAACGAATCCCCGATAATGATGGGTTCCCTTGGGCACCAGCCCCAGCACCCACTCCGCCATGACGATCAGCAAAAAGCCGGCCAGCGGGTTCCGGTTGATGGTGGCGAAGAAAAGATCGCCCCCGGGCCGGACGAGACGTGCGCAGGCCCGAATCAGGGAACCTGGTTCGGGCACATGCTCCAGGAGTTCCATGCAGGCGACCACGTCATAGCCGCCGGGATTCTCCTCTGCGTGGACTTCGGCGGAAATGCGCCGATAGTCGTTCCGAAAACCGCTTTTCCGCTGATGATCCCGGGCCACGGCGATGGCCTCGGCGGCCATGTCGATGCCGGTGACGCGCGCGCCTTTGGCTGCCAAGCCCTCGCTGAGCAGTCCGCCCCCGCAGCCCACGTCCAGCACCGGCCGTCCCCTCAGACGGGTCCGGTCGGCCACGTAGGCGAGGCGAAGGGGGTTGATGTCGTGAAGCGCCCCGAATTCGCCGTCGCGATCCCACCAGGCATGGGCGGCCGCGCCGAATCGCCGCACTTCCGCTGGATTGACGTTTTGGGGCATGAGCGTGGATCATTTTCCGATGGGGGAACGCATTTCCCGGCGGAAAAACAACCGCCGCCCGGAAAAGCTCTTTGCGCGGCAAGATAGGGCAAAGGAGGTTTGTCGTCAAACAAAAAGGAGAGAGACGGACGTCGCGCCGTCAGACCGGACGCCGCCGCTTCAATAGCCAAAGGTTTTGCCGAAGTCCTCTTCCGTCTGGACCATTTCCTCGAGGGTGCGCAAATTCTCAACATACCGTTTCATGGCGATCCTCATCGGGAAAAACCGGGCATTGGAACGTTTGCGGGGAGTGCGTTGGCCATGAAATGAAATCCAAAAAATTACAAGTTCCCACTTCCCGCCGGGACCGGAATTCAACCTTGACGTAAAATCGCGCCTCGGTGTAGGTACTCGGAACTTTTTTGAATTCGTCGAAAACCGACCCGGCCGCCGCCGGCCGCTTCCCCCGCACGTCGAGGATGCAACCGTGAAAATCATTACCGCTTCCGCGCCTTTCCAGCGCCTCCGGCTCTACTTCGCCCTCTCCCGCACCCCCCACGGCTTGATGGACATGACCACCCCCGCCTTCGCCGCATGTCTGTGGCTGGGTGGATTCCCCTCCACGGGCGTGATCTTCCTGGGTCTGCTGACCGCCTTCGCCGGCTATACCGCCGTGTACGCCCTGAACGATCTGGTGGACGTGCGGCTGGACCGGGAACGGCTGGCCGAGGCGGCGGACGGGGAACGTACCGCCGCGCCCGATCTGGACGCGGCCCTGGCCCGCCATCCGGTGGCGCAGGGGCTGCTCGGTTATGGTCGGGGATTGGCGTGGGCGTTGGGATGGGGCGCGGTGGCGTTGCTGGGCGCATGGCTGCTGAATCCGGTGTGCGCGCTGATTTTCCTGGGCGGATGCTTGCTGGAGGCCACTTATTGCCTGCTCTTCCGGGTGAGCCCGTTGCGAACGCTGGTGAACGGCGTGGTCAAAACCCTCGGGGCGGTGGCGGCGGTCTTCGCGGTGGATCCGGCGCCGGCCCCGCTGTTCCTGCTGGTGCTGTTCGCCACCTTTCTCTTCTGGGAAATCGGCGGCCAGAATCTGCCCAACGACTGCGCCGACCGGGAGGAGGATTTGCGGCTGGGCGCGCGGACATTCGCGGTGGAATACGGCTGGGAGATTTCGGCCTTCGCGGCCTTCGCGACGCTGCTGGCGGCGGCGTTTCTCGGCCTGGTCCTGCCAAGCCTGTCGGGAACGCCCGTCACTTTGCCATTTTTCGTCGCCTTGATCGTCATCGACGGCGTTCTGCTGGTGGGGCCGGGGCTGGAATTTTACCGAAAAGAGACCCCGGAGGCCGCGATGTTCCTGTTCAACCGGGCCAGTTATTTTCCGGCGGCGCTGTTCGGGGCGACCCTGATTCATCTGATTTTTTGGGTTTGACGAAGGGACGACCCGCCCCCGTTGAAAAATTCGTGAAGTTCTCTTTTATTGCCGCTTTCCATCTCTTTACGCCGCCGTCAGCTTCATCAACTTGGCTTGGACGCTCTCCAACAAGGAATCCCGGATAAACGAACTGGCCTCCAAAATCTCAATGCCAATCAGCTCCCCTTTTCCGTTGATTTCGGCGGTAATGTTTGGACCGATTTCCACGCTTTCCGACTCTGGCTCGTTCGAAATGGCCAAGTGAAGCACATCTTCTTCTTCAAAATATTTCATTTGAACTGGACTCATCCTTAAACCTCTTTACCCTTTGCACCCCAAATGCGCCACCGAAATCCCATTGGTCAGCAGCCGATACCGCACCGAGGAAAACCCCACTCCTTCCAGCACCGCGCTCAGTTCATGGGGAAGCAGGAACTGCCGGATCGTCTCCGGCAGGCAGGTGTAGGCCGTCCGATCTCCAACAAACGCCTGCCCGAGGGTGGGCATGACGTGGAATGAATAGAAATCGTACAGCGCCCGGAACCAGGGCCAGACCGGCTTGGAAAATTCCAGGCACAAAAACCGGCCGCCCGGCCGCAGCACCCGATGCATTTCCCGGAAGGCCCGCACCATGTGCGTGATGTTCCGGATGGCGTATCCCACCATCACCGCGTCGAAGCTCGCGTCCGAAAACGGAATCCGCTCGGCGTCCCCCTGGACGAAGCCGATTCTCCGGCGACGAGCCCGATTGGTCGGCTTGTCGCGCCCGGCGACCATCATTTCCCGGTTGACGTCGCAGAGCACCACTTGGCCGCTCGGCCCTACCTTCCGATCCGCCAAGATCGACAAATCCCCGGTCCCGCCGCAAACGTCCAGGACCCGCTCGCCCGGCTTCAGGTCCAACATCCCGATCCCGGCGCGCTTCCAGAGATAATGAATCCCCAGGCTCAACACCGTGTTCATCAGGTCGTACTGGCGGGCCACCGCGTTGAAATGGCGCCGAACCCGATCCGCCTTTTCGGTTTCGTTCATCTCTTCGGCGCCAAACCGGGCCAGCCGCTCCCGCTCCACGAAATCGTCCAGCCCCTCCCGCCGCCGATTCAGGTCGCTCCAATCCAATTTCCGGTGTTCCGCCATTCCGTGTTTCCTTCCCCGCAACGCCCCGAAAAACCAGGCCCCGCTCCGCCAATCGGCCGGAATCCGGAACCCGCGACATCGGGCTTGAATGTTGTTTGGCATGAGAGATTTCGCGAGCCGAAACGCGACGCCGTCCAAATCCACCGTGCGCCGATCCTTCCGGAGAAAACCAAATTCCCCATCCGCCGAATTATTTCATTGAAATTGAAGCGAAATTTTGTAGCAGGAAGCCGCCGCTTCCGCAAGGAAAATGGAAACTCGCTCCACGACGAATTGAAATCCGGCTTCGAACCCGAACCGCGCTTGACCCGAACCCTTCGGTGGCGGTAGGATTGCGCCGATCTTCTCTCTTTGACTCAACCATCCCCGGAGAGTCCCGTGCCCCCCGTCAAATCGTCCGACGATTCCGTCGCCTTGTGGAGCGTCCTGGCCGCCCTCCTGCCCGCCGTCGTCCTGTTCTGGGTCGGCATGGGCTGGTGGGAAGGAAGGGGGGGCGGCGCGGACGATCCCGCCCGGGCGGAACGAATCAATTGCGACATCCAGACCGGCCCCTGCGCCCGTCCTCTCGGAGAAGGGCAGGTCCGCCTGGACATCGGCCCCCGCCCGATTCGCGCCATGGTGGAGCACCGGTTTGAAGTGACCCTGGAAAACCTCCGGCCCACCGGCGCGCCCCACATCGACCTCGACATGCCGGACATGGACATGGGCTACAACCGGGTATTTCTTCGGCAGGCCGGTGAAAACAACTACGCGGGAACCGGCGTTTTTCCCGTCTGTCCCACGGGCATTCCCACCTGGAGCGCCGAAGTGGTCCTCCCCGGCGCGGGAACCGCCGAATTCATTTTCGATGTCCGATACTAGCTTCCTTTCCCTGGCCGGAATCCTGCTGGCCACCGGATTCACCGTGGGCTTTGGCCACTGCATCGGCATGTGCGGGCCGATCATGGTCAGCTTGGCCCTCCACCTGGGCGACCGCAACCGGATTCCCGCCCACCTTCTCTATCACGCCGGACGGCTTGTCACCTACGCCCTGCTGGGGGCCGCCATGGGCCTCGCGGGCTCCTTCACCGACCTGGCCTCGCGGATCGCCGGGGTGCAACGGGCGGTGCAGATTGGAACCGGCGTCGTCATTATCCTGATGGGGCTGGCCATGGCGGGCTGGCTTCCGCGAATCCGTATTTTCCAGGACGGCGACGCCTGCGGCGGCTGGTTTTCCTCGCTCCTTCGAAAATGGGGCGGCTCGACCGGCGCGGCCCATCTGTTCCCGCTGGGGCTGGCCTTGGGGCTGCTCCCCTGCGGCCCGGTCTACACCGCCCTGCTCACCGTGGTACGCGGAACCATGGCCGCGCCTTCTCCCGCCATTGCCGCGGCCGGCGGCGCGGGCCTGATGCTCGCCTTCGGATTGGGAACGGTTCCCGCGCTCCTGCTGATCGGCCGCCTGTCCCGGCCGGTGGGGATAGCGCAGCGCCGGATCGTCTATCGCGTCGGGGCCTTGCTGACCGTCGGGGTGGGAATTTGGTTCGCGGTGTTGGGCATAAAGGGCTGAAGCAGGCTGGGCGCCTTTCAACAAAAGGAATGGGGAGGAATTCCCAAAGCGCCGGCTCTCTCGGGTCCGAGTTGGGTATCGGCAATCCGGAGAAGGCCGGCACAACACGCCCCCGACCCGCCGCCGGTCCGAGAGGGCATTTGGCGGATCTGCCCGGCGGGCCGATCACTGTAGAACGCCGATTCCTACTCCGCCTCGTCCAATGGGGAAAGCATCTCCTCGAATTTAGGCAAGTCTTCGCACCGAAACGCCTGACGGAAAAGTGAATTCAAGGTTTCCAAATCGTTTATTCGATGAATCCGCCTGGAAACACGTGGCGGAATAACGCCGTACCGCTCGGCCAATGTCTCCAATAACATCTTCCGGGTTGCTTTCAGTGCGCCCAAAGCTTCACCCTTCTCGATTCCCTTCGCGATTCCCTCTTCAATGCCCTTTTCCTTGGCGAAATCAAGAATATCCAACATTTTTACCTTCTCCCATAATTTTTCAAGCCGTTGCCGGCCGATCAGTTTGTTTGACATGACCAGCGTCGCGGCCAGCAGACGGATCGAAATTTTTTCCGCCTGAAACAATTCGGTTTCAAAATCGATGACCTGTTCGGCAATCTCGCTTCGCTCTTCACCGGTTTCCGGGCCGTAAAGGGGCAAAAAGATCAATTCCAGCCACTGATCGAACGTTTCGTCCTTCACCGCCTGGCGAATCTCCGCCATTCGCTTCCGGGCGTCCCGCCGGGTGAAATCCACGACCGTCGGCGCATATCGGCCGGAGGGGGTGACGAGCGTTTTCTCGCCGAAATATACCATGCCGGACGCCAGGATCACGTCCGTCACCTCCCCTTCCAATTCCCTCGCCGCCATGAAATGGTAGGCGGCGAAACGGTACATGTCGGCCTTTTTCAGATTCCGCTGCTCTTCCAAATGGAAAACCCGCCCCTGCTCGTCCCGGACCATCAGATCGACCCGGCCGGACCGGACGGAAATGTCCGCCGGCTCGAAGCTGAAGACCTCCTCGATTCGTCCGCTCTCCAAGCCGATCGCTTCCAGGGTCCGCCCTTTCAACACGCCGCCCATCAGCTTGACCACCAAGTCGTAATTTTGATGATAAGCAGTCCCGTTCTTCGATTCCATCCTCGCTCCCGTTGGGCTTTGTCAAAGGTTATCTTACCACGGCATAAAACCGAGGGCAATTTGTACGGACTTCCCCGTTCGGCGGTCTTCGTGAGGCTGGGACGTACCGGGCGCATCGCATTTCGCGTGCTTGAAAATGGGAGATGCCGAAAAAAAGGCGCAAAACTGGAAATTAGCCGAAAAAAGATCGAAACGAGGGCCATTCTGAAACTGCGGATTCAATCCTCGATCCCCTTGGATTCCCATCCCCGCTGCCCGCCCGACCGCCGCACCAGCCGCAAGGTATTCCCGATGACCGTCAGACTGGAGAGCAGCATGGCGGTCACCGCCCAAAGCGGGGTCAGGAGCCCGCTCATGGCGATGGGGATGGCCAGCAAATTGTAGACGAAGGCGCAGATCAAATTTTGGGAAATGGTGCGGTTGACCCGCCGGGCCAGCGCCAGGAAGTCCAAAAACTGGGTCGGCTCTCCCCGCATAAGCGTCACGCCCGCCGCCTCCCGGTCCAGCCGGCCGCCGGAATGGACCGCCACGCCCAGATCGGCCTGGGCCAGCGCCGGAGCGTCGTTGACGCCGTCGCCCACCACCGCGACGGTTCGCCCTTCTTGCTGGAGCCCGGCTACGAATTCCGCCTTGGCGTCGGGAAGAAAGCTTCCCCGCGCCGTTTCGATTCCCAGACGTTCCGCCACCCGGCGGGCCGTGGCTTCCGCGTCGCCGGAAACGAGGGTCACCGGCCAATTTCGGCCCTTCAGCTCCGCCACCGTCTCGGCCGCGCCGTCTCGAATCCGATCCCCCAGATAGAACACCCCGGCCGGCGTTCCATCCACCGCCAAACAGACCGCCGAGTCGCTGTCCGCCGGGCGGAGGGATTCGGGAAGACCGGAGCCCGTCGTCCATTGCGGCGCGCCGATCCGGATCGACCGACCGCGCCAGACGCCGGCGCGTCCCCAGCCGGTTTCCTCGGTCATGGCCACCGGCTCCGGCGCGATTTCCCTTGCGGCGGCGCCGGCGCGGATCGCCCCGGCGGCGGGATGGTCGGCCCCGACCTCCAGACCGGCGGCCAGGGCCAGCAGGGTTTCCTCCTCCAGCCCTCCCGCGGGGTGGACCGAACGCAACCGGTACCGACCTTCGGTCAGCGTGCCGGTTTTGTCGAAGACCACCGCGTCCACCCGGTCGGACGCCTCGAAAGCGGAGAATTCCCGAACCAGCAGCCCCTGTTTCCCGGCGGCGGCGATCCCCGCCACCCGGGCCAGGGGGATGGCCACGCCCAGGGCGCAAGGGCAGGAGATGACCATGACCGTAATCGCTCGAACCAGCGCGGTTTCCACGTCCCTTCCGGCGAGAAGCCAGACCGCGCCAGTCCCGATCGCCAGAGCCAAAATCAGCGGCGTGAACCATCGCAACAGCCGATCGGTTCGCCCTTCGAAGACGGTTCGCCGGCCCAGGGTTCGCTCCATGATGGCGATCATCCGGCCCAAGGTGGTCGATTCTCCGACGGCTTCGACCTTCGCCAGGAAGCCGCCCTCGGCCACCTCGGTCCCGGCGCGGAGCCGTTCGCCGGGACGCCGAGGGACCGGAATCGACTCCCCGGTCAGCGCGGCTTCGTCCAGGGCTCCGCCTCCTTCCAGAACCACCCCGTCGGCGGGAACGGTCTCCCCGGAATCCACCCGAAACCGATCCCCGACCGTCAACGCCTCGGCGGCGACGTACCGCCCCCGGGGCCATTCCGGCGTCACCACCCGCGCTTTGCCCGGTTGCAGGGAGAAAAAGCTCTCGATGTCCCCCGCCACCCGATCCCGCGCCCCGCGTTCCAGCAGCTTGCCCAGCAGGGTCAGCGTGACGAGCCCCGTGGCCGTGTCGAAATAGAGATGGAGGCTGCCCTGGAACAGGTTGAAGATGCTGTAAAAAAATGCGGCGGAAGACGCGGCGCTGATCAGGGTTTCCATGCCGAAGCCGGCGTTCCGGAGACCGATCAGCGCCCGACGGTGGATCTCCGCCCCGCCATGGAAAAACGGGACGCAGGCCATCAGGAAAATGGGAATGGAAAGCTTGAGGACGTCCGCCCGGGACACCGGGGTGAAAAAGCCGCCGTAGAGCGCGAAGGAGAGCATCATCACGTTCATGGTGAACAGCGCCGAAACCCCAAACCGAATCAGCGCCCTGCGCCTTTCGATCGCCCCGCCCTCTTCCGGCGGGGCGGCCCGATAGCCCAGCCGTTCCACCCGCCGGATGACTTCCCGGGGGGAGGTGCGCACGGGGTCGTACCGGCAGCGGAGCCGGTCCAGGGAAAAATCGGTGACCGCGAACCGGACGCCCGGACTTTTCCGCAACGCCTCGTCGATGACCCAGGCGCAGGCCGGGCACCACATGCCGTCCACGCGGAGATTCAGATCGAGGGTCGTTTCGTCTTCCGGAGTGGATTCCGGTTCAGGCGGGGATGGGTGTTCCCGGTCGCGGATTTCGGCCAGCTCCGCTTCCGAGGCGGGGATGATTCCCATGGCCTGGCAGGTGCGGAACAGCTCGGTTTCCCGAAAGCCGGCGGGATCGGGGCTGTCCGTGGCCTCCATGAGCATTCGGAAAACCTGACGGCAGCCGGTGCAACAAAAGCGGTAGGTTTCCCCGTCGAAATCGGAACGAGGAGGCGCGGGGGGAAGGGGCAGACCGCAAAGATCGCAGGAGGGATTCACGTCAGTTCGTTCGCTTCCGGGAAGAATCGGCGAACCGGCGGAGATTTCGCGGGAATCCAAAAGCGGGTGGCACGTTCACGGGCGGTTTCTCGGCAAAGGTCGCTCCCCGAAGATCACGCCAGACGGAAACGGCGCACCCAACGGTGCGCCGTTTCCAAAACATCGACGGGAACGACCGGAAGGAAATCGCCTCAGGGACGAATTTTCAGGGATTTCAAAAAGGCGACGATCCGCCAGCGATCGGCCATCTGGATGGTGGAGGCCAGTCCGGGGTGACGGCTGCCGGGAAAGCTGTAGCCGATGTACTGGAACAGGTCGCCGTCGGTCATGTACTGCACCGATTCCGTTCGCAGGTCGGGAATCTTGGGAGCGAAACTCTGCCCCACGGTGCCGTAGCCGTCGTGGTATTTCCCATGGCACTGGGCGCAATATAGGCCGTACTGTTCCTCTCCTTCGGCGATGACGCCGGCGTCCTTCATCGGCAGCGGCGAACGGATTTCATCCCCGTGCAGCTCCCGGAAGACCGCCTCGCCGCCCCGGAACGGCACGCGGCCGTCCTCCATGACGATGAGCGGCTCCTCGTGGGGCCGAACGGCGGGCGTTTCCCACATGCGGTTGTGGGGGCTGCACGCCTGATAAAAGGTGGTGGTCACCGTGCCGAACACCAGCAGAATGCAGAAGGCCCCGATGGCGATTCGAAAATTCATCTATTCCCCCTTGTCCCCGCGAACGTGCTGCGGGTGGGGCAGCTTTTCATACACGGCGTAGGGCGATTCGGCCGGCACGTCCCTCACCGGACGGTAGTCCCATTCGGGCTGTCCCAGGGTGCCCACCACGAAAAAGGCGAAGGCGCCCTTGAGCAGAATGAACGCGCTGCAAAGTCCGACGATGATCCAGGATCGCAGGGTGGAGCGCTCGGATGGTTCCATGGCTAAATCCTCACCTCAAGAAGGCCGTAATAAAGAATGTAGAAGAACGCCCAGATCACGGTGCCGGCGATGATCAGCATGATCCCGATGGGGACCGGCGCGTTTCGTCCCTCGATTCCGCCGGGAAACCGCTCGATGATTTCGCTTTTCCGCGCTTCGGCGTCCGGGCTCCGGAAATGACGATACCCCAGCAGCAGCCCGAACAGGACGATGAACATCAGCGTGGGCACCAGATACAGGATGATGTCCTGAAAATTGTGCAGTTCAAACAGTCGCATGGACGGTCACCTCCAGGTTATCCGAGACGGATCATGCAAAACAGAAGCACGGCGGCGGTCATGACGATGCCCGCCAGGGCGATGCCGATCAGGGCGTAGGCTTCCACCCGGCCCATTTTGGAAACCGGCAAGGGCGTCGGATCCACGTCGTCGGTCAGCGGCAGAAACCGGGCCCGCTTCTGCTCGTGAAACTGGCCGCTTTTCAGCGCCCACAGGAAAAAAGGCGCGGTCACGGTGAATCCCAGCAGAATGTAGGCCATAAAATAGGGAAAATACACGATCTACCTCTCGTTGATGACGGGGAGGACCTCCGGCGCGCCGTCCGGGGGTTCCAGGGCGGCGTCGATCCCGCGGGGTTCGGTGTTGGCGTCGCTCTGGTTGATGAAATACTCGGCCACGTAATTCCCCACCTCCCAAATCTTTTCCGATTCCAGATCCTTTTTGAAATAGGGCATGGCGGAACCGGTGATGCCGTTCATGATCTGGTAGTAGAGAATGCCGCCGGAAATTTCCCGGTTTTTCAGAATGGTGAAATTGAGCGGCGGCGGGTAGAGCCACGGCTGGGCGGGTCCCATGCCGTCGCCCACGGGACCGTGGCAGCCGATGCAGAAATCCTGGTAGACTTTGTGGCCCCGCTGAAGGCCCGCCGCGGTGGTGGGATACGGGTTGGGAATGTCCCGCCACCCCTGGGGCACCCAGGAGTTGATCATCTCCACGTTTTTATCCGGCCCGGCCTCGTAGGCCCGAATGACCTCTTCCTTCCACTTCCGCTGACGGCGCATCCGGTGGTCGGCGTCCTTGAAGCCGAGGCTTTGGACGTAGGCGGTCAGCACCTCCAGCTTGCGTTCCCCCAAAAAGCTGAAAGAGGGCATGATGGAGTTGGGCCGGGTATATCGGGGATTCATGAAATGGGCCATGTGCCAGTCGTCGGGGTGTTCGCCGCCCTCCTGGGACAAATCCGGGCCGGTTCGCTGGGAACCCAGCAGAATCGGCCGGTCGTTGACGTAGTCGCCGACCTGGGCGATCCGTTCCGCGCCCATGCCCCAATCGAAGGCCCGAATGGACTGGGTGTGGCAGTAGACGCAGCCGTTGGACTTGTAAATTTTCCGCCCGGCCGCCTCCAGCTCCGAACGATCTCGATAAATGTCGGAAGGTTCTCGGCTCACCGTCCAATAGGGCACCACCACGATGACCAGGACGACGGAAAACAGGATCAGTGCCGAACCCAGAAACAGCACCTTGGGGGTCATCTTCATGACGAGACCTCTTCCGGTCTGGAAACGATGGTTTTGTAGATGTTGTAGAAGCCGATGAAGGCGCTGGTGAAGATCAGCACCCCCAGGGCGGCGCGAAGCACGTAGTAGATGTGAACCTGTGGCAAGACCCGGTACACCGTTTCCCCGCTCCACCAGGCCGTTCCCTGGATCAGCCCCACGATGGTGAGCACGATGGCGAAGCCGCTGACGCCGATGAGCACCAGCCAGTATTGAAGATCGGCCAAAAATCGGCTGTACAGCGGCCGGCCCAGAATCCGGGGCAGCACGTAGTAGATGCCGCCCAGGGCGGTCATTCCGGCGAAGGCCAGCACGCCGATGTGGGCGTGGCCCACCACCCAGTTGTTGAAGTGGGTGATCCGCTGCACCTGGGGCAGCGCCATCATGGAGCCCTGGATGCTCACGAAAAAGTACATGATGGTGCCGGTGAAGACGAACTTGGCGGAGATGTCGGCGTGAATTTCGCCCAGCTTGTCCTTGGCCGTGTACCAGATGTTGATCAGGAAGACCATGACCGGAATCACCATGCCGATGCTGTCCACGATGCCGATCACCTTGGCCCAGGTGGGCACCGGCACCTGCAACAGGTGGTGGGTCCCGATGTGGGTGTAGACGATGATCAGCGACCAAAAGCCGATCAGCGAAAGGGTGTGGCTGTAGAGCGGATTCCGGGTCGCCCGGGGAATCACGTAGTAGGCCACGCCGATGGAAAGCGGCGTCAGCAGCAGGCCGAAGATGTTATGGCCGTAAAACCAGAGAAGGATGGCGTCGGGAATGCCGGCGAGCGCCCCGGTGTCCGGCCGCCAGATCACGTTGCCCAAAATGTAGGTGATGCCGGTCAGCAGAATCGCGCCGCAGGAGTACCAGACCGACACGTACAATATCTTTTCCTCCCGCTTGTTGATGGTCAGGAGGAAATTGATGAAGACCAGGGCGAACACGGTGACCACCAGCATGTCCACCGGCCAGATCAGCTCGGCGTATTCCCGGGCCTGGGTGTGGCCGGCGGCCAGGGTGACCACCGCGGCCACCAGGGTCAGGTTCCACAGCAGCACCGTCGCCGCGCCGAGTCGTTCGCTGAACAGCGAGGTTCGCAGCAGCCGGGGCACGTAGTAAAAGGCCGCCCCCACCAAGCCCGGCGTCACGAAGCCGAACAGCACCAGGTTGACGTGGATGGGCCGGATGCGGCCGAAGACCAGCCAGCCGATGCCGGTGGTCAGATCGGGCGCGATCAGCACGGTCGCCCCCAGAAGCCCGGCGCCGGTGGCCACGATCATCCAGAAGGCGGAGGTGAGGAAGAAAAGCATGGCCGTGCGATTCTCCTCGGGCAAACGAATCCCAACGGATGTCATACGAAAGTTCTCCTTGCGCGGGATGTTCGCGGGAAACGCCGGCCCGGCGGCCGAGGCGACGCCCGCGGAATAACCGTTCGGTTAGCTGTGACAGGCCAGCCAGCAGTCCAGGTTGGCGTTGTTTTCCTGGTGACAGTTGATGCAAAAGCCCATTTTGAACTGGACGCCCTTGATGCGGTCCATGGTTTCCACCTGCCCATGGCAGGCTTCGCACTCGAACCCGTAGCGGATGTGCCGCTTGTGGTTGAACAGCACATGCTCGGGCAGGTAATTGACCTTGCGCCAAGGCGTGGACGTTTCGGTGTCGTGGTATTCGTGCTCTTTCTGAATCCAGGGATGGTTGGCGATGATGTACTCGTGACAGTACAAACACTTTTCCACCGGCGGAATCCCGGGATGGCGGGAGCGCTCCACGTAGGGATGGCAGAACTGGCACTGAACGTTCTTGTGGCCCGCGTGCAGCCGGTGGCTGAAGGGAATGGGCTGCTCCTTGCCGATATCGGTCTGGGGCGGCGCGTAGAACAGGTAGAGAAAGGCCAGGGTCAACAGAACCAGGAGGCCGATCCAGCCGATCAGGCCCCGGTTGTCCCGGAGGAAGGCCCCCATGCGGTGGAATACGGTCATTGCGCCACCTTCTCTTCGGCTTTGAAAATCAGTTCCGGAAACGCCCGCAACGCGCCGCTGACGGCCATGGCCATCAGCCCCAGGAAGCCCAGGCTGATGAGCACGTCGAAGATCCGGAGCGAGAGGCTTCCGGTGTCGTAGTGCAGGGGCGGTCCGATGAGCAGCAGGTTCTCCAGCCAAATGCCGGTCAGGGCCAGGGAACAGACCACCAGCATCAAAATCGGGGTTTTCTTGGCCCGCTCGTTGATGAGCACGAAAAAGGGGACCACGAAGGCCATCAGGAAGGCCAAAACCAGCACGAACTTCCACCCGGCGTACTCAAACCGTTGCAGCAAAAAATGGGTTTCCTCGGGCACGTTTCCGTACCAGATCACCAGCACCTGGGCGTAGAGGAAATAGGCCCAGACGATGGTGAAGGCGAAAAACAGCTTGCCCACGTCGTGGAAATGGGCCGGCGTCAGTTGCGCCCGGGTTCCCAGGGAAAGGGAGACCGCCGAGGCGATGATGATCAGCGCCCCAAGCCCCACGAACAGCGCCTTGATGAAAAAATAGCCGCCGAACAGGGTCGAGATAAAGTGGGGGTCCATGCTCATCACCAGGTCGAAGCTGATGAGGGAGAGGACCGCCGCGTAGGCGAACATGTAGGCGATGGCCGTTCGGGTCATGCCGACCCGGCAGACTTCCGGGTCCGCCGGCTTGCCCACCAGCAGCCGAAGCAAGCCGCCGGCCTTTCCCGCCGCCACCTTGGCCCGAAAGGCGAAACGGACGTAGGCGATGCCCAGTCCGTACAGCAGGAGAAGGCCGACCAAATCACGGATAAAAAGGAAGGGCAGGTTGAGCCAGACGGCCTTGGGACCCAGGTCGGCGTGCAGCCAGGGAAACAGGTGCTCCCGGCCCAGAAATAGCGCCAAAAATGCGACCAGAGAGATGGGGAAAAAGGCGGCGAAGGTCTCCGACAGATTTTGCACCGCCTCGCTCCAGCGGGCCTTGGTCACGTGCATGATCATGGAAAACAGCAGGCCGCCCTGGGCCACCGCCGACCAGAACAGAAAATTGACCAGATAGATCTGCCAGGCCCGTTCCGGCTGATCGAAGCCGAGCAGCAGCAGAAAACCGGCGAGGCCCGCCAGCACCAGAATGCCGCTGAACAGAAAAAAAGGGTTGGTCTTTCCCATATCGATTGCGTCCCTTCGGTTGACGTCCGGGAAAACCGGTTCAGGTCGTCGCCGCGGCGGCGGCGGGATCTTCCAAGGTCCGGGCCTCGCCGCCCCGTTCCCGAAAAAATTCGAGGAGTTCCGCTTCGCCCTCCGGTTCGCAGACGGCCACCACGCCGAAATGCTCGCCGGAACAGCGCTCGTCATAAAGCTTCAGGCTTTTGAATTCCGGCAGTTTGGCCGTCAGCAGCAGCCCGAGCACCGTGCCCAGGACGCCGAAGAGAATCGTCATCTCGTATCCCACGATGAAGAAGGGAATCGGCGCCACAACCGGTTTCCCGCTGACGATGAGCTTCCACTGGACCGCCGTGAAGATGGCCAATCCGTAGCCGGCGAGCATGCCCAGAATGCCGCCGCCCAGGGTGAACAGGCCCACCCGGCTTTTGGGCATTTTCAGGGCGTCCAGAATCCGGTGGCTGGGATACGGCCCGTGGACCTCGTGGAGCTTCCAGGCCGACGCCTTGAGGTCGGCCAAGGTCGAGACCACCCGATCCTCCTCGGTGAACAGCCCCATCACGTAGCGCTTAGTGCCCATCGGATCCTCCCGAGCTGAGCGCCTCCTTCATCTCGGTCATGGAGACGGAGGGCATGTGTTTGACGAAAAGCAGGAACAGCATGAAAAACATGCAGAAGGTGCCGAACATGATGCCGTATTCCACCAGCGAGGGCGAATAGAGCCCCCAGGCGTGGGGAACGAAATCGTGGGCGACCCCGCCGACGATGATGACGAACCGCTCGTACCACATGCCCACGTTGACCAGGAGGGAAATCCCGAAGAGCCACTTGATGTTCGTCCGGAATTTCTTCACGAAGAAGAAGATCGGCACGATCACGTTGCAGGTGAACATGATCCAGAACTCCAGCCCGTAGCCCCCGAAGATCCGCCAGAAGAAGGACTCTTGCTCCACCGGGTTGAAGCTGTACCAGGCGATGAAAATTTCCACCAGGTAGGCGTAGCCCACGATCATCCCGGTCAGGATGATGGTCTTGGCCACCGCCTCCAAAATCTTCATCGTGATAATCTCTTCGAGCTTGAAGATGGACCGCATGGGAATCATCAGCGTCAGCACCATCGCCAAGCCGGAATGGATGGCGCCGGCCACGAAGTAGGGCGCGAAGATGGTGGAATGCCAGCCGGGCACGATGCCCAGCCCGAAGTCCCAGGAAACCACGCTGTGGACCGAGATGACCAGGGGCGTGGCCAGGGCCGCGAAGAACAGGTAGGCCCGGACGTAGTGCCGCCACTGCTCGAACTTGCCGGTCCAGCCCAGGGAGAGCACTCGGAAGATCTTCTTTCGGGTTCCCGAGGCGCGGTCCCGCACGGTGGCCAGGTCCGGAATCATGCCGGTGTACCAGAACAGAGCGCTCACGGTCAGGTAGGTGGAGATGGCCACGATGTCGAACATCAGCGGCGACTGGAAATTGGGCCAGAGGTTCCGCTGGTTCGGGTAGGGAATCATGAAGTAGACCAGCCAAACCCGCCCCAGGTGGATCAGCGGAAAGAGGCCGGCGGTGCAGACGGCGAAGACCGTCATGGTTTCGGCGGCCCGGGCGATGGGGTTGCGCCAGCCGGCCCGGAACAGAAAGAGAATGGCCGAGATCAGCGTCCCGGAGTGTGCGATGCCCACCCAGAAGACGAAGTTGATCAGGTAGGTTCCCCAGGCCACCGGGTTGTTCTGGCCGCCGACGCCGATGCCCGTGTAAATCTGGTACATCCAGCAGCACAGGCCGATGAAGGCGCCCACGAACAGCAGGCCGATCACGGCCCAGTAGCGGGCCGGGGCCGGGCTCAGAGTCGCCAGGACGGTGTTGTCGATTTTGGCGGGAGTCAATTGGGCCATGCGATCAGATCTCCTGGATGACCTTTTTCAGATAGATGACGGCCGGCTTGGTGTTGAGATAGCCCAGCGCCTGGTAGGCCCGACGATTGTCGATTCGCCGGCGGACCCGACTGTGGGGATCGGCCAGGTTCCCGAAGGTGATCGCCCCGGTGGGGCAGGTCTGGGCGCAGGCCGTAACGATCTCTCCGTCCCGAATGCGCCGCCCCTCGTCCTTGGCGTCGTCGTGCCCCTCCTTGATCCGCTGGACGCAGAAGGAGCATTTCTCCATGACGCCCTTGCTTCGGACGGTGACGTCGGGGTTGAGCTGGAGGTTCAGGGGACTGGGCCAGTCCCAGTCGAACCAGTTGAAGCGCCGCACCTTGTAGGGGCAGTTCTGGGAACAATATCGGGTTCCGATGCAACGGTTGTAGATCTGGTTGTTCATCCCCTCCTTGCCGTGGTGGGGCGCGTAGACCGGGCAGACCGACTCGCAGGGGGCGTTGTCGCAGTGCTGGCAGAGCATGGGGAAAAAGGTGACCCGCTCCATCCGGCCGGGATCGTGGTACCGTTCGATGCGAAGCCAGGACATTTCCCGGCCCTCCACGATCCGCTCCTCGCCGACCACGCCCAGGTTGTTCTCGGCGTAGCAGGCCACGGAACAGGCCCCGCAGCCGATGCAACGGTCCAGATCGATGGCCATGCCCCAGCGGTAGTCGTCGTGGTGCTCGTGGGACGGATAGACGTCCCGCCGGTCGTTGTATCCCTCGGGCAGCGGAAGCACGAAGGGATATTCGTGCATCCCAAAGCCGCCGCCGGCGTGGACCTGGATTTCGTGCGCGGCCGCGTACTTGTCGTGGGCGCCGTGGCCGCCGCCGTGACTCTCCGCGCCGTTTCCGCGACCGCCATGGCTCGTCGCGTCGCGCCCCTTCGCCGGGCCATGGGCCTTTTTGAGATCGGCCATGGGCATGGCGATGGCCAGGGTCCGGCCGTGCTGGGTTTTGCTGCCGTCGGTGTGGGGCAGCGCCGGCTTCTTCCCCGTCCGCTTCAGGCCGGAAACGGCCGCGGTCAGCGCGGGAATGCCTTCGGGTCCGGTTTTCCCCGGCAGCAGGGTCATCGGGTTGGCCCCGAATCCCTTGGCGTAGCGGCCGTAGGCGGTGTGGCCCTGGCCCACGTTCATCACCAGCACGCCGGGGCGAACCCCCTCGTAACCGTAGGCGGCGGTTCGAACCGTTCCGGTTTCGGTTTCCACGTCCACATGCTGTCCGTCCCGCGCGCCCAGTTCATCCCGCGTCTCGGGATGCATCGTCACGGTGGACTGCCAGGCCACCTTGGTGATGGGGTCGGGATACTCCGCCAGCCACGAGCGGTTGGCGTTCCGGCCGTCGAAAAAGCGGATGGAGGGCGCGGCGATGAGCAGCGGCGTCTCCGCTTCCTCGGTCGGCGCGGCGTCGCGGAGGATCGGCAGGAATGCTTTGGTCAGTTCCACCTTGGCCGGTTGGGCTTCTTCCGCCTCCGGAAACTTGCCGCCGCGCTGGAGGACCGCCAGCCATTCGGTTTCCTTGGCGAAAGTTCCGTCGGCCGCCAAAGCGTCGTGAACCGCCGTCCGCATGTCGGCCGGCCCGTTGCCCTGCGTCAGCCGAAGCAGCAGGTCGCCCAGGGCGGGGGCGTCGGTCAGCGGGCCCATGGCCGGCTGAAGGGTGGAAACGATCCCGGCCTTTCCGCCGTACTCGTCCCAGCTTTCCAAGGGCGATTTCACCGGAAAGATTAGATCGGCCATCGCCGCGGTTTCGTCCATGAAATTGGAAAAGCAGACGGTGAACAGGTCGTCCCGTTCCAGGGCCTTGGCCACCGGAACCTCCGGGGAAAGAGAAAATGCCGGATTGACGTTGTGGAGCAGCAACAGGGAACCGTCGCCGTCGGCGAGACCGGCGAAGCACTCGTTGACCGCCGAACGGGGCGCGGCCTTTTCCACCCGGTGACGGACGTCGAAATCGATCCGGGACAACGCGGGGTCCAGGACGAGGTTGAGCAGGTTGGCCGCCGTATTGGCCCGGAGCCCGCCCATGGCGTCCGCGCCCACGCCCTGCCCCAGCGCCAGCGGCTTCTTGGCGTCGAGCAGCGTGGCGTAGAGACGCCAGTAGCGTTTGGAATCCACCCCGGCCAGACGCGTGACCTCTTGCGGAGTAAACGGCTCGACCAGGTCGGCCAGATCGACCCGGAAGCTCCCCGGCAGCTCCGCCCCGCGTCCCACCGCCAGCGCCTCGCGGATGCAGCCCATGGCCACCACCACCTCCGCCCCGGGCCGGCAGGAGAGCCAGGCGTCGGCGTTGGCGCCGGTCAAGGAAAGGAACGGCGCGACGTGGAAAAAGGGCGCTTTTTGATCGTCGTGGACGGCGTGAATGGCCTTGAACTTCCCGGCGTATTCCACCGGCGACAGCCAGGTTTCCAGGAAGTCGGCGCCCAGGGAGACCAGGCAGTCGGCCTCGTCCATCCGGTAGGACGGAAGGCCGTCCACCCCGAACACCGCGCGGTTGGCGGCCTTCAGCGCCTCGTAGGCGTAGGGCTCGAAGAGAAGCGGCGCGGGGGATTCGGCGGCGTTTTGAAAGCCGGCCATGGCCGCGTACAACACGTCGCCGATCAGTTCGCTGACGAACCGTGCCTGGCCGGGCGCGGCCTCGATCCGATTTTTCAGCATCGTCTCGGCTTCGGCGAAGGAGACGGGCCGCCAGTCGTCGCCGTCCCGGAGAAGCGGCGTCTTGAGCCGGTCGGGATGGTACACGGCCTGAACGGCCGCCTGTCCGCGCATGCACAGCGAACCTCGGTTGATGGGGTGCAGGGGGTTCCCCTCCACCTTGATGGCCCGCCCCTCCCGGTTTTTGGCGATCACGCCACAGCCGGCGGGGCATTCCCGGCAGGTGGTCGCGTACCAGGTCGGCTTTCCGGTGACCATGTCGTCCGGATGATGGACCAGGGAATAGAGTGTTTTCTCGGGGAGTTCACGGGAACAGCCGGCGGCGACGGAAAGACTGCCAATGCCGGCGATCTTCAGGAAGGTTCGACGATCCATTCGATATACGACTCCCTTGGGGCGACCCGAAAGGTTCGGCTGAATGATGAACTGCGGATGGCGGAAATGAAGGCGGGAAACGGGATGGACGTTGAAACATGTCCGCGTCGCGACCGCTCTCGTTTCGACGGCGACCAGCGCCGCCCGACGTTGCGGGATTGGTAACAATTGGGTAAAAAAATGTCAAGCGAGATTTACCGGCGACCCGAGGAAAATTATCGCCGCGAACCCGGTCGGCGGCGAAGAAGAGCAACATTTCGAAACACCGAAAAACCGACGGATAGACGGAAGTGAATCCGGAATTCAACTGAATTTACAGGCAAAAAAATGGCAAAGGCCATCGGCGGCCGCCGCCGCGATTCCCAAATTTCCTCTCGTCGCCACGCCCTCGCCGAAACGAGAATCCCCTTCGGCCCGGCCCGGCGGCCGGTTTCAAAAAAATTTCCCCAAAGACGGGGGCACCGGCCGCCGTCCGATCCAACGGTTCGGTTTTGGAGATTCGAAATTTTTCGCAAAAGAAAAATGAAGTAACCGGCAAGGTTTTCTGGAACGAAGCCGAAGAAAAACTTGCCCGGTTGAGCGTTTGGTTAGGCTGATTGTTAATAGATTGTCCATAAATGACCTAAAAATCCAATTTCTCTTAATCCTTCAATTACCTCAAGTATCCCGACTATCCAAACAAACCATAATGCACTAAAAATATGCCGTGTGTATACTTTAGGGTTTACAGTGTACTGAACTGGCTCTTCGAAGGATGAAAAACGTGGAAAAAAAGAAGGAACCCTTCTCTTGTATTCTTCAAATGCGCCCCCCAAAAGAATTTTCAAGACGCCCTTCCTCACTCCTGATGACA
This sequence comes from uncultured Desulfobacterales bacterium, assembly GCA_964346545.1. Classification (GTDB taxonomy): domain Bacteria; phylum Desulfobacterota; class Desulfobacteria; order Desulfobacterales; family Desulfococcaceae; genus CAYFVR01. The sequence goes on along the minus strand of CAYFVR010000041.1, from coordinate 1 downwards.
A
>CAYFVR010000040.1:0-22630 GCA_964346545.1 uncultured Desulfobacterales bacterium | reverse complement strand
ACGGGCGACGGCGAGAAAGCCCCGCGGGAAAAGGAAAAGCCGTCCGCCGAAGACGCGGCGCGCGACTTGTTGCGTTCGCTTCCTTTTGGAAATTGAGGCCGGACCCGCTTCGGCCAAACCGTTTTGAACGCATTGCGCGGGAAGGGGGTGGTGGTTAGGTTCGATCCAGTTGTCTGGCAATCCTGATGGAAGATTATTCGGGCTATCTGATTCAAGGAGGAAAAAGATGAAAAAAATTATTACGCTTGCATTGTGCTTCGGGTTGCTGATGGCGGCGCCCGCGCTGGCCGTTAGCCTCTCTCCGGACGCGGCCGGAACCATTCCGGTCAGCTACGCCGAGGTCATCGGCGGCGAAGTCGTCTACGGCGGCGTGCCAACCGCCTTCAGCCCCGACAGCCTGGACCGCATCCTGCGCGCCCACGGGCTGGAGTTGACGGCCGACAAGGTTCCGTCCGTTCCCTTCACCTACGCCCAGGTGAAGGGCGGCGAAATCGTGTTCCACAAGAACCCCACCGCCTACAGCCCCCGGCAGTACCACGAGATTTTCACCGCCTACGGGTTGACCCTTTCCGAGGAAACCGCCGAGCGGATGACCGGCCCCACCGGCCCGGTCAGCTATTTCGAGATGAAGGGCGGCGAGATCATCTTCGGCGAGCAGCCCACCGCCTACAGCGGCGAGACCCTGAGCATGATCCTCTCCGCCTACGAGAAGCCCATGGCCGAAATGGCCCAAGCGCAGCCGACCCCCGAGCCCATGCCCGAGCCGGAACCCGAGCCGGACGTGGTCATCGTGGAGCCGCGGCCCGCCGAAGAGCCCGACACGGGGTACGACTGCCCGGGCACCCCGGCCGGCGCCAACATCGACGAGCGCGGCTGCTGGGTCCTGGAAGCCGACTACCTCTTCGATTTCGACAAGGCCGTGGTCAAACCGCAGTACTACGCCATGCTGGACGACGTGGCCAACGTGATGCGGCAGAATCCCGGCATGCGCCTGGAACTTCAGGGCCATACCGACAGCATCGGCACCGAGGCCTACAACATGGGCCTTTCCCGCCGGCGCGCCGAAGCCGTGCGGAATTATCTGGTCCGCCAGGGCATCTCCGCCAGCCGCCTCTCCACGGTGGGCTACGGCGAGACCCGCCCCGTGGCCACCAACGCCACGCCCGAGGGCCGCGCCCAGAACCGCCGGGTGGAGCTGAACCCGATGTGGTAACGCCGCGCCCGCGATTTTCCCCGTAAGAACCGAAAACCTCTCCGCGATGGATTTCTCTTCGCGGAGAGGTTTTTTATTTTTTCCCGGTTCGACCCGGGCCGAAGAAGGCGGTTCCGCCGCCCTTGTCGGGCGTCTTTTCGGGGTCCGGCCCGCGCCGCCCGAATTCGGGCCGTCCGCGACGTTTTCCCCTTGCCGAAATCGGGGGGGCGCCGGCGCGTTAGACTTCCGCGGGCAAATAGATCGTGAAGATCGCCCCGCCGTCGGCCGGGGATTCCAGCCCGATGGCCCCGCCGTGGTTCTTCACGGCGTTGAAGGCCCAGGAGAGGCCGAGCCCCGCGCCGCGGCCCAGCGGCTTGGTGGTGAAAAACGGGTCGAAAATGCGGTGACGGATGGCGAAATCGACGCCGGGCCCGTTGTCCTCCACGGAAACGGCCACGTAGGGCCCCTCCGCCAGGCGGAGGGGCGCCGCCCCGTCCGCCGACAGCCGAAGATTCCACGTCCGGATTTTCAAGGTGCCGCCCTCGGCCATGGACTCCAGGGCGTTTTCGCACAAATGGCCCAACGCCCGCCGAATGGCGTCCGGATTGATGGAAACCGGCCAGGGCGCTTCGGCGAATTCGGTTTCCAGCCGAATCTCGACGGGGAGGGGGGCCATCTCCTCCAGCCCCCGGGAGACGATGCGGCGAATGTCGGCGTCCCGTGCCCGGAACGCGCCGTTTCGGGAAAAGCCCAGCAGCTTCCGGGTCAGTTCCCCGCCGGTCTCCACGTCGGTTTCGATGGCCTGGAGCTTGGGATAAAGCGGATCGTCGGGGTCCATCCGGGCGCGCATCAGGGAGACGTTCCCCTGAATGCTCATCAGCAGGTTGTTGACGTCGTGGGCGACGCCGCCCGAGAGGGTGGCGATGGCCTCCATCTTCTGGGTGTCCCGAAGCCGCGCCTCCATCTCCCGCCGCTCGTCCGCCGCCCGCCTCAACCGGACATAGGCCCGCCTCAGCCCCCGATTCCGCTTCCGCAGCCGTTCCACGAAGCGGTTGGTCCGATGGCGGATCAGGGCGGCGATGGCGCGCATGATGCAGAGGGAAACGGCGGCGGAACCGGCCACGATGCGGTTGAAGCCGCTCCGCCCCACCGACAGCAGCGAAACCTCGGTTCGGGCCACCACGCCGGCGCTGCGGGGCGAGGAATCGATGAGCGCCAACTCGCCGAAGATCGACCCGGGCCCGTATACCGCCAGTCGGTCGGCGTCCTCTTCGTCGCAATCCTTCCATATCTCCACCTGGCCGGATCGGATGATGAAAAAGCGGTCGCCGGGCTCGCCCTCCCGAACAATCTTCTCCCCGGCGGCAAACCACTCGTCCTCGGCCGAATCGGCCAACTCCCGGATTTTCTCGTCGGACAGCTTCTCGAAAAACGGCACCGACCGAAGAACCTCGAATCGAGACTTCATTGAACGATTCCCATTTTGGGCCTCCTTTTCCGGAGCGCCCGACCGGGCGCTCACCGACGCCATTGTTCCAAAGCGCCCGGAGGTCATCAATGGGGGGCATCCGCATTTCCCGGTAGCTTCCGCCTACTCCCCCGGATTCGGGAACTTTTCTTTGACACCGCCTCCCGCTCTGGCATATAGTTTCGCCGCATCGTCCGGCGTCGGATTCCGGGACGCCGTCCTTCGTCCGGAGACCAACATGATTGACGGATTCCTCCATTTCCTCCAGAGAGCCGGCCATTTTCTGAGCCGGATGAACGAGCAGTTCTTTTTCCACGTGGACGTGGAAACCAATGTTTCCTGGGCCATCATCCTCATCATGGTGGGCCTGTACAAACTGGTGGAAAAGTATTTCAACGACCAGAAGCTGACCAGCGACGAGCTGCTCCAACTCCTGCTGGTCTACATTCTCGTCCTGCTGGTCATCATCGCCTCCTACACCGATCTCCGCCGGCTGCTCAACGATCCCAATCGGGAATCCTCCTTCATGATGTTCGTGGTGCTGGTGCTGATGCTGGTGTTCATCATCGGGCGCCTGGGGGTTTCCACCGACCCGGCCCGCAAAAAAAAATGGCTGATCGTCGCCCTCTATCTGCCCATTTTATGGATCATCCTCACCAACGGCCGGGTGCTGGAGGAACGGCTGGACTCGGTGCGGGGCCTGCTGCCCCGGAGCAACGCCACCTTCGTGGCCCTGCCGGGGGAAATGATGGACCTGGAGGTGGGCGGAAACGTGAGCGAATCCCAGCGCCGCCGCATCCAGAGCCTGATCAACGCCCATCCCGAAGTGATCGAAAGCGGCGTCGTCGGCCACAAGGACACGGACGGCCTGGTCAAACTGATGGGCGTGGTGGTGCTGGAGGACCCCCGGGCCGACTCTCCCGACCTGGAGGCGGACATCATCGACTTCGTGGACGACCGCGTCCGGGACGAGGCGAACAGGGAGGTCCGTCCCATCGAATCGGTGGAGATCGCCGAACCCGGTTTTCGGTTTCCTCGGCCCAACGGCTCCCGCTTCGAATCCTATGAAATCACCCTGCGGCAACACCGAACGGTGGAAAAGGCCGTGGTGGAGGAGCAATGGGACGAACGCCGGGGCCGGAACATTCTGGTCGGCATCGTCGAGTTGAAGCCGACCTTCGTCGACGCGGAACCCGGGAAAATCCGGGACCTCACCGACCAGATTCGGACCTTCGTCAACGGGGAGGCCAGCCAAGTGCGGCTGTCGGAATACCTGGTCCCCCGCTGGATCAAATCCGTGGCCCCGGACGAGCTGCCCAAAACCTCCGACAACCAGATCGACTTCGAGGAGCTGCAAAAGGGTCAACGGAACTGGTCGCGCCTGTTCCGGGCGCTGGATATCCGGACGCCCGACGACGAAGAGTCGCCCTGACGGCGCGGCGCTTCCAACCATTTCTCAATTTTATCCGAGAGGGAATCATGGCATCCAAGCGGACGATCGGATTCCTGCTGATCTGGCTGCTGCTGCCCGCCGCCGGCGCGACGGCCGATTCAGCCATCTTTGAATTCAACAGCAACGATTCGGTGCTCGAAGGCCGACTGGGCGGGGAGTGGCCGCTGAAGGCCAACACCTTCCACGGCGGCGTCAGCGCGATTTACGACGCCGAGGACTACGGGGTGTTCGCCCTGGACGCCGCGGTGGGCAATACGGTGCTGGGGCCGGAGGCCTTCTTCTACCTGGGTCTCAAGGGATTGTACGGCACGGTGGAATTCGAACCGGAAGACGCCGACCTGATGTCGGTGGGCTTTCTGCTGGGCGGGGAATTCGAGCCCTACCGGTTCCGGGACCTGCCGCTGGTGGTCACCGGCCATCTGGTGGCGGCCCTGGGGCCCATGAATTTCGGCGACAACGACGGATACGTGGAATTCAAAACCACGGCGGGGGTCAACTTCCTGGCGGAACGGCGGGGCGGCGCCTTCATCGGATACCGCTTTCTCAGTTTCGGCTTCGAAGACGACTTCGACCAGGACACCCTCAACAAAAGCGAAGTCATTTTCGGCCTGCGATTCCGGTATTAGGTGACCCTTCCCCCCGCCCCCTGGATTCCCCTGGCCGCGGCCGGCGGCGCCGGGCTGCTGGCCGGGCTGCTGATCGGCTGGCTGTGGACCCGGGCGGCGGCCCGGCGGGACGAGGCCGACCTGCGGGTTCGCCTGTCCGGAGTTTCCGCCGAGCGGGACGCGGCCGCGACGGAACGGGATCGGTTGCTTTCCGAATGCCGCGCGATCCGATCCGAACGGGACGCGGCCGCGACCGAGGCGGCCCGGCTGGAGCAGGCCCGCCGGGACGACGCGGAGAGGCTGGCCTGGACGGAGCGGGCCGAAACCCGTCTCCGGGAATCTTTCGAATCCCTGGCGGGGAAGTCGCTGGCCGCCAACGCCGAATCCTTCCTGCGCCAGACCCGGGAATCCGGCCACCACCTGCTGGAGCAAATCCAAGGCGACTGGCGCGCGCAGAAGGCCGAAATGGGCCGAATGGTCCACCCGGTGAAGGAAAGCCTTTCGACCCTGGAAGGCCACATCCGGGAGCTGGAGCAAAAACGGGAAGGGGCCTACCAGGGGTTGGAAGCCGGCATCCGCGAGTTGAGCCGGGCCCAGGCCGCGCTCCATTCCGCCACCCTCGGCCTGACCCAGGCCCTGCGGTCTCCGACGGTGCGCGGCCGATGGGGGGAATTGCAGCTCCGGCGGGTGGTGGAAATGTCGGGCATGACCCGGCACGTGGCCTTCTCCGAGCAGAAATCCGGAGAAAGCGGCCGGCCCGACCTGCTGGTGCATCTTCCCGGCGAGGGGGTGCTGCCGGTGGACGCCAAGGCGCCGCTGGAGGCCTACCTGGACGCGGCGGAGGCGGAGGGGGAAGCGGAGCGCCGCCGTCGAATGGCCGATCACGTCCGCGCCATTCAGGCCCGGGTTCGGGAGCTGGCCGGGAAGCGCTACTGGGCCCAGTTCGACCCGGCGCCGGATTTCGTGGTGATGTTCGTCCCCAGCGAAGCCTGCCTGGGCGCGGCATTCGAGGCCGAACCGGGGCTGCTGGAATTCGCCGTGGATCAGCGGGTGCTCATCGCCTCGCCGGTCACGCTGATCGCGCTGTTGCGGTCGGTGGCCTGGGGCTGGCAGCAGCGCCAAACGACCGAAAACGCCCGCCGGGTGGCCGCCGAGGGGCGGGAACTCTACCGCCGGCTGGCCACCTTCAACGAGCGGATGGCCGAGCTGGGCCGCCTGCTCAACCGAACCGTCGGCGGCTACAACAAGGCGGTCGGCTCCCTGGAACACCGGCTGACCCCGTCGGCCCGCCGGCTGGGGGAGATGGGGCTGGGGGACGCCGAGCCGGACGGACCCGAGGGGGTGGCGGTCCTGGCCCGCCCCTTGGCGTCCGCCCCCGGGAATTCGACGACGGAGGAACCGGCGGAATTCCGCGGAAACGCCGCGCCGCCCATCGAGGAAACAGACTATGGTCGTTTATCTTCTTCTGGCGGCGGGCCTGCTGCTGGGGCTGGCGATCTGGGGGCTTCAGACCGTCCCCCAGGGCGAGCGCATGGTGGTGGAGCGGCTCGGGAAGTTTCAGAAAGTGATGGAACCGGGGATTAACTTCATGATCCCGGCGATCGAACGGGTTCGGGCCCGCGTGGTCACCATGGACCAGCAGATCGACATTCCCTCTCAGAGCGTCATCACCCAGGACTACGCCCAGCTCAAAATCAACGCCATCGCCTTTATCCGGGTGACCGATCCCCAGAAGGCGGTGTACAAAACCCTCAATTCCCGGGACGCGGTTTCCAGCCTGATTCAGACCGGCCTGCGCAGCGTGGTGGCCAACATGGACCTCAACCAGGCGGTGAGCAACCGGGAGGAGATCAAAAACCGGGTCTCCAACAAATTGATCGAGGACCTGTCCGGCTGGGGCATCAGCCTGATGACCGTGGAAATCAAGGACGTGGAGCCGGACGAGGAGATCGCCAAGGCCATGAACGAGCGGGCCGCGGCGGAACGGCGCAAAGAGGCCACCATCACCCAGGCCAAGGCCCGGAAAAAAGCCGCCATCCAGGAGGCCCAGGGCGAGCTGGAGGCCGCCCGGTTGCGGGCCGATTCCGAAACCGTTCTGGCGGAGGCCACGGAACGGATCCTCCGCAAATTGCAGGATGCCGTCGGGGACAACCCCTTCCCGGCCGAGTTCATGCTGGGCAAGCAGTACATCGAAACCCTGGAAAAGCTTTCCGCCTCGGACAACGCCAAGCTGGTGGTTCTGCCGCCCGACATCCTCAAATCCATTCAAAGCATCCTGTCCAAGCCGTAATGCGAGCCTTCTGGAATTACATCAAATCCTGGTTTTTTCATCTGTACGCCTCCCTGGTCTCCATTCGTCCCGCCACCATCAATTGGCTGGTGCGGTGGGGCAAACCGGCGCTGGCGGTGGAGCTGCTGGAAGGGAAGTTCGATCAACTGGCCCCGCGGGAGGAGCGAATCGTCGGCAACGACTGGTTCAGAAAAAAATGGGCCTTTCCCCAGGCCGCCCAGTTTCTGGTTCGCTGCAAAACCACCGCGGCCGCGGCGGTGATCCACGCCTACGCCAATCATCCGGAGAAGAGTTTCAAGGCCGGTGTTTTCGTGGAACTGCTGTTGACGCTGCCCATGATTTCCAACGATCCGGAAAAGCGCCAAAAGGTCAACGAGATTCTGAGTCTGGTGGCCCGGGTCAATGGCTCGCTGATGGAGGATGTCCTTAAAAAAGGACAGGCCGGGCCGGCGTACCAACTGGTTTCCCGGATCAGGGAAAAGGAGGTGCCCAAGGCCATGCGATTCACCCCGGTGGAAACCGGCGCCTATCTGTTGCGGAAGCTTCGGGCCGAAGACCCGGACTATTACGAGGTGTTCGAGGGCAAACTGCACGCCGAATACGCCGAAAAGCTCAAAAACCACTGGCGCCGGGATGAATTCCGCCGGAAAGGCGGCCGGGAATGGGAGCGCGCCCCGCTGCCCGTGGAATCCGACGAACCGGAGACGGAACCGTCCCGAATCGAATCCGACGCGGGAAAACCGCCCGAGGAGCCGCCGGAATGAAATTGGACCGCCATTTCCACCTCAGACTTGCGGCCGGGTGGCTGGCCGTCGGCCTTCTCCTGCTGGCCGGTTGCGCCGCCACGGGCGACATCCAGGAGATTCCGCTGACGGACGAGGACTTCCGCCAACTTCGCCAGGTGGAAGAGCAGATGCTCCAGGGCTATTCCCCCGAAGTGGAAATCGACCGCCGGATTTCCGAGGCGGTTCGCCAGATGGTTTCCACCCTCCGCCCCGAATACAAACGGCACGACCGTGAAAAACATCGCATGGGATTCCTGGAAATTTCGGACATCGACCGCCGCACCGTCAGCCGGTTCCACCATTACGTCACGGAAAAAACCCTCACCTTCACCTTTTTGCAGAAAGACGTCGCCGCCAATTTCAACATCGTGGAACGGTTCCTGCTCAAGGACGTGCTGGAAGAGCTGCGTCTCCAAAACATCCGGAACCCCGGAGGCATCGACGGCCACCTGGCCATATACCTGGGTCAACTTTACGACATCGACATCATCGAAACCGGCGTGGTGACCGACGGCGGCGACTACGTGGACGTCAACCTTCGGATGATCGAAACCCGACGAGGCCGCATCGTGGCGGTGGGGTCGGCCAAAATCGAGGCCAACCGAATGGTGCGCACTTGGCTCCGCCAGCGGGTGGAACGCGCCGCGGGCTGGCCGGAACCCCGCGAGAGACGCCGATGACCCGTCGAACCTTGCCTCGAAACGCCGGCTCGGCCACGGCCAAGGTGATTCTCACGGTCCTGGTCCTGGTCTTGTTGTACGCCGTGTTTTTCATGATAAACAACGGCGATCCGACGCCCGAGCTTCCCAATCCTTTTTCCCAGGATGACCCGGCCGACAAAAACGGGGAGGCCGACGAAACGAACGGCGATTCATCCGCCAGGCCCGACGCGGAGAAACCATCCGGAACCGACTCCAATCGGACGGATCGAGAAACCGATCCCGAACGCATCGCGGAGGTGCGGGAACAATTGGACAAGGGGGGAAGAACGGTGGGCACCCGGGGCGAAGGAGGCCCGCGGCCTCCGGCGACGGGCGATTCCGCCGCGAGCCGAAACGGCGAAGATGAAACCCGAAGCGCCGAAAAGGCGGAACCATCGCCCGAGGAAGTGCTGCGGCGAGAACTCCGGTCGGTTCGGGCCGAACTGCGGGATCTGGGCGACGCCATGCTCCAGACCACCCGGTCCCTGGACGCCCGGCTGGACGAGCTGGAACGGAATCGGGACGGGATGAACCGAACCCTGGAACGAACGAACGCCGCCCTGGAGGCCATGGAGCGGCGGGTGTTCGAACATCGGACCACCATCGCCCGGCTGGAACGGGACATCCGTCAGCCCGGCGGCCGGTTCGACATGGGGGACCCGGTGGCGCTTCCGCCCCGGCGACTGTATCGAAATTCTCCGATGAAGCTCTTCGAAGGCCAAGTGCTAATCCATCTGACCGGATTCCACGCCCGGTCGGCCGGGTTTCCGGCGGCCAACTTTGAAATCACCCTTCCGCTGCTGGATATGATCCACCTGGACGACGTGGGCATCGGAGACCGACGGATTTTCCACTACGCGGGCCGCGAATTTTTCCTGGAGGTGCTGGGAACCGACGGCGAAACCTGGGCCCGGGTGGTCGTCACCCGCAAGCTGCCCGAATAAGAACGGCGGCTCCGAACCGATTTTCCGGTTCGAAGCCGCCGCGTTTGAAGCCAATGCCGTTCAATTTCGGATGGGACGCCGGCGTATGCGATACGCCCCACCATTTTTCGCCGGGACGAACGGCATTGCGTTTACATCCGGAACGCCGGTGGAAAAAAGACGTCAGATCATCTCCACCGCGCAGGCCATGCTCACCCCCCCGCCGCCGCAGAGCGTGGCCATTCCCAGGCTTTTGCCCCGCTTCTTCAGAACGTGCAGCAGCGTCACCATGATCCGACAGCCGGTGGCGCCGATGGGGTGGCCCAGGCCGATCCCGGAGCCGTTGACGTTGGTGATCTCCCGGTTCAGCCCCAGCTCCCGCTCGCAGCCGATGTACTGGGCCGCGAAGGCCTCGTTGACCTCCACCGCCTCGAAATCGGCCACCTTCAGGCCGCTCCGATTCGTCAGGTCCTGGACCGCCGGCACCGGCGAAAGGCCCATGATGGACGGATGGCATCCGCCCTTGCCCACCGCCTTGATCCGGGCCAGCGGCGTCACGCCCAATTCCTTCGCCTTCTCCGCCGACATGATGACCATCCCCGCCGAACCGTCGTTGAGGCCGCTGGCGTTGCCGGCGGTCACCTTGCCGGTTTTGGGCACGAAGGCCGGCGGCAGGCCGGCGAGCTTCTCCAGGGTAATGCCGGGCCGAAAATGCTCGTCCTTGTCGAAGACGACGGGGTCCTTCTTGCGTTGGGGCACTTCCACGGGAACGATTTCCTCGGCGAAATCGCCCTCCCGGTTCGCCCGTTCCGCGCCATTGTGGCTTCGCAGGGCCACCTCGTCCATCTCCTCCCGGGAAATGTCCAGATATTGGGCGACAAACTCGGCGGTATGGCCCATGATGTAGGGCTTGCCCACGAAATGGCTCAGGGGCGCTTCCTCGGCGTTCACCGGGCCCGACTCCGGATGGGGCAGGAGATGGGAGCCGCAGTGCAGGGCCCGCATCATGCTGTCCACCACGGTGTTGTCCTGGAGCCGATAGCCCCAGCGGGCGCCGGGCAATTCGTAGGGCGTCGCCGACATCTGTTCGGTTCCGCCCGCCAAAATCACGTCGGCCATGCCGGCCTGGATCATGGCCGCGCCGGAAATCACCGCCTCCATGCCGGACACGCAGACCCGGTTGATGGTGACGGCGGGCGTCCGATCGGGAAGACCCGCCATGAGCATGGCCACCCGGGCCACGTTCAGGGAATCGGACGGCTCCAGGCAACAACCGTACCGGATGTCGTCGATGGTTGCCGGGTCGATCCCGGCCCGCTCCACGGCGGCCTTCATGGTCACGGCGGCCAAATTGGCCGCATGGACGTCCTTGAGGGTTCCGCCGAAGGCGCCGATGGCCGTGCGGCAGGCGGAGGCAATCACAACCTCTTTCATGGTTCGCTCCTTTGGTTGACGGTGTCGCAATCGATGATTTCAAAGGCCACCCGGCGGTCGATCAGATCCCGGGCGTCGTCGGTGCCGATGCCGAGAATGGTTTCGGAAAATCCGCGTCCCACCGCCCGGGTCCGGGACCGGATGCCGGGATAATGGGACGCCAGGAGCCGCGAGACGCGCAAGGCCCTTTCCAGGGAAAGCCGGGCGTTGAAGGTTTCAGGTCCCGTCCGGCTGCAATGGCCTTCCAGTCGTATGCAGACCTCGGGATGTTCCCGGAAATACCGTCCCAGACGCGCCAGCCACAGGTCGTACTGGCGTCGCAGCTCCGGGTCGGGCCAGAATTCCGTGGAATTGACCTGGAAGAGAAGCTTCAAGGTCAAAACCCCGTACCGCTCCACGCTCACGGCGATCAGCCGGTCGAACGCATGGATCATCGCCTCGGTCTGGCCCAACCGGCGATGGGCGCTGTACATGCCGGACCAGGCCTTCATCAGCGGCCCCGTATCCGCCGCCACGATTTGGCGGAGCCGTTCCAGCGCCCCCGCGTAGTCGCCCGCCCCGTATTTTTCCTCGGCCTCGGCCAAAAGGGCCGCCGCCCGAAGTCCGTCCACGTATTCCGATCCGGAACGGGGCTCGCGGGGCAGGTTGTTGAAGAAGACCGGGCTGTCCTCGTGGAAGGGAATGGGCCGGACGTCCAGGTCCCGATCCGACACCCAGACATTGGCCCGGGCCACCACCGCGCCGTCCTTCAGGTCCACCACCATGGCCAGCAGCCGCCAGTAGGGGGCGGTCTCCTCTCGGCCCGGGACCCGGAATTCCGCCTGGACGATTCGGCCGTTGAGGACGTAGTCGGCCTCCCGGAGATTGGCGGCGTTCATGCGCCGCACCCGTACCTTCGGGCCGGCGGCCGCCGTCAGCAGTTCGTCGATGCGGCGGCTGACCCGCGGCACCTCGCCGGTCTCCGGAGAGTAGAAGGGATCGATCACCACCAGCGGCGGCGAAATCGACGGCCTCCACCGCCGGTCCACCTCGGGATAGAGGGATTCGGCCAAAAACCGAACCGCCGCCGGAAGGGGGATGGGATACCGGTTGCCGATGTTTGCGGGCAGGTTCGCGCAGGCCGTCAAAAGGCCGAACAGCGGCGCCGCGGCCCACGCGAAAAACCACGTCCGCCGGCGAACCGACCGACTTTCCCGTTTGGATTGCAAAAGCGACCTCCCACCAAACGCAAAACCATTGAATCCGGCCCCTGCGTTCGGAGTAATCCTTTGAAATTCAGGGATGAATCGGCCGTTGGGCCGGTTCAATCGGCCCCTTCTCCGGTGGGCTCAAATCCGGTGCCCAGCGATTCCCGAATCAGCGCGTCGGTATCATAACTCTTTTCCCCATTCCCCCCGTCGGCGGAACCGGCGCCGGCCGAACCGGAATCCGGCCTTCGTTCGGCGCCGGAACCCGAAACGGACGAGGCCGGGGGGGAAGAGGAGACACCGGCGGATTCCGCGGGGATCGGGCCGGTTTCCTCGGGCGGAGGTTCCGGCGAAACCGCCGAGGCCGGCGGCCGTTTCCGCAACCGTTCCAAATCTTCCCACAGCCGGGCCAGATGGACGGAATCGGGGTTGACCCGGTCCAGAAAGGCCAGAAACTGGCCGGCGGCCGCGGGATCGGAGCGATTCAAAGCCGCTTCGGCCCGGGCGATGAAATGCTTTTCGATCCGCCGCAGCCCGCCCAGAGCTTCCATGTTGTCCGGCACGTGGGCGAGCACCCGCCGATAGCATTCCAGCGCGTCGTCCGCTTCTCCGACGGTCAGGTTCCCGTTTTGAAAATAGCGGCGGCATTGATCCAGCAGCGCGATGATATCGGCGTCCAAAGGCCGGAACGCCGAAACGCCCGCCGGGTCGGACATCGGGTCGGAAGGCGACGCGGCCTCCGGCTCCGATCGCCCCGATTCGGCCGTCTTCGGCGAGGGCACGGCCATGGGCGCGGGTCCCCGGGAAATCAGAAAGACGGTCCCGCTCCCCACCACCGTCAAAATCAGCAGCAGCAGGAGAAAGGGCCGCGCCAGAGGCGGCCCCGCGCCGTCTCCGGCGTAGGCGCCCCCCGGGGCTCCGGGATCGACGTCTTCCTCCTCGGCCGGCGGCTCCGTGTACCCCAGCCGCCCCAGCCGTTCCAGGCAGATGGCCCGACTGTCCCCCAGCGCGGCGATTTCCGCCGGCGTGGGCGCGTCGGGGTCGAATTCCACCCGCCAGTAGCCGGCCTCGGGAAAATGGGTCCACGGCAGGGCGCGCGCCTCCGGGAAAATGCGGAGAAAATGGTCGTGATCTTCGGGCATCAGATACAGCCGGGAGCGGGCCATAACGTTGTTCCGGGACGCCGGAGCGCCGAGGCTGGGGTGGATGAAAAGAGATCAAAACTCTACGGGAGGGGAAGGGGCATGTCAACCGGTATCGCCGGCGGGCGTTCTCCAAACGCGAACCCGGATGGCGTTCCCGTCCGTCGCCCATTCCACCGCCCCGTGCCGGTCGGTGCGGAAAAACCGGCGGCCGCGGCTCCGGTACCGCTCCACCACCGCCGGCGCGGGAAAGCCGAAGCGATTGCGGTATCCGGCCGAGGCCGCCACGAACCGGGGCGCCACCCGTTGAATGAAGGCGGGATCGCTGGAGGTATCCGAGCCGTGATGCGGCGCCAGCAGAACCGTGCTCCGAAGCCGATCCCCGGCGCGGGCGACCAGAGCCGTTTCCGCCTCGGCTTCGATGTCCCCCGGCAGCAAAAAGGACACTTCTCCCAGGGCGACGCGGAGCACGAGGGACCGGTTGTTGTCCGACGCGCCCCAGCCCGCGGCGAAGGCGGGGGCTTCGGGCCAGTCCGGCGGCGGATGGAGAATCTCCAGCGTGGCCGTTCCCATCTCGCGCCGTCGGGGCAGAGCACGGAACGGCGGGGCGGAAATCCCGCGACCGTCCAGGAATTCCCGGAGCCGGTCCATCGACCATCCTTCCGCCCCCAGGTCCGGCGTCCAGAATTCCCGAATTTTGAAATGCTCCAGGACGTACAGCAAGCCGTTGAGATGATCGGTGTCGGCATGGCTGAGGACCACCAAGTCCAAGGTGAGAATCCGCTTCCGGTATAGCAGCGGAGCCACCACGTAGCGGCCCAGGTCGAAGACCCGGTTGTCGTAAAACCCGCCGCCGTCCACCAGGGCCGTCGCCCCGCCGGGAAATTCCAGCAGCGTGGCCGAGCCCTGGCCCACGTCCAGGGCGGTCACCCGCAGTTCCGAACGCCCCAGCCGGTGATGGAACCACCAGGCGGCGTCCGCCGTCAGCAGCAGAATCCCCGCCAGGGCGACCCGTCCGGCCCGCTTTCGGAGTTCGGGCCGCGCGTCGGGGTTCGTGGTGAAAAACAGAAGGAAAGCGACTCCGACGAGATAGTAGAGCCCGATTTCCAGGCCGGTGGGCGTGAAAGTCCGGAATGATCCCAAGCGGAAATCGGCGAAGATGGAGATTATCGGAAGCCCGAAGGAAATCAGAAGGCCGCCGACGTGGAAGAAAAATTCCGCGGCGGCCGGGGAAACGAAAAACAGGCCCGCCCCCAAAAGCCCGGCGGAGACGGCCCCGACGCCGACGAGCGGAATGAAGATGAAATTGGCGATCAGCCCGGACAAGACCAATTGGTTGAAATGGCGCATGGTCAGCGGCAGGGTTCCCAGAATGGCGAAAACGGAGACCAAGGCGGCGCCCATCAGCCATCGACGAAGCCATGGCCAGAGCCCTTGTTCTCGGCGAGAACGATCCGGAGGCTTTTTTCGTTCGACCGCCCACATGCCCAGCAGGATGGACCCCACCGCGGCGAAGGAAAGTTGAAAGCCGATGGAAAAGAGGGCGGGCGGATGGAGGGCGAGGAGCAAGAAGGCGATCAGCGCCAGCAGATTGGCCGGGTCGGGCGGGCGGCCGGCGAACAGGGCGACCAGGACCAGAACGGCGGTTCCCACCGCCCGCAGGGTGGACGGCGATCCGCCGGAGAGAAGTCCGTAGCCCAGAACCGGCCCCAACGCGAGAAACAGGGCGCTTCGGGAGACCCAGCCCCGCCGGACCAGGGCGGGAACCCAGACCAGGGTCCAGCGGAAGAAGCCGTAGGCGAGGCCGCCGACGATGGCGATGTGGAGCCCCGAAATGGCCAGCAGATGGGCCACCCCGGCCCGGGCGAAACGGTCCCGAAGGTCGAGGGTGATCCCGCCCTTGTCGCCCACGACCAGAGCGCGAAGGACCGCGCCCGACTCTCCCGGAACCGTTCGGGCGATGGCGGCGGAAATTCGAGACCGAATCCGGTCGATCCGGTCGGCCGGAGAAACCTCGGCGTCCTCCGGCCGAACCCGGAGCGTTCCGTCCCGGGCCCAGGCTTTGGCGTACAGGCCCCGGAAAGCCATGAACCGTTCGTAGTCGAAGCCGCCCGGATTCCGGAACGAGCGAATGCGCTTGAGGCGTCCGGCGAGCACCACGCGGTCTCCGGCCCGGGGGCGGGGCGATTCCGCGTCCGCCCCGATACGGACCCGGCCCGAAAATGGGCGACCGTCCACCCGGACCTGGGTCAGAACGAACCGGAAGCTACGGAATCGGTCCTCCGGCGCACCGGCGAGACGGCCGGAAATCCGATGATATTCGCCGTCGGCGGCGTGGACGATGTGGTCTTGGGGAAAGCGGGGCGCGGCCCAGGGTTGGATGGAGAGATAACCCAGGGCCGCGAAGAGGAGGATCGGGGCGACGCGGACGAATCGGCCCGACCGCCAACCGGCGAAAAGCCCGAGGACGGCGGAAAGGGCGATCCCCCATCCCGCCGCCCGAAAGCCGGGGAAGGCGTCGCCGCAAACGATCCCGGCGGCGAAGGCCAGGACCGGCGGAATCAACGGCCGGACGAAAACGCCGGAATCGACGCCCGCCTCCGGCGAACCGGCCTCCGGATCGATCCCGGGACCGACCGCTGGGCCGATCCCGGGATCGAACGGTTCAGCGGACCCGCTCGATGGCGGCGCCGAGGGCGGCGAATTTTTTCTCGATGGCATGATAGCCGCGGTCCAGATGATAGACCCGGTTCACCTCGGTGCGACCGGTGGCGACCAGCCCCGCCAGGATCAGGGACGCGCTGGCCCGCAGGTCGGTGGCCATGACCGGCGCGCCGGAGAGTTGGGCCGCGCCGTTGATCACCGCCGCGTTGCCGGAAACCCGGATGTCGGCGCCCAGCCGCCGAAGCTCGCTGACGTGGATGAACCGGTTTTCGAAAATGGTTTCGGAAATGACGCTCATGCCGTCGGCCACCGACATCAGCACCATGAACTGGGCCTGCATGTCGGTGGGGAATCCGGGATAGGGCAGGGTTTTCAGGTCCAAGCTGGCGATGCGCTCGGGTCCCACGGCCCGGATGGCGGTTCCGTCCACCTCGATCCCGACGCCGACCTGCCGCAGCTTGTTGAGCACGGCCCGGAGATGGTCCGGCTCGCAATGGGTCAGCGTCACGTCTCCCCGGGTAAGCGCGGCGGAAACCAGAAAGGTGCCCGCCTCGATCCGGTCGGGGATGATGGTCACGTCGGCCGGATGAAGGGCGGGCACGCCGTTGATGGTGATCACCGAGGTTCCCGCGTCCCGAACGTCGCCGCCCATGGCGTTGATGGCGTCGGCCAGGGCGACGATTTCCGGCTCCCGGGCCGCGTTGCGCAACACGGTTTTGCCGTCCGCCAGCGCCGCGGCCATCATCAAGTTTTCGGTGCCGGTGACGGTGGGCATGTCCAGGTAGATGTCCGCGCCTTTGAGCCGATCGGCCTTGGCTTCCACGTAGCCGTGCTCCAGCGTGATTTCCGCCCCCATGAGGGCAAGCCCCTTGAGGTGCAGATTGATGGGCCGCGCCCCGATGGCGCAGCCGCCGGGCAGGGAGACACGGGCCTTTTTCAGACGGGCCACCAGCGGCCCCAGCACCAGGATGGACGCCCGCATTTTCCGCACCAAATCGTAGGGGGCTTCGGTGGTGTTCAGCCCGTTGGCCTTGACGCGAATGGTTTCCCCCGCGCAATCGACCTGGGCGCCGAGGTACTGGAGCATTTGGCAAATGCTCTGAATGTCGTGCAGTTCGGGGACGTTCCGGAAGGTGTTCCAGCCGCCCTCGGTGAGAAGGGAAGCGGCGA
Organism: uncultured Desulfobacterales bacterium; assembly: GCA_964346545.1. Classification (GTDB taxonomy): domain Bacteria; phylum Desulfobacterota; class Desulfobacteria; order Desulfobacterales; family Desulfococcaceae; genus CAYFVR01. The sequence continues at coordinate 5,616 of CAYFVR010000040.1, read as the reverse complement.
GAATGGGGAGGGCGGCGTTTTTCGCCCCGCTGATGCGCACGAGGCCGTTGAGGGGGCGGCCCCCCTCCACGAAGATTTTGTCCATAAAGGCGGCGATCCGATCCAGGGGAAACCGGGATTTCCCGAGTTGCGGGTGAGACGGCGCAAAGGTTCGTCGCCGGGACCGATTCCCGACGATGAACCCGGCCCGGTCTCTGGTGATTTTCGGCCGTTGGGAAGGAAGGATCGGCCGGATCGATTCCGGAGGGGCCGGGGAGCGGCCGCATGTTCGGAGGGTCTGTATCAGATCGGACAATCGCGGGCAAGGCGGGAAAACCCGAAATCCCATCGGGTTGAACGCCTCGATGGACTCGGGAAATTCCTACCGGAGGATTCGGCGGGGAAGGGCGGGTCGGTTTAGGGTCTCCGCGCGGCTTACGGGAACCGGCGTACCTGCACGTTCCCCTGCTGAACCCAGTGGCCGAACCGACGGCGGAGGAATCGTTTGAAATGAAACCGGGAGGGCGGAAACAGGAGCGACAGGCCGACGATGTCGGTGAAAAATCCGGGCGTGAGCAAGACGATTCCGGCGGCGAAGATGATGAGGGCGTCGATCAGCTCTTCGGCCGGCATGATTCCGTTGTCCAGATTCCGGCGCACCCGCATCATGGTTTCCAACCCCTGTATTTTGGCGAGCCAGGCCCCGGCCATTCCGCTGAGGATGACCAGGACGAAGGTGTTGAGGGTGCCGATGGATTTCCCGATCTCGATAAAGAGAAAAATCTCCAGCGCCGGGATCAGGGTAAACGCGAAAAACAGTTTGACAAGCATGATCTCTCCAGAAAAGGTATTGGGAAAAAATCGGCATTGGAGGGCGGGATGTCAAATGGCGTGAGGATCGGTCCCCGGGAGCGATGAGTTGCACTCGTCGATTCGCGGCGGATAAGCCGGGGCTGCGGTGTCTTCGCGGAGGAAACGACCGGCGGCACCGAGCGTGTCGCGCGGAACCCGTCAATCCGGCGGGATTCGAGCCGCGACGAATTGTTGGTGCGGAACAGAAAAATTATTTCAGGATGTAAAATCCAGGTGTCTCAATAGGCGAGCCCCATGAATCACGCCCAACACCTCAACCCTTTTGGCATGGACCCGATAAACGATCCGATACGGCGATTCAATTAGCTCTCGGATGTCTTCGGCGTCGAACTCCGGGACCTTCCGCCCCGAAAGGGGATGATCGGCAATCTGTTCGGAACGCCGGGTGATTCGGTCAATGGTTCGTTTCGCGTAGGTGACAGAATTCAGGGCGATGAAATCATGAATGCCGTGAAGATGACGGACGGCATTCTCCGTCCAGACCACCTTCATTCGGGGAGTCCAAATGTCCGTCGAACTTCGCCGACATCTTGGACCCTCCCCGCATCGGCATCCCTGATTCCCGCCTCGATCGTCTGCCGGACATAAATCTGTTGCATCAGATCCTCCCAGGTCGCTTCATCGGGCAGATGATCCAGCATTTCTTTGGCTTGAGCTTTTACGGTATCCATTTTATGCTCTCTTTTTCGGAGTTTTCGGTCGAAGGGCCAAATTCCGCCCGGCACGATCCAGACCGCATAACGCGGAGGCATCATTCCCGGCGAGGGGAATGTATCGAAAATCGTAATCCAATTCTCGCCCCACCACAATCGTTTATCGAGGAAACGCCATGGTTCGACCACGATTTTCGCTGATCGTCCCCGCCTACAACGAGGCGGCCTTTTTGCCGCGATTGCTGCGGTCGGCCCATTTGGCCCGGCGGCGGTACCGGGGCGGCCTGAACGAGATCGAAATCGTGGTGGCGAACAACCAATCCGAGGACGAGACGGCGGAGATCGCCCGGCGGATGGGGTGCCGAGTGGCGAGGGAGGAAAAACGGAACATCGCGGCGGTGCGGAACGCGGGGGCGAGGGCGGCGCGGGGGGCGGTGTTCGTGTTTACGGACGCCGACGGGTGGATTCATCCGGAGACGTTCAACGTCATTGACGCCGCAGTCCGCTCCGGGCGGGTTGTTGGCGGAGCGACCGGGGTTCGGCTGGAGCGGTATTCCATGGGATTGGCCCTGACGATTGCGCTGGCGTGGCCGTTGTTGTGGCTGACCCAATTCGATTCCGGCGCGGTGTTTTGCCGGCGGGCGGATTTCCAGGCGGTGGGCGGCTACCAAGAATCCCATGCCTTCGCGGAAGACATCGCTTTTTTGACCGATTTGAGGGCATTGGGTCGGCGGAGCGGGCGGGGGCTGGCGCGGCTGACCTCGGCCAAGGCGGTGGCCTCCACCCGGAAATTCGACAAGCACGGGGATTGGCACTACTTCAATTTGGCGTTCAAATGGGGGGTGGGATCGATGTTGGGCAAGGGGTGGATGGATCGGGTGGCGGAGACGTATTGGTATGGGCGACAGCGGGCGCCGGGGGCGTGAAGGGGGGTTATTCCGGTTCGGGCGGAGGATCGAAGAGGTCGCGGCCGGTTCGGGCGAAGCGTTCCCGGGCCTCGGCGATGGCGGCGGCGCGGATGGATTCGGGGTCTTTTTCCATGGCCTGGAAGGCTTCCGGCGGAAGTTGGGATTGGAGTTGCTCCAATGCGGCGGCGTACTGGGCCGCTTCTTGGGAATTGCCTATTTGTGCGAGTATTTCTCGTAGGAGCATTGAGGCTGCCAGAATCGGCATGAATTCGTCCGCTCCCTGCCAGATTTTTAGTTGCAATTGGAGTGTGATGGACTGGCCGAAACGGTCGCCGATTCGGCGACCGATGTCAAGCGAAGCTTCGGCCAGGAGAAGGGCTTGATCCACCGAGTTTACTGCGCTGGCGAGGCGACCAAGGTAGCCTAGGGCGGCTTCTTGGCCCATTGTATCATCGATTGTCTCGTAGAGCTTCAAAGCTTCCCAAGGTCTTCGGAAAGCTTTGGTCGTTTTTCCCTCCGCCAGCAACAACAACCCTTGGGATAAAAGGCATTTTCCCTCGCCCTCTTTTGCCCCAATTTCCCGATAAATAGAAAGCGCTGCGTCGTACCATGACTCGGCACCAGAATAATCAGAAATCGACATACGTAGATCGCCCAAGCTCTTAATACAATTTGCTTCGCCCAAGCGATCCCCGATTTCCCGATAGACAGAAAGTGCCGCACCGAGGGAAGACTCCGCTCCGGAATAATCGGAAATCTCTTCCTGAAGATCGCCCAAACTCTTCAGACAATCGGCCTCGCCCTGCTTTGCCCCAGTCTCGTGGTAGATTGAAAGCGCCGCGCCGTATGATGACTTGGCACCGGAAAGGTCATCCATTAGCATCTGGAGATCACCTATCCGACAAAGGCAATTTGCCTCGCTTAGCCGATCTCCGATTCCCTGATAGATGGTTAAAGCCGCTTCGTAGAATGACTTCGCTTCGGAAAAATCGTCCATCCGTTTCTGAAGATTGCCCAAACTTTCTAAACAAAAGGCTTCATCCGAATGGTTGCCGATTTTCCTATAGAGAAAAAGGGCCGATAACAGTGATTCATGTGAGTCATTAACATCGGCCAAAAGCATTTGAACATAACTCAATGCTTGCAAGAACATGGCCTCTTTCTTCGGAACTCCCCAATCATTCTCTTTGTTGAGCAGTAAGGCCATCTTAAGATGGCTAACTGCGTCCACCAAATGATTCCTCTTTGCGAGCAATACTCCTACCCAATATTCTAAATCTGCTCTCGTGCTGGAATTTTTATCTTCCAACTTCTGCAAGCCTTCCATTGCGGCTTCCAAAGCGGGATCATGTGCATTTCTTTGGAAGAGCCATTCGCAAAGCTGAAGATATAATTTCGCCTTTTCGGAAGAATCCCGAGTTTCGTCAATCAACGGCTTAGTGTTCCGGATATGCGCCTGGATTTCAGCCATGTCCGGTTCGGGAACCGTCAAATTCGCCGCTTGCCTTTCCATCCGGGACCACTGAAAATCCGATGATTTTATCGCTGGCCGTTCCAGCCAATAGGTGGCATGGCGGAAACCCCACAAGTCCCCCGCCGAGAAGATAAACTGCTCGGCGTCCCGGGCGGGAAGCATCAGGATCATCCGGATTCGCTCATGGACGATCCGGTCCCGGTAAATGTTCAGATAATGGACAAACTCATGGTCGGCGCGGATTTCGCCGTCCGTCCGGGGCAATCCAAACACCAAGCAGATCGCGTGCTCGGTCGAGGCTTTCGCCAGCAGCGGATACAATTTCCCCGTACCATGGGCTTCGTTGTGTACGGGATCGAATTCCCGCACCCGCAATCCATCTTGGACCAAGGCTTTTTTCAGCTTTTCTTGAAACGAAATTTTGTCGGATTCGTGATCGTATTGAACAATGATGAACAGGGGGAGATTGGTTTCGGCCGCGCGCCGGGACCGGTCCACGATCTCCTCGACGATGGGCGTGAAGGATGGGAGGATATTCCCATCTTGAATGGGAGAAAAGAGGGAATTCGTTGGATCCATGGCAGGATTACCCCTCCGATTCGGCCTTGGCGAGACCCCGGACGTAGCTTTTGAGCACATAGCGCAGGTCAAGCCACAAATCGCCGTTTTCGTATTCGACCACGGCTCGGGATTGAAGATACGGCTCTACCCCATCCACCCAACCCTGCTCGGCCTTGTCCACTTCCCACAAAATCTGGATTGCCTTCCCCCGGATCATTGGCTGGTACTCTTTTTTCACCGAGTTGAACACCCGCTCCACGTCTTCCTTTTCAATCCGATCACCGCCCCGCATCAGCGCGGAATAGGCCGCTTCCCGGATGGAACGGGCCGTTTCCCGGAATAGGCCCCCGCCGATCCGGAGCAGTTCGTCCATCTCCTCCTCGCCGCAAAGCTCGGACAGATTGGAGACACGTCCCTTCGCGAAATCCCACATCAGTCGATAGCCGTCGCTACCGTTATCCAACGGCGGCTTGTCACGGAATTTGTGGTCATTCGCGTAAATCCGAACCGCCGAAAAGGCGTAAAGCTGATCCCCGGGAATCCGCCGCCCCGCCGTGGCGCGAAAGTAGACAGGAAGGGTGTACACGATGGAAAAATTCGGCTGCACCAGAAAATCATAGCTTTCCTGGAACAGGCGGGAGTGCATATCCTTGTGTACCTCGGAATCGCCCTTTTCCAGATCATCCACCACGACCAGAAGCTGGAGCCCCGTCCGGTTTTTCACCTCCTGAGCCATTCGCTGGACGATATCGATCAGATCGTGGATTTTCGGCTCCAAAATCTGCTTTTTCTCTTCCTTCCACTCCCGACGGCTTTTGAGTTGGGCACGGAAATAGGCCAGCCACCAGTTCCCCTTGGCCCCTGCTTCCACGTCGATGTTCTCCGCGCCCAGGAACGTCCGGACCACTTTCTGTCCCCACTCGTCCAGCTCTGCTTCATAACTTTTCGGCAACACGCGCTCGCCGTCCTCCTCCAGGCGAATGAGCTTCCGTCCGATTTCCAGGAACACCGCGTCCACCGTCAAATGGGCGGCGTCGCCTCCGAACTCCTCGGCCCGGAGATACACCGGCAGGAATTTCTTCTGGATGGTCTGGTCCATGCAAAGGCGGCTCAACTCGGTCGTTTTCCCGCTTCCCCGATGGCCGCACAGAAAGGCATGAACCGGATT
>CAYFVR010000039.1:0-22851 GCA_964346545.1 uncultured Desulfobacterales bacterium | reverse complement strand
GGCCATCCAGCACAACCTGGACTGGGTCTGGCCCTACTGGGTGGAACGCCAGTTCAATCCGGACTGCCCCTCCTTCATCCCCCGGGCTTTTTCCTTCAGCCACGTCAACCTGACCCACCGCAACTGGACGGCGGTGGGCCATCCCGATCTGCCGCTGTATCCCATCGTCGATCCCCGGGGCCTGATCACGCCCCATTTCGACGGCTGGTCCCTGGATTTCTGGGTCGTCGCGGCGGACGGCGCCAAGCTGATCCCCTCCCGACTGGAATCGGTGGAGCAGGAATGGCGATGGGATCCGAACCCCGCGGTCATTACCCGAATGGCGGAAAACGGCCTGAGGCTGGAAACCCGGGTGGACGTTCGGATTCGGGAAGGAAAGCCCCGGCTTCACATTTACGCCCGGGCCGACGCGCCGGGGCCGGCCTGGCTGGTCGCCGCGCCGCGACCCTACAACCCCGAGGGCATCCAGTTCATCGAGCGCATCGGAACGGTGGCCGCCGGCCATGGCCTCCGGATCAACGACGACGCGCCCATCCGGATGAGCGAAGCCCCGGTTCGAACCCTGTTTTCCACCTACGCGGAAGGAGACGTGGTCAATCGGCTGGGTCGGGAGAGAGACGGGGACGGCGCGGACTGCCGGGTCGGCATGGCCACCGGGGCGGCCCTGTTCCCGGTGGAATCCGGCCCGGTGGGATTCGCGGTTCCCCTGGGCGACGAAACCGCCTTTCGCGGGAAGATCAAGGGAGAATCGTCCGGCGCCTCGGCAATTCGATCCTCGGAAACCGCGTGGAACGAAACCCTGGCCGAAGCGGCCCGGTTGCGCGTTCCCGACGACCGTTATCAATTTCTTTACGACGCGGCGTTGCGCACCCTGGCCCTGCTCACCGCCGACGACGCGGTGCCGGGCCCCTACACCTACCGGCGCTTCTGGTTTCGGGACGCCTGCCTGATGATCCACGCCCTGCTGGGGATCAATCTGACCGACCGGTCCCATCGAATTCTCGACACCTTTCCGCCCCGACAAAAGTGGAACGGCTATTTTCAGTCCCAGGAGGGCGAATGGGACAGCAACGGCCAGGTTCTCTGGATTCTAGATCGGTTTCAGCGACTGACGGGGCGGCCCCCGTCGGCGGAATGGCTGAAGGCGATGGACCGGGGCGCGGCCTGGATCGTCAAAAAACGGCTCCCCCGCGAACGGGGGGACCGGCACGGCGGCCTCTTTCCGGCGGGATTCAGCGCGGAACATTTGGGACCCAACGATTTCTACTTCTGGGACGATTTCTGGGGCGTGGCCGGCCTTCGGGCCGCCGGTCGCCTGCTGACCCGATTCGGGGACGCCGCCGACGGAAAACGGTACGCCGCCGAAGCCGAAGATTTTCTCGCGGCCATCGAGGAGAGCGTCTCCGCCACCCCGGACGACATGCGAGGCGGCGGCTTCCCGGCCGCGCCCCGTCGCCGCATGGACGCCGGCGCGGTGGGCTCCCTGGTGGCCGATTACCCCCTTCGCCTGACCCCGCCGGGAGAATCCCGAATGATGGCCACGGCGGAATTCCTGATGGCCCATTGTTTTCACCGGGGCGCGTTCTTCCAAGACATGATCCATTCCGGCATCAACGCCTACCTCACCCTGGACATCGCCCAAACCCTGCTTCGGGCCGGGGACGACCGGTGGCGGGCCCTGGTGGACCGGGTGGCCGAGCTGGCCTCCCCCACGGGACAATGGCCCGAAGCGGTCCACCCCATCACGGGCGGCGGCTGCATGGGCGACGGCCAGCACGGCTGGGCCGCCGCCGAATGGCTGATGATGATGCGAAGCCTCTTCGTCCGGGAAGAAGGCGACGGGCTGGTGCTGGGCGCGGGCGTCGCGCCGGACTGGCTGGCGGCGGGAACGCCGCTGTCCTACGGCCCCACGCCCACGGTCCTGGGCGTCGTGACGGTGGAATTCGTTCCCGACGGAGACGCTCTCCGAGTGCGGCTGGAGCGGGGCGCGCCGCCGGACGGCCGGCGAAGCGGTCCCGTCGTCGTGTCGGTTCCCGGCTTTCCCGCAACCCGCATGGCCGGGGAAAGCCCTTCGGAAACATTGACCATTCAGAAGGAAACCGCATGAAAATCTGCATGTTCACCAACACTTACCTGCCCCATGTCGGGGGCGTGGCCCGTTCGGTCCACTTTTTTGCCGAAGATCTGCGGGCCCTGGGCCATCGCGTGATGGTCATCGCGCCGACCTTTCCCGACGACGAATCGCTGGAGGAGGATTCGGAAGAGGTGCTGCGCGTGCCGGCCATCCAGAATTTCAACGGCAGCGACTTTTCGGTTCGCCTCGCTCTTCCGTTTCTCATCGACGAGGCCATCGACGAAATGGGGCCGGACATCGTTCACAGCCATCATCCCTTTCTGCTGGGGGACGCGGCCATGCGGGCGGCCCACCGGCGGGGTTTGCCGCTGGTGTTCACCCATCACACCCGCTACGAGGACTACACCCATTACGTGGGCTCCGACTCCGATCGGATGCAGCGCTTCGCCATTCACCTGTCCACCGAATACGCCAACCTTTGCCATCGCGTGGTGGCGCCCAGCCAGTCCATCGCCCGCCTGCTCGCCCGGCGCGGGGTGAAAACCCCGGTGACCGAAATCCCCACCGGCGTGGACACCCGGTTTTTCGCGGGGGGCGACGGCGATCGGTTCCGAGCGGACAACGGGCTGCCCGCCGACGCGCCGGTGGCGGGGCATCTGGGCCGGCTCGCGCCGGAAAAAAACCTGGACTATCTGGCCCGGGCCGTGGCCCGGACGTTGTCCGACCGGCCCGAGGCCCGGTTTCTGGTGGTGGGGGAAGGCCCCGGCGCGGAAACCATAAAAGAAATTTTCGAGGAAGCCGGATGCGCCGACCGGCTGATGCTGGCCGGCCGTCGGACCGGCCAGGAGCTGGCGGACGCATACGCCGCCATGGACCTGTTCGCCTTCGCCTCGCTGTCCGAAACCCAGGGCATGGTTCTGGTGGAAGCCATGGCCGCGGGAAAACCGGTGGTGGCCCTGGACGCCCCCGGGGCCCGGGAGGTGGTGGACGACGGCGAAAACGGCCGACTGCTGCCGACGGAGGCGGGGGAGGAAGACTTTGCCCGGGCGCTCCGCGAGCTGCTGGACGATCCCGACAAACGAAACCGGATGGAATCCGCCGCCCGAAAGACGGCGGACGCACTCTCCCGCGAACGGTGCGCCGAACGGCTGGCGGAGGTGTACGGCGAGGTCGAGCGCGAGCGGACCTCCCGGAGCCCCGTTGAAACAAACTTCGCGGGGTGGGACGAACTGCTGCGGGCGGTGCGGGTGGAATGGGAACTCATCTCCCGGAAGGCTTCGGCCGCGGCCCAGGCGGTTTGGACCGGGGAAGATTAGAATGCTGGTTCGCCTGTCCGCGGCCTGGGATCGTCTGCGGCGACGCCTCGGTCGAAGCCACCTGACGGCCCGGCTGCTGGACAATCTCCGCCCCGCCGAGGAGAGCGGCCGTCCGGGAGCGGTGGCGATCCAAATCGACGGGCTCGGCCGGTCGCAACTGGAGGCGGCTCTCCGAAACGGACGGATGCCGTTCCTGCGCGCCCGCATTCAATCCGAAGAAACCGTTCTCCGGACCTTCTACCCCGGGATGCCCTCCACCACGCCGGCGGTGCAGTCCGAACTTTTTTTCGGAGTGCGTCAGGCCGTGCCCGCCTTCGGTTACGTCCGGCGGGCGGACGGCCGTCCCGTGCGGTTGATGAACCCCCTGGACGTGGACCGGCTGGCGGCCGACCTCGCCCGGAACGGAAAAGAACCGCTTTTGGCCGAAGGCACCGCCTACGGCGACATCCTCACCGGGGGCTCCTCCGAGGCCCGCTATTGCACCCAGACCCTGGAGCTGGAATCCTTTTTGCGGGTGGTCAATCCGGTCAAGGCAATTTTGATTCTCCTGCTGCACGCCACCACGGTGCTGCGGCTGGCCGGGTACCTGCTGGTGGAAATCGGCCTGGCAATCTACGACGCGGCCCAAGGCGTTTTCGCTCGGCGGTCGTTTTTCGGCGAACTGAAATTCATCCCCATGCGGGTGGCGGTCTGCATCGGCCTGCGGGAGTTGGTGCGCTTCCGGGTCAAAAACGACCTGATTCGCGGCATTCCGCTGATTCACGCCAATTTTATCGGCTACGACGAGCAGGCCCACCGGCGGGGTCCCAGCTCCGCCTTCGCCCATTGGAGCCTCAAGGGCATCGACGGGGCCATCCGGGACATCGTCCGTTCCGCCGAACGGGCCAACCGGCGGAATTATCGAGTGGTCGTCTACTCCGACCACGGGCAGGAGGACGTGGAAAGCTATCGAAAACTTCGGGGGGAAACGGTGGCCGACGCGGTGCGGCGCGTGCTGTCCGGAGGGGCGCCGCGGGAGAAATCGGGCGAGACGGAGGCGTCCGGCCCGGAAAACCGCCGCCGCCGGGCCGGAAACTTGCTGCGCGGAGACGGCGATTCCGAAGCCGACCCGCTCCCGGCCGACGGCATCGACCAAATCGAGGTTTCGGCCATGGGGCCCTTGGGTCACGTCTATCTGCCGGGCGACGGAAAAAGCGGCGCGACGGAACTTCGACCGGAATTTCGAGAAGACAGGGAGGCGGCCGCGCGGGCCCTGGTGGACGAAGCGTCCATTCCCCTGGTGCTCTTTCGGAAGGGGAAGACGGCGCGGGCCGCGACGCCCGCCGGCATGTTTTCGCTGGAACGGGACGCGGAAAAGGTGCTGGGGGCCGATCATCCCCTGCGGGACCAGGTGGCGGCCGATCTGGCCGCGCTTTGCGACCATCCCGACGCCGGGGACCTGATCATCTCGGGCTGGCGGCCGGCGGGACGGCCCATGACCTTCCCGGTGGAAAACGGCGCCCACGGAGGACCGGGGGCGGAGGAAAGCCGGGGCTTCATCCTTTCGCCGCCCGCCCTGGACCCGGGAACCGACCCGGTGCGACCGCTGGACCTGCGCCGGGTTCTTCGGGAACGTGTCGGGGGGGCGGACCAAACGGACGAAAACGAAGGCCCTCGCCGGCCCGCCGGTCGGAAAGCGCGGCCGGGCGAAAAACGGCCGTCCGACGCCCTGCGGGTGGTCACCTACAACATTCACGGCTGCCGGACCCTGGACGGCCGAGTGGGGATCGAGCGCATCGCCGAGGTGCTGGCGGAACTGGACCCGGACCTGGTGGCGTTGCAGGAAGTGGACGTGGGCCAGGCCCGCTCCCATGGCCGGGACCAGGCGGCGGAATTGGGGGAGGCCCTGGGGATGTACGCCCATTTTTTTCCCGTTCTGCGGAAAGGGCAAGCGTGTTACGGGCTGGCCGTGCTGAGTCGGCCGCCGGTGCGAAACTTTCGCAACGCCCTGCTGCCCGGATCGCCGGGACCGGGTCGGGAACGGCGCGGGGCCATTCGGTTGACCGTCGACACCGACGACGGGGGTGAATTCGATCTGATCAACACCCATCTGGGGCTGGGGCTGCTGGAACGCCGACGGCAGGCGGCCGCGCTATTGTCCGACGGATGGCTCCGGGATGGGGCGCCCGCGGTGCTCTGCGGCGACTTCAACGCCGGCCCCCGATCTCCGGTCTGCCGCCGCATCGGCGAAAGGCTTCGCCCCGCCGGAAACGGAGAGCCCACCTTTTTCGCGGCCCGGCCGCTGCTGCGGCTGGACCATTTGTTCGTCAGCGATTCCTGCCGGGTGCTGGCCGCGGGCGTGGCTCGGGGAGAGGCGGCGCGTCGGGCCTCGGATCATCTGCCCGCCTGGGCCGACATCCGCCTCGAACGGAGGGCCCCGTGAATCTTCGGACAAAATGGTGGTTGGGCGTCGGCCTGCTGGCGGCGACCGGAATCGTCGTGGTGGCGGGGGTTCATCTGGACCTGGAGGCGCGGATGCGAAGCCTGGTCCACTCGGTGGCCGACCCGACCCGGTTCGCGGCGCTGATGGCCCTGCTGCCGGCCGTGGGCGCGCCCATCAGCCCTTTTCTGGTGGGCGCCGGGGCGGTGTTCGGCGCCGGCGCGGGCCTGGCGGTGGCCTTGCTCGCCATGCCGGTCCATTTGGGCGTCGCGATTCTGGCCGCCCGGCTGGTGCGGACCCCCATCCGACGGTTTCTGGAACGGCGGGATATTCGGGTTCCCACCGTGGAAAAGGACCGTGAGCTGCTGTACACCGTGATCTTCATGGCCACGCCGGGGCCGCCCTATGCCGCCAAGAATCTGCTGTTGCCCTTGGCCGGGTTCCGGTTTCGCCACTGTTTCTTCACCAACTGGGTCGTCCAGGGTTTGCTGTGCACGCCCCTGGTGGTGATGGGCTCCTCGGCGGTGGAGGGACGGTTCGGCCTTGTGGTGGGGGCCGTGGCGGCTCTGCTGCTGATCATCGTCTTGGGCCGGGCCCTGGGAAAGCGGCATCCCGGCATCCGAAACGCCTTCAAAGGCCGGTACGCCGGAGAAGGGGATAAATCCCACATCCCGGAAGCGGAAGAAACCGCGAAGGAATCCGACGGGACGGCCTAGGTCCGCCTTCCCCGCCTTCTCGGACGCAATATAAGGGAATTACCCGATGGTTCCTGGACCGCCGCCGTGAAATAGTTGGATTTTCAGCAAATACAGGGAAACCGGCTTCGAAATCTTTCTCGATTTTCGCCTGGAAACCCCGATCGTTCTTCGGTCGGATTTCCCCGCGGAATTTCGCCGGAAAGGCGAAACGGGCAGTTGGGCGTTTTTCTCCCCCATCCCCCGTTCCAGGCCGGTCCCCCAACCTTGGGAAACGGAGGTCCCATGCTCTATGTTGGCCATTTTTCCTTTGACGAACTCGGCGACGAGGGTCCTCGCCACGGCTACTTCACCATGCTGGCGCAGGCGGAAGGCCCGGAAGCGGCGGTTGAAAAATTTCGCGCCCGGATTCAATACCTGAAGGACAACGGCGATCTGTTCAACGGCGTTCGGGCCCTGTACGTGGAAGACGTGGTGGAGATCCGGGAATTTCCCGCCGATCCGGTCATCACCCGTTTTCAGACCTCGGAAGGTCAGTTCCCCCGATCCCAGAGTCAGCCGCTGCCCGCCGCGGAACCCAGCGGCGTTTCCGTCTACGGCCTGTCCACCGAAGGCGGACGGGAAACCGACGATGACGGCTATCCGGAAGTGCGGCCGTTCATGACCTTCGAGGAGTAACGGACGATCACGGGGATCGCCCCGCCGGCGACCGGCCCGTCAGGATTCCGGGTCGGCGTCGTCCGGCTCGGAGGATTCGCCCTCCGATTCGAGGTCGGCTTTTCGGGCTTCCTCCCGGGCCCGCTCCCTGGCTTCGCGGACGGCCCGGGCTTGGGCGTCCTCGACCTGCTCCTCCCGGGCCTTTCGCCGGTGGCGGTCCACCTCTTCCCGGTGAGCCACCTCCCCGTGCATCCCCCGTTTCCGCTCGTCCAGGCGGGCCAGCGCCGAGGAACGGCCGTAGAGGATCAGAGTGTCGCCGTCGTGGACCTCGGTGTCGCCGCCCGGCGCGCCCAGATAGTTGCCGTTTTTCCGGTTGACGCCCAGCACGACGACGCCCTCCTCCCGAAGCCGGCATTCCTGAAGCGTGCGATCCGCCAGCCAGTCGTCGGCTTCCACCTGCAATTCGCCGACGCCATACTCCCCGGCCAGGCGCAACATGCCGGCGTAGTCCCGCACGTCCAGCTTGGTGTATCGTTCCAATGCCCGGCCGATCAGGTTGGAGAGATGGCGGTCCACCCACTGGCTGGCCGCGGCCATCCAGAGCGCCGCGATGCCGGAAAACAGCAGGACAATGCGAAGCAGGAGCGATTCGTCTTGCCCCATGTCCACGAAGGAGACGATCAGCGAGGAAATCGCGCCGACGACGCCGGCGTTGCCCACCAGCATCAGCAGGAAAAGAATCCGGCGGCGGAGGGGGTGGTTGACCACCTTTTCCGATTCGTTGGTGGTGAACCCGACGCCGGTCAGCGCCGACCGGGCCTGAAACCGGGCCGTTTGACGGGAGAGTCCGGTGTGAGCCAGCATCACCGTGGCGATCCGGGTGATGAGGAGGGAGAGCGACAAAACAATGAGCAGGGAAATGATGGATAGCATGGATTTGCGCAAAACAACGCCCGGGCGCGCCGGGCGGGTTGGGGGGACCTCGGGAAAGCTCCCGCGGACGACGAGAGGGCGTCCTGGCGGGTCCGTCCAATTTCCGCCCGGGAATGTCCGGGAGAAAGGCGGTTCCCATGACGCGGGAAACGGATAAAGGAAAAGAAAACGGAAGTTGTCACGACGCTTATCACGGCGAGCCACCCTCGGGCAAGTCCGAGGCGGAAGAGAATATCCAGGGAGGGAGCGGCGTCGATGGCTCCGAGGATGCCTTCCGCGAAGGTTACGATCGCGCGCTTTCCCTGCTGCGGGACTGCGAGGGTCCCCACGGTTTTCTGGCGTCGCCCAGCGACCGGGCCAACTATCGGCGGGTGTGGGGACGCGACGGCGCGATTCTCTCCCTCGCGGCCCTGATGACCGAAGACGAAGATCTGGTGGACGCCGCCCGCCGCACCCTGGAAACCCTGGCCGACCACCAGGGTCCCCACGGGGAAATCCCCAGCAACGTGGACCCGGAAAGCGACCGCATCAGCTACGGCGGCATGGCCGGCCGAGTGGACGCCGACCTCTGGTTTCTCATCGCCTGCGGGGAATATTGGAAGGCGACGGGAGACGACCGGTTTCTGGAACGGATGGCCAAGGCCATGGACAAAGTCCGCTTTTTGCTGGGCGCCTGGGAGTTCAACAACCGCGGATTGCTCTACATTCCCGAGACCGGCGACTGGGCGGACGAATACCTGCAAAACGGCTACGTGTTGTACGATCAGCTCTTGTATCTTCAGGTCCTGCGAACCCTTTGCGCCATCCGAAGCCACCTCCACGGCAGTCGGGACCACCGGCTGGAAGACCGGACGAACCGGCTGAAGCACGTCATCCGGGCCAACTACTGGTTCAAGGATTCCGACGGCGTACCCGACGACGTCTTCCACGAAATTCTATTCAAAAAAGGGCGCAAGGCGGCCACCCACTGCAACCGCAACTACTGGATGCCCTTCTTTTCCCCCCACGGCTACGGCTATCGGTTCGACGCCTTCGCCAACGTGCTGGTCTCCCTTTTGGACGTCTCGGACGCGGAACGGCGGGACAGCGTGGACCGGTACATCGACAACTACCTGGTGGATTCGGACTGCCCCCTGCTGCCGGCCTTCTATCCCGTCATCACCCCGGTGGACAAGGACTGGGAAGATTTGCACATGACCTTTTCCTACACCTTCAAAAATCGGCCCCACGAATACCATAACGGGGGCCGGTGGCCCATGCTCACCGGCTTTTACGTGGCCGATCTGGCCCGCCGAGGAAAAAAAGAGGCGGCCCGCCGATTTCTGGGCGGCATTCACCGGGGAAACGGGCTGGAGATGGACGGCGAGCCCTGGAGCTTTCCGGAATACGTTCACGGGCGGGACTACGTGGCCGGCGGCACCCGTCACCAGGGCTGGAGCGCCGCCGGCGCCCTGATCGGCCACTGCGCAATGGAAGGGAAGGAGGTTTTTCGGATCAATGAAAACTGAGCGACGCATCCTGCTGTGCAGCGATTTGGATCGGACCCTGCTGCCCAACGGCCCCCCGCCGGAATCGCCCGAGGCCCGGCCATTGCTGCGCCGCCTGGCCGACCGGCCCGAACTGGAGCTGGTCTACGTGACGGGAAGGGACCGGGGCCTGATCTGGGAGGCCATCCGGGATTACGATCTCCCCCTCCCCCGGCGGGTGATCGGCGACGTGGGCACGACCCTCTACGCCGTTTCCGCGGATCGGGAGGGGGTCCATTTTTCCCCGTCCGAAGACTGGAAGGCGGCCATCGGCGACGATTGGAAGGGGATGGATCGGGAGGCGCTGGCCGACCTGTTTTCCGACCTGGACGGCGTTCGCCCCCAGGAGCCGGAGAAGCAAAACGAATTTAAGCTGAGCTACTACGCCGACCCGAATCTGAACGCCGACGCGCTGATGGAGCGGATGGACGAACGGATGCGGGAACGCGACGTCCGCTCCAACCTGATCTGGAGCATCGACGAGGAAAAGAATTTGGGCCTGCTGGACGTGCTGCCGGAAAGCGCCAACAAACTGCACGCCATCCGCTTTTTGATGAAGGCGCTGGGTTTCGACGAAGATTCGATGGTCTTCGCCGGCGACAGCGGCAACGACCTCAACGTGCTGACCAGCGGTCTGCGTTCCATCCTGGTGGCCAACGCGGCCGAGGAGGTGCGGCGGAAGGCGCTGGACGCCCTGGCGGCGGAAAACCAAACCGATCGGCTCTACATCGCCCAAGGCGATTTTCTGGGGATGAACGGAAACTATTCCGCCGGGGTCCTGGAGGGGCTGGTTCACTTCGAGCCGGAGGCTCGTAGCTGGATCGCCACCGCCATGTGCCAGATGGACCGCAACGGAAATTGAGCGGAAGACCTGCGGTTTGGGGACAGCCGCCGCCCTCCCCTTTCCCGGGATTTCGGGAAGCCGGCCCGGGGGATACCGGATCTCGACGATCCAAGTACGGGGATGACCCCATGGTCTTCATCCGCCTCCTTTCATAGGGTTTCGATCAACAATGGAAACCGAACGGCCGAACGCTCGCCGGGCGAACGGTTCTCCGGCGGGGAGTTCGCCGGAGAACGCCGTCGCTCGGAACGCCCGATGCAACCGGGCGACGCCATTGGAATCCACACCCAAAGGAGGTCCAAATCATGAGAAGAACCAGCGTATTTTCGGGAATCGTTCTCGCGTTGACCATTGGTTTGCTGTTGCCGTCGTCCCCCGCGATGGCCGCCGCGGACATCGGCGACATTCAAATCACCGACGCCGTGGAAAACGAAATCATGTTCGATCAGGCCGTACCCTTGGCCAATATCGACGTGGATACGGCCGACGGCGTGGCGACCCTCTCCGGAAGCGTCAATAATTTGCTGGCCAAACGGCGGGCCGCCCGTCTGGCCGAATCGGTCAAAGGCGTGACTTCCGTCATCAACCGGATCGACGTGGCGCCGGCCGCGCAACGACCGGCGGAGGAGATCCGGGCCGACGTGAAAAACGCCCTGCTGCTGGACCCGGCGACGAAATCCTACAACGTGGATGCCACCGTCACGGACGGGACGGTCGCCCTTGGCGGCACGGTTCAGTCTTGGCAGGAACGGCAATTGGCCGAAAAGGTGGCCGCCGGCGTTCGCGGCGTGACCGCCGTCCAGAACAACCTGGAGGTCAATTACCAGGCGGATCGACCGGACGGCGACATTCGGAACGACATCCAGGAAGCCCTGCGGTGGGACACTCTGGTGGACCACGGGCTGATCGACGTTTCCGTGGAAAATGGCGAAGTCACCCTTTCCGGAACGGTGGGCAGCGCCGCGGAGAAAACCCGGGCCATCACCGACGCCTGGGTGGCCAACGTGACCGACGTGGACGCCGCCGGGCTCAACGTGGAACTATGGGCCCGGGACCCCTCCATGCGAGAAGGAAAGTATACCGATGTCGCCGACGATACCATTCGGGACGCGCTGATTCGGGCCCTGGCGCGAGATCCGCGAGTCTACTCTTTCAACGTTCGCCCGGAAGTGGACGGCGGCGTGGTGACCCTGCGCGGCAAGGTGGACAATCTCAAGGCCCGCCGGGCCGCGGCCGAAGTGGCGCGAAGCACCGTGGGCGTCTATTCGGTGGACAACCGCATAAAGGTGCGAACCGCCGCGGACGCGACGAGAAGCGACGAGGCGATCGAGGCGGACATCCGCGCGGCGCTGACCCGGGATCCTTTCGTGGAACGGTTTGAAATCGTGGTCGATTCCATCGGCGGGGTGGTTTCCCTGGCCGGCACGGTGGATTCCTACTACGAGAAATCCCAGGCCGACGACGTGGCGTCCCGCATCGACGGCGTGATCACGGTGAACAACAACCTGGTCGTGAGCGCAAACCGAAGTCCCTACGCCTACGATCCCTACGTGGACGACACCTACGTCTACGATTACGGCTGGTACGACTACCAGCCGACCTACACCTTCGAGACCGACGCGGAAATCCTGGACGACATCCAGGGCGAAATGTTCTGGAGCCCGTTTGTGGACGGCGACGAGGTGACCGTGACGGTGGAGAACGGCGTCGCCACGCTGACCGGAACGGTGGATTCCTGGTCCGAATACCAGGCGGCGCGGGAAAACGCCTACGAAGGCGGCGCCACCTGGGTGGACAACAATTTGGAAGTGCAAGGCGGATAACGACGCCCATCCTCCCGCCGGGCCGCGCGGCCCGGCGGGATTCCCCGCGCGGAGATTCCGCGAAGAGGCGGTGGAATCCGTCGGGAACTCGGCTTGGCTTCGACGACGTCATTCAGACGACAACCACCTTCGGAAAATCTCGATACGCCAAAATAGAATCAAAGGATCAGCGCCCCGGAAACCGGACCGACGGAAACAGCCCCGGGTCGGTGTGGGGCAGAAACCTTGCGGCGCTGAAGCGGTTCATGAGTTCCTGGTTGACGTTGAGTTCGATGTAGGTGATGCGGTCGCGGATGCGGTCGATTTCGGCCAGGGGGTCCGGATCGGTGAGGGCGCGGGCCGCGCCGCCCAGAGAGCTGTTGCCCAGGGAGCGGTAGGCGTCCCGGGGCAGGTCCGGGATCATGCCGATGGCGATGGCGGAATCGGGGCGAATGAACGAGCCGAAGGTCCCCGCCACATAGAAGGTGGTCAAGTCCCGGGGCGTCAGTCCCACCGAAAGCGTGATCGTCTCCAGAATGGTGTACATCGCCGCCTTGGAGCGGACCAGGCTGTCGATGTCCGCCTGCCGCATCACCAAATCTTCGCCGGTGGCCGACTCCGCCGCCGGCACCACCACCACCAGGCCCCGGCCGTCCTCCTCCCGATACCGCTCGCCGCAGGCTTCCGGGTCCAGTTTGCCCTGAATGGTCAACATTCCGGAGAGAAACAGCGCCGCCGCAAGGTCGATGATTCCCGATCCGCACATTCCCCGAGGCGGCAGCTCTCCAATCGTGTGATAGTCGAATTCCTTCGTTTCCGGGTCGATGGAAACGGCGTCGATCACCCCCGGCGCGGCCATCATGCCCATTCGGGCCACCCCGCTTTCCAACGCGGGTCCCGCCGCCCCGGCGCAGGCGATCAACCAATCCCGGTTGCCCAAAATCACCTCCGCGTTGGTGCCCACGTCCACCAGAATGGCCGTCTCCTCGATCTCGTTCATCCCGGCGTAGAGCACGCCGGCGATCAAATCCCCGCCGAAATAGCTGCCCACGTTGGGAAACACCAGAGCCCGCGCCTCGGGCGCGGCCGCGATCCCCAACTCCGAGGCGGGAATCAGCCCGGGATTGTTCACCGCCGGAATGTAGGGCTCCCGGATGATCCAGCGCGGCGGAAGGCCCATGAAGAGGTGGGCCATGGCGGTGTTCCCCGCCACGGTGACCAGAAACAGGTCCTCGGTCGAAAGCCCCGCCTCGGCCAACAGGGTTCCCGCCGCGGCGTTGATCCCTTCCACCACCATGGCCCGCATTTCCCCCGGGCCGTTTTCGGTGTCGGCATGGTGAATCCGCGTCAGCACGTCCGGGCCGATGGCGATCTGGGGATTGTCGAACGCGGTTTCTCCCCGTGCGCTTCCGTCCGCCAAGTCGATCAGCCGAAGCACCAGCCGGGTGGTGCCCAAGTCCACCGCCAAACCCACGGCGGGACGAGTGTCGTTCGGCGGGGAAACGCCCAGCAGAACGTGCCGACCCCGATCGGGAATTACCGCGCAGCGGGCGGAAAAATTCCATTCCCGAAGCTGATGCGGAAGGCGACGAAACAGCGAAAGGTCGGCGGAAATCCGCTCCGCTCCGGTTTCCCGTTTCAGGGCGCGAATCAGCCGATCGGCGTCGGCGGTGTTGTCGCCGAGGCTGGGCGGGGTCAGTTCCACCCGGACCAGCCGCGAAGATGGCGTTGGTTCAGTCATGGCTCCGTGGAAATTCCGTTGGATGAGATGAATGGAAGAAAGGGGCGGAATATCAGTCCGCCATGGCCTCCAAAATCGCCGTCATGGCCTCTCCCGCGCCGCCGCGCACCAGGTAGCTGCTCACCTTGCCCGTCAGCGGGGTCCGCTCCGGGTTGATTTCAATGACGGTGGCCCCGGCCTGGCGGGCGACGACCGGGATGTAGGCGGCCGGCTGGACCACCGCCGAGGTGCCCACCACCAGCATCACGTCGCAGCGGGCGGCCACCTGGCGGGAACGCTCCAGCGAGTCCGGCGGAATCATTTCGCCGAAAAACACCCAGTCCGGCCGCAACACCCCGTTGCAGGAGCAGCGGGGCGGCAGGGTCTTCAGCTCCACGTCCCGAGTGGGAATTTTCGCCCCGCAATCCATGCAGCGCTGCCAGGCGCAATTGCCGTGGAACTCGATCACGTCGGTGTTCCCCGCCATCTGGTGGAGTCCGTCCACATTCTGGGTGATGACCGTCTTGAGAACCCCCATCTCCTCCAGCCGCGCCAATCCGGCGTGGCCGGCGTTGGGGGCGGCCCGGTCCACCACCTCCTTCAAATCGCGGATCAGCACTTCCCAAACCTTGGCCGGCTCCCGCAGGAAAAACTCGATGTTCCCGAATTCCATGGGATCGACCTTTTCCCAGACCCCGCCCTTGCCCCGAAACGGCGGAATGCCGCTCTCCACCGAAATTCCGGCCCCGGTCAGGGCCGCGGCGCGGCGGGCGTTCTTCAGGTCTTCGGCGGCGCGTTCAATGGCATCTTGCATGGTCGGCTCCGGTTGGCTCGGGGACGGCGCGGCCCGGCGGCCCATGCCGACGCCCGGTTTTGGTTTTTGCTTCGAAATGGCCTACAGCAAAATCTCCACCCCGGTTCCCATGGCGAAGACCTCCAGCGCCGCCCGGCGCTCCCGAACCAGTTCCCGGCAGCGCTCCACCATGAGGTCCACGCCGTCGTCGCTGCGGTCCTGATTTAAATGGAACAGCGCCAGGCGGGAAACGCCGGCGGCCAGGGCCAGGTCCACGGCGTCCACCAGGGTGGAATGGCCCCAGGTGAAAACCCGGCCATATTCCTCCGGCGTGTATTCCGCGTCGTGAATCAGCAGATCGGCCCCCCGGCAGGCGGCCACGTAGTCGTCGAAGATCAGCCCGCCGGGGTGGCGATGCTGGATTTCGTTGTCGGTGAGAAACACCGCCGACTTCCCGTTTTCCGTAAAGCGAAAGCCGCGGCCGGTGTTGGGATGGCTGAGGGGGATGGGGGTGAACTCGATGGGACCGATCCGAAACCCGGCCTCGCAATCGGCCTCGGTGACGTAGCGAATTTCCGCCAGGCCGTTGGCATATTTCACCGGAAAGAAGGGCGGCTGCATCATGTAGGAAAGCATCCGTTCCACGAACCGGTGATCGGGGCATCGGTACATGCGCAGCAGGGTTTCCGGGTTGAAAAATGGCTTGAAAAACGGAAAGCCGAGGATGTGATCCCAGTGGGCGTGGGTGAAGATGAGGTGAATGTCCCGAACCGATTCGGCCAGCAGCCGGTTTCCCAGGTTCCGGATTCCGGTGCCGGCGTCGATCACGATTTGATCCCCGTCCGCGGAAACAATTTCCAGACAGGTGGTGTCTCCGCCGTACCGGACATATGATTCGCCCGAAACCGGAACCGACCCCCTCGCGCCCCAACACCGGATCAGCATGGCAAGCCTTGTTTCGCAAGGGCGGGAGTGGTCGTCCCGGCGTTATTTCCCAGGATCATGGACGAGCACCATGAAATGGAATTCCCTTCGCGCGACGCGGCGCCGGCGGAAATCAACGGACATCCCCGGCGGCGCGCCCCAGCAGGGTATGCCAGACGCCGTCGGCGGAGCGACGATCCAGCAGCCGCACCGGCAGCTCGGCCAGCCGATCCGCCACCTCCCGGGCCTGGCCACGAAAGAGACCGGAAAGGATGAACCATCGGCAGCGAAGGAATCCCCGGGAGGCGACGAGGCCCATCATCACCTCGTGGTGAAGATTGGCCACCAGGAGATCGGCCCCGGTTTCCACCAAAGCTTCCGCCCGCCCCTGAACGGACAGCACCCGATCTTCCATCCCGTTTCGTCGAATATTTTCCCCGGCGGTTTTGGCGGCCAGACCGTTCAGGTCCACGGCCAGAACTCGGCTTGCGCCAAGAAACGCGGCGGCCAGGGCCAGAACCCCGGTGCCCGCGCCCAGGTCCAAAACCCGATCGATCCGATCCATGGCGAACACCTCCTGGATCGCGCCCAGACATTCCCGGGTGGTGGGGTGCGTTCCGGTTCCGAACACCACGCCGGGGTCCAGAAAAATTCGCCGCGTTCCCGGCGGCGTTTCCGCGTCGCTCCAGGGCGGGGCCACGAACAGCTTTCCAACCCGGAACGGCGCCACGCCGTCGCCCTGCCATTGGTCGTAGGGCATGGCGTACCGGTCGATGAGCGAAAGGCGAGGCTCCGCCGCGACCACCGTTTCCACCCGGTCGTCGGCGGGCGTGGAAAAAAAGAGAAAGGAGAAGCCGTCTTCCTCCCAGTTGCCGAGAAAATCGGGGCCATGGAGCGGGGCCGGATCGGCGACCCTCCCCGCGAGATAGTAGATGAACAGATCCTGGGCGGGGGCGGGAGCGGTCACGTCAGTCCTTCTGGGGCAGTTGGTCGATGTACCATTCCATGGGATCGATCAGCGGATAGCCCAGCTCCTTGAGCTTCCGCTTGGTCCGCCCCACGTTGTTGGTGAGCAGATAGGGAAACACCGCCCGCTTGCCGGTTTCCCAGTGGCGGGCCACCAGCACGCTGCCGATGGAAATGCGCTCTTCGGTGATGGCGTCCACGATCCGTTTCATCTCGCCCACCTTCTCGTCCGCAAGAACGCCCAGCAGCGTTCCCGGCTCCCGGATGCCCAGCACGTTGATGAAGGCCCGGATCAGGTCGCGCACCGAGAGAATTCCCTTGAGCTTCCCATCGCCGTCCACCACCGGAAACGCGCCAACCTTTTTTTCGGTGATCAGCAGCAGGGCGTCCTGGATGGTGTGGACCGGGGTCACCGTGTCGGGGTTCCGGGTCATGACGTCCCCCGCGGTCACCCTTTCCAGCCGGGCCCGGACTTCCGCGCTGTCGAAATCCTCCAGGACGAGAGACGGCATGGCGCTGCGGATATCCCGATCCGACACAATTCCGACGAGGCGGTCGTCGGCGTCCACCACGGGCAGATGGCGAATCCGATTCTCGTCCATCAGAGACCGGGCCTCCAACAGGCCGGTCTCGGAGCGGATGGTGACCACCTGCCGGGTCATGGAATTGTCGACGAACATGTTTCCTCCGAAAGTTGACGTTGTGGGAACCGGCTTCGCGCCGGAAAACCGGAAAAGCGATGGACCTCAGCCGCGCAGCATGACCGACACGTGGTCCCGGATCAGCTCCGGAAGGCGTTCGATGGAATAGCCGCCCTCCAGCACGGAAACCATCCGGCCGCCGGAATACCGGTCGGCCAGTTCCATGATGGTCTCCATGATCCAGATGAAGCCGTCGGCCGTCAACTTGATGTCCGACATGTCGTCGTCGGCGTGGGCGTCGAAGCCGGTGGAGACCAGGATAAACTCGGGGGCGAAGGTGAAAAAGGCCGGCAGCAGGTCCCGTTTCAGGGCCTCCCGATACTCTTTGTCGCCGGAGCCGGGGAGCATGGGCGTGTTGAGGGTGAATCCGAAGCCCCGGCCGACCCCCTTGTCGAAATCCCGCCCGGTGCCCGGAAAGGCGAAGGTGGGATGTTCGTGGATGGAGTAATAGAAGACGCTCGGGTCCTCGTTGAACAAATGCTCGGTGCCGTTGCCGTGGTGCACGTCGAAATCGATGATGCCCACCCGGTCCACGCCGAACTCCCGCTGAAGATAGCGGGCGGCGATGGCCACGTTGTTGAAATAGCAAAACCCCATGGACTGGCTCAGTTCCGCGTGATGGCCGGGCGGCCGCACGGCGCAGAAGGCGTTGTCGATTTCTCCGGCCATGACCAGCCGGCAGGCCTCCATCACGCCCCCCACGGCCAGCCGGGCCGCGTCGTAGGTGTCGGCGCAAATGGCGTTGTCCGGCGATTCAAATTCGTCCATGCCCATCAGGCAGGCCTCCTCGAACCGCATGATGTAGTCGATGTGATGCACCGCCTCGATCCAGTGCTGGGGCCCGGGCTTGGCGGGCACCCGGACGAGTCGGGGAAGCAGGCCGGATTCCTCCAGCCCCCGGATGGCGGCCTGGAGCCGTTCCGGCGATTCGGGATGCAGTGGCCCCGTGAGATGTTGGAGGTACCGTTCGTCGAAAACCAGGCCTGTGCGCTTCATCTTCCTCCCTCCTCGTCCGGCCGGGATGGTCCGGCCGCCGGAAACCCGGGCCGCGGGCGGCGCGTCCGTCGTGGCGGGACGGACGCGCCGCCGAACCGGGGGGCGAGAATCGGAGACGGCGCCGGGCCGCCTCCGATCTCGTTCAGGTCTCGTTCAGGTCTCGTTCAGGCGAAAATCCGGTCGAAAATGGCGAAGGCCGACTGGACCGCCGGATTGGATTCGGGGAGAGACACGGTGGGCTCGCCGGTTCGGTCGTGTTCGTACACGCCTTCGTCGGCCGGAATGGTGCCGGCCAGCTCCAGGCCGGCCTCGTCCAGCATGGCCCGGACGTCCGCGTCGGGTTCTTCCCGAACCTGGTTGATGATGAGCCAGCTCTTTTTCACCCCGATATTGAGTTCGCGGGACAGGTGGTGAATCCGAATGGCGGCCTGAATGCCCCGGCGGGAGGTGTCCGACACCAGCAGCAGAGCGTCCACGTCCCGGGTGGTCAGCCGGCTAATGTGCTCCATGCCCGCCTCGTTGTCCACCACGATGTAGGGATAATTGTCCGTGAGCCGCTCCAGAAAGTTGCACAGCAGCGTGTTGGCGGCGCAGTAGCAGCCCTGGCCCTCGGGCTGTCCCAGCACCACCAGATCGTAGCCGTCCTCCTCGGCGATGGCCTCCTCCATCCGCATGGACAGGAAGACGTCCTTGGTCATCCCGGACGGAACCTTTCCCTTTTTCATGTCCTCCCGGGCGTCGCCCAGGGTTTCGGTGACCTCCAGGCCCAGCACTTCGTTCAGGTTGGTGTTGGGGTCGGCGTCCACCGCGAGAACGGGCGTCCGCCCCCGGGCGACGAGATATTTGATCATCAGGCCGGCGACGGTGGTTTTTCCGGTGCCGCCCTTTCCGGCCAGCGCAATATGAAAAGTCATTTCGATGGTGTCCCCCCTCTGAAGTGAAAGCCGTTCTGGCAGAATAACACGTCATTATGGATTAGAATAGCAAAAAAGACCCGTCAAGCCCTTTTCCGGACCGGAACGCCCCATCCTTGACAAAGGGAAATCGGGCGGTTTATTACCTTCCATTCTGGGTTTGTCCGGCCATTTGCATTTTACCCAAAACCAGAAATCATGGGGGGAACCAATGGAGTTTGAGCTGACCAAGGAACAGCAACGCATTCAGAAGTCGGTTCGGGAATTCGTCAAAAAAGAGTTTCAGAAGGACCTGATGACGGAATTCGACGAAAAACACGAATTTCCCGTGGATATCTGGAAAAAAGCGGCGGAACTGGGCTTCATCGGCATCCATTTTCCGGAAAAATATTCGGGCATGGGCTACGGCGTCATGGAAAACATCCTGGTGGCCGAAGAGCTGTGCCGGGGCGACTCCTCGGTGGGCGCCTGCCTCATGCTGGCCGACTTCGCCAGCGAAATCGTTCTTCATTTCGGCTCCGACGAAATGAAGGAAAAATGGCTGCCCAAAGTGGCGGAGGGCGAGGTGCTCTCCTGCGGCGCCTTCACCGAGCCCGACCACGGCTCCGACATCACCCGCATGGACACCGCGGCCGTGCGCGAGGGCGACGAGTGGGTCATCAACGGCACCAAAATTTTCATCACCAACGGCGGCCCCCTGGCCGGCTTCTACAGCGTGCTCTGCCAGACCGACCCGGAAGCCAAGCCGCCCCACAGGGGCCAGAGCCTGATTCTGGTGGAGGCCGACCGGCCGGGCGTCTCCGCCGCCAGCGTGGGCCACAAGATGGGCATCCGCTCCATGCACACCGCGGAGGTGGTCTTCAAGGACGTGCGGGTGCCGGCGGCCAACCTCATCGGCGAAGAGAACAAGGGCTTCTACCAGGTGCTGGAGTTTTTCGACGAATCCCGCATCCTGATCGCGGCCCAGGGGCTCGGCACCGCCCAGGGCGCCTTCGACCGGGCCCTCAACTACGTCAAATCCCGGGAGCAGTTCGGCCGCAAGATCGGGACGTTCCAGGCCACCCAGCACAAAATCGCCGACATCGCCACCCGGCTGGAGATGGTCCGCCTGGTGGTCTACAAGGCCGCCTGGAACTTCGACCAGGGCCGCATCGACCCCAAGCTGACCTCCATGGCCAAATGGGCCGCCGGCCGCGCCGCCGTGGAAATCTGCGACGAATCCATCCAGATGCTGGGCGGCTACGGCTACATGCAGGAATACGAGGTGGAGCGCTTCGCCCGCGACGCCAAAATCTGCGAGCTGTACGAAGGCACCCGTGAAATTCAGAAGAACACCATCGCCGGCGCGGTGATGGGCAAGCTCAAATAGGTTTTTCGGGCGGCCCGTACCCGATCCGGGACGCCGGGCCGCCCTTCACCCTTCCGAGGGAGGTTGCGCCATGTTTGACCTGTTCCGAAAAACCATGTTCACCGGCCTGGGCCTGGCGCTCAAGACCCGGGA
Organism: uncultured Desulfobacterales bacterium; assembly: GCA_964346545.1. Taxonomy (GTDB): domain Bacteria; phylum Desulfobacterota; class Desulfobacteria; order Desulfobacterales; family Desulfococcaceae; genus CAYFVR01. Next base: position 2,070 of record CAYFVR010000039.1, on the reverse strand, counting down.
CGAAATCGAGGCCATGGGCAAGGACTGGACCCGCCGCCAGGAAATGTCCGAAGAAGAGGGCCGCAAATTCATGAACGAGTTGCGGGACCAATACGAATCCTCCTCCAAAAAATTCGAGAAAAAGGTGGAGAGAACCGTGGAGGAGGCGCTGTCCCGGGCCAGCATCGCGTCTCGCAAGGACGTGGAAGCGCTGGAAGCGGCCAATCGGACGGCCCAGGAGGAAATCGCCGCCCTGCGCCGGGAACTCGAAATCCTCAAGACCGAAAAGGGCGGGGCCTCCGGCTGACCCGCCGCCCATGTTCAGCATCCGAAAGATCGGGGCCTTCGGCCGCACCTACCGGCATCTCAACCGATACCGCCAAATTCTCGGGGTCCTGATCGCCTACGGCTTCGGCGACCTCATCGACCGGCTCAACATCGACCATTACCTGGATTTGGGCCGGCAAATGCTTTCCCGGCGGCCTCCGCCGGAGCACATCGCCCACCGCCAGAGCCGGGGCCATCGTTTCCGCATGGCCCTGGAGGATCTGGGGCCCACCTACATCAAGCTCGGCCAGTTTCTTTCCACCCGCAGCGATCTTCTCCCCGCCGACCTCGGCGCCGAGCTGGGATTTCTCCAGGATCAGGTCGCCTCCATGTCCGAAGACGACGTGCTTCGGGTCTTCAAGCGGGAATTCGACCGCGCCCCCGACACCCTCTTTTCCGTCTTTCATCCGGAACCCATCGCCTCCGCCTCCATCGGGCAGGTGCATCGGGCGGTTCTGGAAAACGGCGATCTGGTGGCGGTCAAGGTGCAGCGGCCGGGCATCCGGCGGACCATCGAGGTGGACCTGGAGATCATGCTTCACCTGGCCACCCTGGCCGAGCGAAACATCGCCGAGGTGGCGGTCCACCGGCCGGTGCGGTTCGTGGAGGAATTCGCCCGCGCCATGGAGCGGGAGGTGGACTACACGGTGGAGGCGGCCCGCATGGACCGGGTCGCCCGCCAGTTCCGGGACGATCCCTCCGTCCGCATTCCCCGAGGCTTCCGGGAGTTCAGCACCGAGCGAATCCTCACCATGGAATTCATGGAGGGCGTCAAGATCGACCGGGTGGACGAACTGCGGGCGGCGGGCATGGACCCGGCCCGGGTGGTGCGGCGCGGAGCGGATCTGTTTCTCTCCATGGTGTTCGACCACGGCTTTTTTCACGCCGACCCCCATCCCGGCAACATCCGGGTGATGCCGGGCGAGGTGATCGCCCTTTTGGACTTCGGCCTCATGGGGGCCATCGAGCGGCGGACCAAACAGGACGCCGTCGATCTGGTCTACGGCGTGGTGCGGTGCGACGAGGTGGCCGCGACGGCCACCCTGCTGCGGCTGACGGAGTGGGACGAGGAGCCCAACATTCGCCTGCTGGAGCGGGACGTGGCCGACATCATGGGCCAGGTGTACCAGCGCCCCCTGGGAGAGATTGAAATCGACCGGCTGCTGGCCGATCTGCTGGAAACGGCGGCGCGGTATCAACTGCGGCTGCCGTCGGATTTCTTTTTGATGGTCAAGGTGCTGGCCACCATCGACGGCATCGCCCGTCGGCTGGACCCGGATTTCGACATGGTGGCCCAGGCCGCCCCGTTCATTCGGCGGGAGCGGATGGCCCGGTACGATCCCCGGCGGGTGGCGGGAAACATGGCGTCGCTGTCCGGCGAAATTTACGATTTCCTCCACCGGTTTCCCCGCGACGCCCTGGACGTGTTGCGGCTGATCAAGCGCCAGCGGCTCACCCTGCGCTTCGAGCACCAGGGGCTGGAAGCGCTGATGGAGACCCACGACCGCATCAGCAACAAAATCTCCTTCGCCATCATCATCGCCGCTCTCATCATCGGCTCGTCCATCGTCATCATCGCCGAAATCCCGCCCCTCATCCACGGCATCTCCCTGGTGGGCATCCTCGTCTTCACCGCCGCGGTGGTCATGGGCGTGTGGCTGCTGGTGGCGATTTTACGGACGGGGCGGTTTTAGGATTTTTACGATTCCGCCCCGTGGCTTTCCATATGTTCGTCGCGCCCCTCGCGGGCGCGTGGATTGAAAC
>CAYFVR010000038.1:0-22902 GCA_964346545.1 uncultured Desulfobacterales bacterium | reverse complement strand
ATCCAAAGCGCCTCAAACCCCTTGACTTCCCCGCACGCTCTCCCCTAATGGTTGATGTTCGGTCGGGAAAGCGGCAATGCCTTTCCCGCGAAATCCGATCCAACCTGGAAGGAGAAAATTCACATGCAAACCTACCCCATCCCCATGGTCCCCGGTCCCGTTCGGGTGCCGGAGGCGATTCTAAAGGCCCATCAAACCGATTTCGGCGCCCCGGCGTTGGAGTCGGATTTTTTCGCCCTGTATCAGCGGGCGGAAACCGCCCTGCGAACCCTGCTGGGCACCGACAATTCCGTCGCCATCCTGACCGGCGAGGGAATGCTGGCCCTGTGGGGCGCGCTCAAAAGCTGTCTCAAGCCCGGCGACCGGGTGCTCTCCGTGGCCACCGGCGTGTTCGGATACGGCATCGGAGAAATGGCCAAGACCCTGGGCGCGGACGTGCGGACCATCGGCCTGGGCTACGACGAAACCATCGGCGAGCCCTGCCTGCGCGAGGTGGAAACCGCCCTCAAGGCCGGCGACTACCGGATGATCACGGCGGTCCACTGCGAGACGCCCTCGGGCACGCTGAATCCAATGGACGGCCTCGGGGCCCTCAAACAAAAATACGGCGTTCCGCTGTTCTACGCCGACGTGGTCTCCAGCGTGGGCGGCGCGCCGGTTTTGGCGGACGAATGGGGGATCGATCTGGCCCTGGGCGGCTCCCAGAAATGTCTTTCCATGCCGCCGTCGCTCTCCTTCGTCTCCGTCGGCGACGCCGCCTGGTCGGCCATGGAATCGGTCAATTACGCCGGGTACGACGCCCTGTTGCCGTTCCGGACGGCCGTGGAAAACCGGCGATTTCCCTTCACGCCCTACTGGCACGGCATCTCCGCCTTGGTCACGGCGGCGGAATCCATTCTCTCCGAGGGCATGACGGCCGCCTTTCACCGCCACCAAAAAGTGGCGGACCAGTGTCGCGAAGGCCTGCAGGCGCTGGGCGTGTCGGTTTTTCCCCGAAAAGACGCCGTGCAATCGCCCACGGTCACCGCCGCGAAAATTCCGGAAGGCTGGGAGTGGGCCGGCCTGGACATGCGCCTGCGGGAAAAAGGGTTGGTCGTCGGCGGCAGCCACGGCCCCATGGCCGGAAAGGTCTTCCGCATGGGCCACATGGGCAGCCAGGCCGACCCCGAGCTGATGTCCCGGGCCCTGGACGCGCTGGAAACGGTGCTTCGCGTTGGGCCGTAAACCCGATCCCCGCGAATACCGGGAACGGGACTACCGAAGCCGCGTCCAGGAGGGCGGCCGGGCCGGATTCCGGGTCGCCGTCCAGGAGACGGACCTCTTCATCCACGCCGACCGGCCGCTGGCGCGGGAGGCCCGAGACGCCATTCTCGCCGTTCGGGGACCGCTGGAAGACTACATCCGCCGCCATCCCGACTTTCTGGCGGCGCTGACCCCCTGGACGCCGCCGGACATCGCCCCGGCCATCGCGGGGGAGATGGCCGAGGCGGGGCGAAAGGCCGGCACGGGTCCCATGGCGGCGGTGGCCGGGGCGGTGGCCGCCGGGGTGGGGGAGCGATTGCTAAACTTTTCCGAAGAAGTGATCGTGGAAAACGGCGGCGACGTCTTTCTCCATACCCGGGAACCGGTGACCGTGGCGCTGTTCGCCGGAGAATCGCCCCTCAGCCTTCGAGTGGGAATCCAGATCGACCCCGCCGGGGAATCCGTGGCGATCTGCACCTCCTCGGGCACGGTGGGCCATTCCCTCAGCCGGGGCAAGGCCGACGCCGCATGCGTGGTGGCCCGCTCCGCCCCCTTGGCCGACGCCGCCGCCACGGCCCTGGGCAACCGGATTCGGGGACGCGCCGACATCGACGCCGGCATGGAGTGGGCGCGATCCCTGGCGGAAGTGCTGGGGGTCATGATCGTGGTCGGCGACCGGATCGGCGTCTGGGGCGCCGTGGACCTGGTCCCGCTGCGGCCGCCCAAAGCCGGAAAAAAAGCTTGAGCCTCGCCCGCGAAACCGGTAGGTTGAACGGTCCCAACCGGTTGCCGGCGAAAAGCGCTCCGGCCGACGGGAAAAGAGAAACCTAAGGAAGCGACGATGCAAACCATGTGGGCCCCCTGGCGGATCGAGTACATCCTGGGCAACGAAAAGGAACCCGGCTGCGTCTTCTGCAACGCCTTGGGCGACAATGACGAGCTGACCCTGTACAAGGGCGAAACCACCTTCGTGGTGATGAACAAATTCCCCTACGCCAACGGCCATCTGCTCGTGCTGCCGACCCGGCATGTCCAGGACCTGACGCAACTCTCCCGGGACGAGATGGGAGACCTGCTTTTGACCGTGGAGAAATCCCGGGAAATCCTCGGCCGCGCGATGAACCCCGACGGCTACAACGTGGGGCTCAATCTGGGCAAAATCGCCGGGGCGGGGGTGGGGGAGCACCTTCACTTCCACATCGTGCCCCGCTGGTACGGCGACGTGAACGCCCTCGCCGTCTTCGGGGACATCCGCACCATTCCCGAGCACATCCTGAGCACCCGCGACAAGCTGCGCCCCCTGTTCGACGAACTGCCCCGACGGTTCTCCTGATTCCCCCCATGACCGCCAAAGCCACTCCCATGCTCCGCCAGTACCGGGAGATCAAGGACCGCCATCCCGACGCCATTCTCTTCTACCGGATGGGCGATTTCTACGAGATGTTCTTCGAGGACGCGGAAATCGCCGCCCGAATCCTGGAAATCACCCTGACCTCCCGCAACAAGAAGGACGAGAATCCGATCCCCATGTGCGGCGTGCCCTGGCGGGCGGCCCAGAGCTACATCGCCCGGCTCATCGCCCAGGGCTACAAGGTGGCCATCTGCGACCAGGTGGAAGACCCGGCCCAGGCCAAGGGCATCGTCAAGCGGGAGGTGGTTCGGGTGGTGACGCCCGGCATGGTGGTGGAGAACGAATATCTGGACGCCCGCGCCAACAATTTCGTCTTGGCCGTCTGCCGAAACGGGGACCGATTCGGGCTGGCCGCCCTGGACATCTCCACCGCGGGATTCCGCGTGGCCGAAACGGGCGATTTTCGGGCCATTCTCGACGAGGTGGGCCGCGTGGCGCCGGCCGAGGCCCTCCTGCCGGAGGCGGCCAAAACCGATCCCGATTTCCAGGCGCTGCGCCAAATCCTGGACGGCGCCTCGGTCTCCCATCTGGACGATCGCCATTTCCGGCCGGACGCCGCCCGGGAGCTGCTGCTGGAGCAGTTCGGCACCGTCTCCCTGGCCGGATTCGGCTGCGAGGGGATGCCCGCCGCCGTGGGCGCGGCCGGGGCGCTGCTGCACTACGTGGGCGAAACCCAGAAGGGAAAGCTGACCCATATCCGTGCGCTGGAAACCGACCGGCTGGAAGACTATTTGTGGCTGGACGACCGGGGATGCCGAAACCTGGAGCTGATCGCCAATCTCCAGGACGGCCGACGCAAGGGCAGCCTTCTGGACGTGATCGACCGAACCGTCACCGCCATGGGCGGGCGGCTGCTCAAGCGGTGGCTCCGCTACCCGCTGCTGGACCCGGCCCGAATCAACGCCCGGCTGGACGCGGTGGCGGCGGCGGTGGACCGGATCGACGCGGCGGAAACGGTTCGGGAGGGGCTGCGGTCGGTCTACGACCTGGAACGGCTGGGCAGCCGGATCATCATGGGCCACGCCGGTCCCCGGGACCTCACCGCCCTCAAACAGTCGCTAAAGGCCCTGCCGGAGGTGACGGCGGCGGCGGCGGAAATTCCCGATCCCGCCTTTCAATGGGAGGCCGACCGGTCGGTTCTGGACGAGTCGGTTCTGAACGAACTGGCCGACCTCATTCACCGGGCGATTCGCGAGGACGCCGCCGCGACCCTGACCGAGGGCGGCATCATTTGTCCCGGCTATTCCGACGAACTGGACGAGTTGATAAAAATCAGCAAAGATGGTAAGGGTTTCCTCGCGGAGCTTGAATCGCGGGAGCGATCCGCCACCGGCATCGGCGCCCTCAAGGTCCGGTTCAACAAGGTCTTCGGCTACTACATCGAGATTCCCAAAGCCCACGCCCCCAAAGTTCCGGGCCATTACGTCCGGAAGCAGACCCTGGTCAACGCCGAACGCTACATCACCGACGACCTGAAACGATACGAGGACACCGTGCTGGGGGCCGAGGAACGCCGCGGGGCCTTGGAATTCCGTCTGTTCGCCGAGGTGCGGGACGCCGTGCGGGAGGCCGCCGGCCCCATCCAAGCGGCGGCCCGCTTCGTGGCCCGGCTGGACGTGCTGCTGAATCTGGCCTGGATCGCCGACCGCAACGGCTACCGGCGGCCGGAAATCCGAACCGACGGCGTCCTCGCCTTCACCGACGGCCGCCACCCCGTGGTGGAAACCCTCATCGCCGGGGAACGGTTCGTTCCCAACACCGTCCGGCTGGACAACGAGGCCCGGCAAATCCTCATCATCACCGGCCCCAACATGGCCGGCAAGTCCACCGTGCTCCGCCAAGTGGCGCTGATGACCATTCTGGCCCAGATGGGGGCCTTCGTCCCGGCCCGGGAAGCCTCGGTGGGCGTCGTCGATCGCATTTTTACCCGGGTGGGCGCCCTGGACAACCTTTCCCAGGGGCAAAGCACCTTTCTGGTGGAGATGCAGGAGACGGCGGACATCCTCAACAACGCCACGCCTCGCAGCCTGGTGATCCTGGACGAAATGGGCCGGGGGACCAGCACCTACGACGGCCTCAGCATCGCCTGGGCGGTGGCGGAACACCTTCACGAGCTGCGGGGGGAGGGGGTCAAAACCCTCTTCGCCACCCACTATCACGAACTGATCGCCCTGGCGGACGCCTTTCCCCGCATCCGGAACTTCACCGTCGCGGTGAAGGAGGACGGCGAGAAAATCGTCTTTCTCCGAAAGCTGGTGGAGGGCGGGGCCAGTCGCAGCTACGGCATTCAGGCGGCCCGGCTGGCCGGCATTCCCGACGCGGTGATCCGGCGGGCCGGCGAAGTGCTGGCGACGGTGGAGGGCCAGGAGGCGCCGCCGACGCCCGTTCCGTCAAATCCGGCCAATCGGGACGGCCGCGCCGCAAAAAACCGGGGGCGGGAACCCGACGGTCAGCTCAACCTTTTCTCCTCGGAGGCCAACGAACTGGTCCAGGCCCTCAAAAAAATCGACGTCACGCGGATGACCCCGTTGGACGCGATGAACTGCTTGAACGAACTCCAGAAGAAGGCCCGATTCCATTAACCGTTCGCGCACCCTTATTTTTCGGGGGCCGGGAGATTTTTCTTCCGCCGTCGGACACAACGCGGGAGACGCCCCGCCATGACATTCCCAACTTCCAAGGGCCTGGCCCTTCTCCTCACTCTCGCCCTCTTCGCCACGGCAATCCCTCGCGCCGCCGAGGCGGACACCGCCGAGCAGATCTTCTACCGGGCCCAGGTGGAATATCGGAACTTCAAGAAGGACGAAGACCGGCTCCGCTTCCGGGACGGCTGGCTGGCGGCCATCCGGAAATTCCAGGAGGCCTTTCAAAAGGCCCCGAAAGGCCGTTTCGCCCCCGCCAGCCTGTTCATGACGGGAAAACTGTACGGAGAACTCCACGCCCGTTCCGGCCTGAAGGGGGACCGCCAGGAGGCGGTGGACGCCTTCAGCCGGCTGGTTCGCCGATTTCCGGACTCCGCGTACCGGCCCAAGGCCGAAGCGGGACTGCAAAAGCTCTCCGCCGCCATTCCCCGGCCCGGCGGTTCCGATGCCGCCGTGCCGACGCTCACGGTCAAGGTGCCAAAAAACCTCCCCGATTCGTCCAAAAAGGCCGCCGGCGAGACGGAAGTGATCGCGCCCAAGGTGGAGAAGCCCTCGGAACCGGTCGCCAAAGCCCGATCCGGCTCGTCCAAAGCCGCCGGGTCGATCGCCCGCAAGCGTCCCGATCCCGAATGCCGCCGATCCAAGGCCGCCCACCATGCCCGATTGGCGAAACGGGAACCTTCCCCATCCCGAAAGAGCGCCGCCGGCCCGGCCCGGGTCCATCATCCGAGGCGGGATCCGGTCCAGGAACTGATTCGCCAGGCGCGCATGGAGGAACTTCCGAACGACGAGGGCGTGACCACCATCGAGGGCATCCGCTACTGGTCCAACCCCAACTACACCCGAATCGTGGTGGACGCCGACCGGCCCACGCGCTACGCCCACGAGTTGCTGGCCCCCGACGCCGCGGCCCACAAGCCCCAGCGGCTCTACATCGATTTCGCCAACAGCCGACTGGGCCGGAACCTGCCCGACGTGCTGCCCATCGACGACGACCTGCTCAGCGGCGCCCGGGCCGGCCGGCGCAACCGGGACACGGTGCGGGTGGTCATCGACATCAAATCCTTCAAAACCTACAAAATTTTCAGCCTCGACAACCCCTTCCGGACCATCATCGACGTCTGGGGCAGCGAGGCCGCCGGCCGGGTGGTGGCCCGAAACGACGTCTCCCGAACCGCGCCCCGGCCGGTTTTGCAGCCCACTCCCCGGCCCGACACGCCCATGGCCCTGGCGCGGGACCCCGGGCCGCCGGCGTCGCCCAACGATCTGGCCCGGCAGCTCGCCCTGGGCGTGCGGCGCATCGTCCTGGATCCCGGCCACGGCGGCCACGATCCGGGCGCGCCGGGGGCCGTCAAGGGGGTCTGGGAAAAGGATCTGGTGCTGAAAATCGCCCTGAAGCTGGAAAAGATGATCCGGAGGCGTCTGGGCGCCGAAGTCATCCTGACCCGGCGAACCGACCGGTATCTGACCCTGGAAGAACGAACCGCCATCGCCAACACCCGGAACGCGGACCTTTTCGTCTCCATTCACCTCAACGCGCACACCCGTCGGGAAGCCCACGGCATCGAAACCTATTATCTCAACCTGGCCACCGACGACGACGCCATCCGGGTGGCCGCCCGGGAAAACGCCGCCTCCCGGAGAAGCATCAGCGACCTTCAGGTCATCCTCAGCGACCTGATGCAAAACGCCAAGATCAACGAATCCAGCCGGCTGGCCGGCCATGTGCAAACGGCCATGTACCACACCCTCAAAAACCGTTACGACCAGATCCGGAACAAGGGGGTGAAACAGGCGCCGTTCTACGTGTTGCTGGGGGCGCAGATGCCCTCGATCCTGGTGGAGGCCTCCTTCATCAGCAACCCCCGGGAATGTCGGCGATTGCTCACCGACGCCTACCAGAACCACATCGCCGAAGCCATTCTTTCCGGCATCGAAGGCTACATCCGGGAAACCACGCCCACCGCCTTCCGCCGCAATCCCGACGGCGGCATGGTCTCCTCCCGGTAGCGACGGGCGCCGAACCGGCGGCGCGGGCCGCCGTCCCCCCCGTCGAAAGGCGGCTATTTCCGGGGAAGGGCGATCCGCCGCTTTTCCGGGTCGAGATGGGGGCGAAAAAAAATGGCGGTGTGGCCGATCATGCCCACCATTTCCGCGCCGGTTTGGGTTTCGATGATTTCGCAAAAATAGGCTTTCTGGTCCTTCTCCTTATGCTCCATGAATTTGACCTTGACGAGTTCGTGGGTGTCCAGCGACTCCGCCAGCGACTCCGCCACGCCGTCGGTCAGCCCTTTCCGCCCCACCTGGACCACCGGCTTCAGGGCGTGAGCCAATCCACGCAGATACTTCCGTTGATATCCCTTGAGTGACGCCATCGGCGATTCCTTTCCCTTGCGTTCCGGGTCCCGCGTTTTTCCCCTTGAATTGACGGCCGGGACTCCGATGATGATTATTTTCGAGTGACGAAAAACGGCGGAATCGAAGCAGCCATTCTCCGATTCCGCCGTTTCGGCCCGAGATTTTTCCCCCGACAACGTTCCGCGCACTCTATCCGTTCCCGGCCGTCCTCGTCAAGACGCGGGCCAATTTCGCCGGTTCGTCCGGCGGGAATTTTACGCCCGGAAGCGGAAGACGGCCCCTCCGGCGTTGACAGAATCGGCGAATCGGGAGTATCTACGGGTCCCACCCATTCCACTTCGAGGAAAGGACCCATGTCTTTCTGGAAATCCGTTTTCGGCATCTGCGAAACCCCGGCCCTGGACGCCGGCTGGTCGGTGGCGGACGGCGCCGTTCTGGTCGATCTGGATCGGGCTCCGGCGCTGCGGGAACCCGGGGCGGCGGTTCGGCTGGAAGGCGACCCGCTGCCCGACCGGCTGTTGATTCTTCACGGACGCGACGGAGCGTACCACGCCTACGTCAACCGCTGCACCCACATGGGCCGGCGGCTGGACCCCGGCGGGACCGCCGCGCCGTTGCGATGTTGCAGCGTTTCCCATTCCGAATTCGCCTACGACGGCCATCCGGCCAAGGGTCCGGCCCGAAAACCCCTGACCGCGCTTTCCGTTCGGCGGGAGGAGAATCGACTCCGGATCGCGCTCCCGGGATGAGGGGCGTGGCGCAGGGTTTGGCGTCCGCCGCCCGGGCGGCAAACCCATTTTCCCCGGCGGCATGGTTCGGGGCGGAAGTCCCCGTCCCCCCCAAAAACGGACGGATTCCCCCGACGAAACCCGCTCTTTCCCCGCGGGCGGCCGAGGTGCGTCCATGAGTTTTCCCGAAGTGGTTTTCGAACTGGTGGCGGACGAAGGCTGCCCGTTCTACCGGCTGGGAGATCGGTTTCGGCTGGGCGGCAAAGCGTTGTTGCTCCGCCAGAACCACGAAAAGACCTTCATCAGCACCACGGTCATCAAGCTGCCGCCGGGCAAGTCGGCCTGCCGGATTCTCATCGAGGACATCTCCCGCATTTTGATCCGATACAAAAGCATCGATCAGCTTCCGGGCTACACCCTGCAATGCGGCGGATGCACGGGGAAAATCCGTCTGGCCTATCGATCCCAGGGGCGCCCCGCGCCGCCCGCGGAAACCGGGGGCCTGGAAATCGACCGGGAGGTCATCGAAAGCCTGCTGGGCAATTTTTCCTTTTTCCAGGCCCTGAAGGACGAGGATATCAAGAATGTCGTCCCCTATCTTCAGTTGAAGAAATTCAATCCCGGGGAGGTGATTCTTCGAAAGGGCGAGCCCGGCCGGAACCTGTACGTGATCGTTTCGGGCCTCGTGGAGGTGCTGGGCCGGGAGGACGTCAGCATCGTGTTCATGGGGCGAGGGGAGGTTTTCGGGGAAATGAGCCTGTTGAGCGGCGATCCGGTGACCGCCACGATCCGGGTGGTGGAGCCCGCCAAAACGCTGGCCATCCGGGGCGAGGATTTCAAGCATTTGCTCAAAACCCACGGCTCTCTCCAGACCTATTTCACCCGACTGCTGTCCCGGCGGCTGGCGGAAATCAACGTCATCCGATCCGAGGAATTCGGCTCCGGAATGATGGGGCATCTCAGCGAAATGTCCACGGCCGAGCTGTTCCAGACCTTTCACGTAAACGAAAAAGACGGGACCTTGAAACTGAGCCTGCCCCGCGGCAAGGCCTCGGTGACGTTCCGTTCCGGTGAAGTCGTCCGGGCGAAATACGAAAAACGGGAAGGAACCGAAGCCTTCTACGCCGTGCTGGCGGAAAAAGAGGGACGGTTCCAGTTCAAAAACGGCCTTTCCCCCGAGGACGCGGATGGGGCGCCGGTCGGGGATTTCACCTGGATGCTGATGGAGGGACTCCGGCGGATCGACGAATCCCGCTGATCCGGCGGAGGATTTTCGAGAAACGCGACAACGGGCCATGCGGAGGATTTCATTGAATCGGAAACGGGCGATGCGGAAAACGCGGACGGCGCTGTGGTGCGGGCTTCTCCTGCTGCTGGGAACGGGAGTCGCCGGATCGGCGGCCGCGGCGGAAATCGTTGTGGGAGAGGCGGACGGAAAGGCGGGCGAACCCGTAACGGTTCCGGTCCACGCCCGGGGCGTGGAAAACCTGGCCGGGGTCAAATTGGTGCTCACCTACGACGCGAACCGGCTCACCTTCGAACGGGCGGACAAGACGCCGCTGACCACCTCGCTGATGCACATCGTCAACAGCAAAAAGGCCGGCCGGCTCATCGTGGTCATGGCCGGGGCCCGAGGCGTCGACGCGACGGACGGGACCATCCTGGATATCCATTTCCGGGTTCCCGAAGGCGAGACGGAAGCCGGAACGGCCCCCATCGAACTCCGGGAGGTGCAGGTGATGAGCGACACGCTGCGGGAAGTGGCCGCCACCGGCGTGGCCGGCGGCGTCCGGCTGGGCGGGGAAGCCCCGGAAAGCGTTTCCGAAGCCGGGGACGGGGCGAAACCCGAAGCGCCCGAACTTCGCGTCGCCCCGACGAAAACCGTCGATGAACCGGCGTCCGCGACCGCTTCGCCGCCGTCCCCTCCAACCGCCGATCCACACCCCGAGGGGGCCGCGAAGACGGGGCCGCCCACTCCGAAAGCGAAAGAAACAACCGAAGCGGCGCCCTCTTCGTCCTCGCCGGAGTCGGCGCCCACCGATCCGGAAGCGGGAACGGCGGAATAATTTCCGATCGGCCCTTCTTCCTTTCGTTCGCCTATTCCCCGACCTTCAGATCCTGACCGGGGCGGATGATGGCGTCTTTTTCCATGTCGTTGAGTTCCAGCAGGCGGGCCAGAGATATGCCGTATCGCTGGGCGATGGAGTAGAGGGTCTCTCCGTCTCGAACGGTATGGGTTTTGGCGTTCGAATTCTCGGCGACGGAGTCCGCGCCGGCCGGGGACGTCCCCTTGGCGCGGCTTTTGGTGATTCGGGGGCTTTTGACCTCGGTTTTTCCGGTTCGGCCGGTGGAGGGCGTCTGGGCGGCCTGGCTTTCGGCGGGGCCGCCGTCCCGGGAAAACCGTTTTTCCAGATTGGCCTGGCGGGTCTCCAGAAATTCCGTTTTTTGTTTCACCGCTTCCATTTCCGTCGGCAGCGCCTGAAACTGCTCGAAATTGTCCGAAAAAACGCCCAGCGTTTCGCTCATGGCGTTCAGTTGGCGATTTCGATCCTCCAGCCGATTTTCCAGGAACGCAATTCGGCTTTCCATCTGATCGAGCCGATCCCGCATATCCCGGAGCGACTCCCCGGAGTTGCCCCCCCGGGAAACCATCAGAATCAAAAACAGCACGACCGCCAGGATGGCCCCGCCCGCCAAAATGACGGGCAATTTGACGCGGTCGGTGGAACTGGTTTTAAACCTGCTCATGGTATCCTCCATGGTCGGTAAGGCAAAATGGCGCAACGCAAGCCGGTCGGACGATTGTATATAGAGGCGGCCCGCCCCTGTCAAACGGTATCCTCGGCCCGAGATTCGATCTTCGGGCCGGCCGTTGAAGCCCGGGCCGAAATGGTTATTGTGGAAACCTGAAATCGGCCCCAAAGGGCCGACCATCGGAGACTTTTATGCGCATCGGCATGGGCCATGACGTTCACCGGCTTGTGGAAGGCCGGCCGCTGATTTTGGGCGGCGTGACCATTCCCTTCGAAAAGGGGCTGCTGGGCCACTCCGACGCCGACGTGCTGCTTCACGCCATCGCGGACGGCATCCTGGGCGCGGCCGGCCTGGGGGACATCGGCCAACACTTCCCGGACACCGATCCGGCCTTCAAGAACGCCGACAGCCACATGCTGCTGGCCCGCTGCGGCGAGTTGATCCGGGAGCGCGGCTACGCCGTGGGCAATCTGGACGCCACCCTGTTCGCCCAGGCCCCGAAAATCGCCCCCTATCGCGCGGCCATGCGGGAGCGGATCGCCGAGGCGCTTCACATCGCCCCCGACCGAGTCAACGTCAAGGCCACCACCACCGAGGGCCTCGGCTTCGTCGGGACGGGGGAGGGCATGGCCGCCCAATGCGTGGCCCTGCTGGAACCGAAAGCGAATTCATGATCGAAACCTTTGATCTCAAAAGCGACCTGACCCCCCGGGGAGATCAGCCCGGGGCCATCGACGCCATCACCGGCTTTCTGGCGGCCGGGCGGGAGCATTCCGTCATGCTGGGGGTGACCGGCAGCGGCAAGACCTTCACCATGGCCCACGTCATCGCCCGACTCAACCGGCCCACCCTGGTGATGGCCCCCAACAAAACCCTGGCGGCCCAGCTCTTCAACGAGTTCCGGAACCTGTTTCCGGACAACGCGGTGGAGTATTTCGTCAGCTACTACGACTACTACCAGCCGGAAGCCTACATCCCCACCAGCGACACCTACATCGCCAAGGACTCCTCCATCAATGAAATGATCGACAAATTGCGCCACTCGGCCACCCGTTCGGTGCTTTCCCGCCGGGACGTCATCGTGGTCTCCAGCGTCTCCTGCATCTACGGGCTGGGCGCGCCGGAGGATTACCTGGGCATGCGGCTGGACCTGGAGACGGACCGGGAGCTGAACCGGGACCGGCTCATCCAAAAGCTGGTGGAAATCCAGTACGAGCGCAACGACGTGGACTTCCACCGGGGCGTCTTCCGGGTGCGGGGCGACCGGGTGGAGGTGTTCCCGGCCTACGAGGAGGACCTGGCGGTCCGGATCGACTTTTTCGGGGACGAGGTGGAATCCATGGCCGAGATCGATCCCCTTCGCGGCGAGGTGATTCGGCCCCTGACGAAGCTCACGCTGTTTCCGGCCAGCCACTACGTCACCAGCCGGGGCGCCATGGAACGGGCGGTCGCCACCATCAACGCCGAATTGAAGGAACGGGTGGCGTTTTACCGCGAAGAGAACCGTCCACTGGAGGCTCAACGCATCGAGGAGCGGACCCGGCTGGACCTGGAGATGATGCTGGAGCTGGGCTACTGCAACGGCATCGAGAACTATTCCCGCCATCTCACCGGCCGCAAGCCGGGACAGCCGCCGCCGACCCTGCTGGACTATTTCCCGGAAGACTTTCTGGTCTTCATCGACGAGAGCCACATCGGCGTGCCCCAAATCGGCGGGATGTACAACGGCGACCGCTCCCGGAAGCGGACCCTGGTGAATCACGGCTTCCGGCTGCCCTCGGCCCTGGACAACCGGCCCCTCCAGTTCGAAGAGTTCCAGGAGCGAACCCGGCAGGTGGTCTACGTCTCGGCCACGCCGGCCGATTACGAAATGAAATCGGCCGGCTCGGCGGTGGCGGAGCTGATCGTCCGGCCCACCGGGCTGGTGGACCCGGCCATCGAGGTGCGCGGCGCAAGGCATCAGGTGGACGACCTGCTGGAGGAAATTCGCGCCCGAATCCAGCGGAACGAACGGGTGCTGGTGACCACCCTGACCAAGCGCATGTCCGAGGACCTCACCGAATACTACACCGAGCTGGGCGTCAAGGTTCGCTACCTCCACTCGGACATCAAGACGCTGGAGCGGATGGAAATCATCCGGGAGCTGCGGGCCGGGGCCTTCGACGTGCTGGTGGGCATCAACCTGCTGCGCGAGGGGCTGGACATCCCCGAGGTTTCCCTGGTGGCCATTCTGGACGCGGACAAGGAGGGCTTTCTCCGCTCGGGCCGGTCCCTGATCCAGACCTGCGGCCGGGCCGCTCGAAACGCGGAAGGACGGGTCATCCTCTACGCGGACAAGGTGACCGGGGCCATGCGCCAGGCCATCGAGGAAACCGACCGCCGCCGGGAGCGGCAAATCGCCCACAACGAGGCCAGAGGAATTACGCCGGAGACCATCCGAAAGAACGTGGGCCCCATCTTCGATTTCCTGCGGGCGGCGGAGGACGCCGCTCCGGCCCTGGAAGCGGCGGAGCCCCGGCCGGAATATGGATCGGACGAATCCGGCGAGGCGCTGGAAGTCCTCATCGCCCGGCTGGAAGCCGAAATGCGGGCCGCCGCCAAGGCGCTGCGGTTCGAGCGGGCCGCCGAGCTGCGGGATCAGGTCCGGGCGATGAAAGAAGTGGCCCTGCTGGCATGAGCGGGAACGTCGATGTCGAGGCCGAAGCGGTCGAACGGATCGACCTGCTGCGGCGGGCGGGCGAGGCCCCCGACGCGCCGGGCGTCTACCTGATGAAGGACGCCGACGGAAAGATCGTCTACGTCGGCAAGGCCAAGAGCCTGCGAAAACGGCTGGCCTCCTATTTCCGGGACCCGCACCGCCACGATCCCAAGACCCGGGTCCTGGTCCGGAAAATCGACGCCTTCGACACCATCCTCTCCGGCACCGAGGCCGACGCCCTCATGCTGGAATCCAATCTGATCAAGCGGCACCGGCCCCGCTACAACGTCATCCTCAAAGACGACAAGCGCTACCCCTGCCTGCGGCTGGACCGGAACGAGCCATACCCCGCCCTGGAAGTGGTCCGGAAAATCCAAAACGACGGCGCCCTCTACTTCGGCCCCTACACTTCGCCCAGATCCATGAACCAGACGCTCCGGTTCATCCACAAAACCTTCAAGCTGCGCAAATGCCGCCACCGGGCGCTCCGAAAGCGGAAGCGTCCCTGCCTGAACTGCCAGATGGACGGCTGCATGGGCCCCTGCTGCGGCCTGGTGGACGAAGCCGGCTACGCGGAGGTGGTCCGGGAGGTGGTCCTGTTCCTCAAGGGACGCACGCCGGAACTGATCCGGAAGGTGCGGGACGAAATGGGCGCGGCGGCGGAGACCGAGGACTTCGAGGCGGCGGCGCGGCTGCGGGACAAGATGTTCGCCCTGGAACGGGCGCTGGAGCGACAGGTGACGGCCACCGCCGACCTGGAGGACCGGGACGTGCTGGGCATCGCCCGTTCGCCCGCCGGGTCGGTGATGACGGTGCTCTCGGTGCGGGGGGGATACCTGAGCGGCTCCCGCCATTTTCACCTGACCGAGACGCTGGCCGACGAAGGGGAGATGGTTTCCGCCTTTATCCGCCACCACTACGAGGTCCCGCCCTTCGTGCCCCGGGAAATCCTCATCCCGGCCCCGCCGGAGGACGCCGATCTGCTGGAGGACTGGCTGGGAAAGCGGCGAGAGAGCCGGGTCTACCTGCGCCATCCCCAACGGGGGGAAAAGGCCCGGCTGCTGGCCCTGGCCCGGGAGAACGCGGCCGAAGAGCTGGAGCGCTGGAGCGCGGGGCGGGAGACGGAACGGGACATTTTGGAGCGGCTGCGCCGGCGGCTGCGGCTGGACCGGCTCCCGGAACGGATCGAGTGCTTCGACAATTCGACCATCCAGGGCGAATCGCCCGTGGCCGGGATGGTGGTCTTCACCGACGGCCGGGCGGATCGCTCGGCCTACCGCAAATTCATCCTGCGGACGGTGACGGGGCCGGACGACTACGCCTCCATGGCCGAGGTGCTCGGCCGTCGCTACGGAAAAGCGGAGGGGAGCGATCCGTTCCCGGACCTGCTCATGGTGGACGGCGGAAAGGGCCAGCTCCGGGTGGCGACGACGGTGCTGGAGGAATTGGGGCTGGACGGGGCGTTTCCGGCGATCGGCATCGCCAAGGCCGACGAAAGGGCGGGGGAGACCGCCGACAAAATCTACCGGCCGGGCCGGGCCAATCCCGTCAACTTCGGCCGGGACGGCGATTTGCTGCTCTTTCTCCAGCGAATTCGGGACGAGGCCCACCGCTTCGCCATCGCCTTCCACCGAAACCGGCGGAAGCGGCGCTCCCTGACCTCGGCGCTGGACGAGGTGCCCGGCGTGGGCCCCCGGCGGAAAAAGGCGCTGCTGCGCCATTTCGGCGGGGTCAAAAACATCCGGGCGGCGACCCTCGACGAGCTGAGGGCCGTGCCCGGAATCAGCGAGGCGGTGGCCGAAGCCATCCGCGCGGCGCTGGACGAATCGACTATTTGAGCTTGGCCAGCACCCGCTTGAGTTCCTCGACGGAGTCGGCGGATTTCTTGAGCGCGGCGGCCTCGTCGTCGGTCAGCTTGATCTGGATGACCTCTTCCACGCCCTTTTTGCCCAGCTTCACCGGCACGCCGATGAACAGATCGTTGAAGCCGTACTCGCCTTCCACCAGGGCGGCGCAGGGCAGGATCATTTTTTTGTCCATCAGGATCGCCTTGGCCATCTCCACCGCGGAGGAGGCCGGGGCGTAGAAGGCGCTGCCGGTCTTGAGCAGGCCGACGATTTCGGCGCCGCCGTTGCGGGTCCGGTCCACCAGGGCCTCGATCCGGTCGGCCGGCATCAGCTCGGTGATGGGGATGCCGGCGACGGTGGAAAAGCGGGGCAGGGGCACCATGGTGTCGCCGTGGCCGCCCAAAACGAAGGCGTGGGTGTTTTCGATGGAGACGTTCAGCTCCATGGCGATGAAGGCGCGGAACCGGGCGGAATCCAGGACGCCGGCCATGCCGATGACCCGGTTTTTGGGAAAGCCGCTGGTTTCGTAGGCCACGTGGCACATGGCGTCCAGCGGGTTGCTGACGATGATCAGCACGCAGTCGGGGGAATGCTTGACCACCTGCTCGGTGACGCTTTTCATGATGCCGGCGTTGGTGCTGATGAGATCGTCCCGGCTCATGCCCGGTTTCCGGGGGATGCCGGCGGTGATGATGACGATGTCGGAACCGGCGGAGGCTTCGTAGCCGTTGGCGCCGGTGATTTGGGCGTCGTGCTTTTCAATGGCGGACGCCTGGGTGAGGTCGAGGGCCTTCCCCTGGGGCACCCCTTCCACGATGTCGATCAGCACCACGTCGCACAGCGCCTTTTCGGCCAACCGTTGCGCCGCCGTCGCCCCCACGTTCCCCGCGCCAACCACCGTGACTTTTTTGTCCATTGCGTTCTCCCTGTGGAATTGCTGGTTTACGAAAAAAAACGGGCCTCATCCAAAGGTGCGAAACCGGAAAAAGGAATCAGTTTAATCCCATATCGCGGTGGATTGTCAACCAATTTTCACCGGTTGACAGAACGCGATTAAATGGGATAAGCATTTAATGTCTTGATTTATCATTTGATCGCCGACTCCCCCCGCGAGACTTCCGGGCGGGCCGGCCCGGGTGGCCCATGGACATTAAAAAAACGATCAAATCCCTGCTGAATCAGGCCGAAATCTACCATTCCCAGGGCCTGCTCCAGGAGGCCCGGCAAAAGTACGTGGAGGCCGGCAAGCTGATTCAGAAGAACGCCGCGAAAATCACCAACGCCCGGAATCTGCTGGCGGGCCTTTCCAAAAAGCTGGCCGGCCTCAAGGCGGAAATCCGGCGGGTGGAAGGCGGCCCGGCCGACCGGGAAATGTCGGAGCAGGTGCAACAGATCATCAAGAACAAATTCGTCTTCGGGAAGGATGGAGCGACGGCCGACCTGGAGGCGGCGGCGGCCCTGGCCAAATTTGGCCAGTACGCCCGGGCGCTGGAAGAATTTCGGCCTCTGCTGGGCCAGGAGTCGGTGCAGCTGGATGCCGCGCAGGGAATGATCCGCTGCTACGCGGCCCTGGAACGGTTGCGCGAGGGGGCCGAGGAATTCCGCAACTGGGTCTCCACGGGGCTTTTCGCTCCCCGAGACCTGGAGAAACTTCGAGGTCTTCTGCAGAAACTCCTGGACCGCCGCGAAACCGGCCTGACCCTGCCCGAAGTCTCCGGAGATTCCCCCATGCCCCCGGTCGAGGTTCCCATGGAGGGCGGCGATCCGCCGGACGTCGGCTCCGTGGGCATTCCGCTTCCGGACGGCTCCCGGACGCTGGAATACGACGTCAGCTTTCAGTCCGGCGACATCGTCAACCTGCTGGTGCCCAAAAACGATCGGGACTTTTTGGCCGCGGCCGAGCCCGGGACCGTGCTGGAGGGGCTTCAGTATTTTTCTCCCATCGCCATGTTCGAAGGCCGGGGGGAGGTGGTCGCCAAGACGGCCATCGACGGCGGGCCCAAATCCGGGGATTTCAGCGTTGACATCCGCATTCAGAGCTTGTAAGCCCGCTGATTTGTTCGGTCGCTCCGACGGCCGCGGCCGCGGGGGGACGACGGCTTCGATCCTCGAGCACGGTTCGCGGCGGGGTCGCCGTTTCCCTTTCGGCCGTCGCCGGCCGCCCTTTCTCACCGAACCGACCGGCCGCCTTGCGCCGGGTCGGGCGATCGCCTCACGCCCCGGCGGGATTTCCGGAAAGCCGCGCGGACATCCTCCGGCGGCCCTTTTGAACCGCCGGATGTAAACCGCCAAATTTTCATCGGGGGGATGGGATCGGCCAAAAGGCCGAACCGGAACGCCGCACGCGATGTTTCCAGCCCGCGCTGAGAGACACCTGGACACACGAGGATCGATGGCCAACCTCAATCTGAAGCAGCGCGAAGTCGAAATCAAGCTCGTCTATTACGGCCCGGGACGCGGGGGCAAGACGAGCAACTTGGAATACATCTTCAAATCCTTCCGGAAGCAGGTCACCGGGGAGATGGTCCAGGCGAAGACCGAAGGGGATCGGACCCTCTACTTCGACTTTCTGCCCTTGGGGCTCGGGAAAATCAAGGGGTTCGACGTCCGCATTCAGCTCTACACGGTGCCGGGCCAGGTCCGTTATTCCTCCACCCGGCGGATGGTGCTGCGGGAGGTGGACGGCGTGGTGTTCGTCGCCGACTCCCTCAAGGTGCGCCGCGAAAAGAACATGCTCTCCCTCAAGGATCTCCACCGGAACCTCAAAAGCTACGGCCTCAGCATTTTCAAGGTCCCCCTCGTGCTTCAATACAACAAGCGGGACTTGGCCGAACAAGGGCTGCCCCTCCTGTCGGTGGAGCAAATGCAGCACGATCTGAACCGGCAGCTCAAGGCGCCCGCCCATCCCGCCAGCGCCCTTCGCGGAGACGGCGTGGGAGAAACCCTCAAGACCAGCATCAAGCTCACCCTTCAATCCATCCGAAAGCAGATGGGATGGTGACGTCAGGCGGTTCATGGTGACCCCCAAAAGCGTTTTCACCGGCACCCTAGACTTTTTAACCCTGGGCGACGTGTTGCAGCTCGTCGGCTCCAACGGCGGGACCGGCGTGCTTCAGGTGCGCAGCGGCTTCTCGGCGGAGCCGGGGGCCTATTACTTCAGCAAAGGCAATATCATTCACGCCGTCGCCCCGGGCCTTGCGGGGCTGGACGCCGCCTACGCCCTCTTTGGCTGGACCGAGGGCGAATACGAGTTCCTGGAGGGCGAGGTGGACGTGCCCCGGACCATCCAGACCAGCCGGATGGAAATCATCCTGGACGGACTTCGGATGGTCGACGACGGGGAAACGGCCAAGCTTGGCCCGGTCGTCTACCCCGACGGCGACGAGGAGGAAGGCGAGGGAAGCGCCATTCCCGTCATCAAGGGACCGCTGGTGGACTACATCTACGTGGTGGACGAGGAGAGCTTCTACAAAGACCGGCGGATCGTGCAGGAACAAAAGCACGGAAGCTGGATATGGGTGATCCTGGAGGGCATGGTGGACATCGTCAAGGAGACCCCGAACGGCCCCCTGACCATCATCCGACTGGGCTCCGGCGCCTTCATCGGCGGGGTCACCTCGTTTTTGTTTTCCGGAAACGTTCGCACCGCCACCGCCGTGGCCGCCACCGACGTGCAGCTGGGAGTGCTGGACTCCCCGCGCATGGCCGAGGAGTTCGGCGCCATGTCGCCCGTCCTCAAAGACTTCGCCCTGAGCCTCGACCGCCGCCGAACCGAAGTCACCGAACAGACCGTGGACGTGTTTTGCCGTCGGGTCGATTGCAAGCGATTCATCGGCGACCAAAAGCCGCTGGTCAAGCAGGGGGAAAAGGGCCAGAAAAAACTGGAAAATCGGTTGCTCAAAATTCTGTCCGGCGAAGCCCGCGTGTTGCAGAAAAACAAGCACGGCCTGCTGCCGCTGGCCCGGCTGGGTTCCGGCGACTTCATCGGGCCGGTTCCGTTTCTGGACATCGGCCACGAGCCCCACCGCGCCGCCGTGTACGCATCTCCGGACCTGGAAGTGGAGCCGGTGAACACCGACCGGCTGATGGAGGAATACGAACAGCTTTCCTCGGCCATGCGCAATCTGGTCGAAGGCATCGCCACCAGCATTTCGGTGACCAACCGGGTCGCCTTCCGCTATCAGAAACGGAACGCGGAAAAAAAATGAGTCTGAAACCGTGAAGCGGGAATGATCATGACGAACAAACGACGATACGAGCGGATAGACGCCATCCATCTCTCCTACATCTGCATCGACGAGGCGGGCAATGTCGTCCACGAGGGAATGGGGCGGACGCTGAACGTTTCCGAGGCCGGCATTCTGCTGGAAACCGCCTTCGCCACCGAACCGGGCCAGACGCTGAACGTCACCCTGGCCATCGGAGAGGACTTGCTGGACGTGAACGGCCAGGTGGTGCGGGTGTACGAAAAGGAAGAGGTCTGCCACACCGGCGTGGAATTTCGGGATCTGAGCGAGGACGACCGCGCCAAGATTCTCGAATTCATGGAGATGTTCCGATCCCAACAGGGCGAGCCCGACCCCGGATCCTGAGAACGCGCACCGCGAGGAATTCCATGGAAACCGTTTACGAAACTTCGCTGTCGGGGCTGCCCCCCGTCCGCCGCGGAAAAGTTCGGGATTTGTACGACTTGGGCGATCACCTGCTAATGATCGCCACCGACCGCCTGTCGGCCTTCGACGTGGTCATGCCCGATCCCGTTCCCGGAAAGGGGAAGGTGCTCACCCGGATATCCCTGTTCTGGTTCGACGTGATGCGGCCGCTGGTGGCCAATCACGTCGCAACCGCCGACGTGTCGGAATTCCCGGCGGCCTGTCGTCCCCACGCCGACCTGCTGCGGGGCCGCGCCATGCTGGTCCGCAAAACCCGGGTGCTTCCGGTGGAATGCGTGGTTCGGGGCTATCTGTCCGGCTCCGGCTGGAAATCCTACCTCGAATCCGGCCAGGTCTGCGGCATCGCCCTTCCGGACGGGCTTCGGAAATCGGATCGGTTGCCCGAGCCGATCTTCACCCCCTCCACCAAGGCCGAGGCCGGCGCCCACGACGTCAACATCGATTTCGACGCCACTTGCGATCTGATCGGCGCCGACCTGGCCGCGAAAGTCCGCGACCTGAGTCTGGACATCTACCGTCGCGGCGCGGAGTTGGCCGCGGAGCGGGGGATCGTCATCGCCGACACCAAGTTCGAATTCGGGCTTGCGGGCGAGGAGCTGATTCTCATCGACGAGGTGCTGACGCCCGACTCTTCCCGCTTTTGGCCGAAGGATACCTACGCGCCGGGACGCGCCCAGGACAGTTTCGACAAGCAATACGTCCGGGACCATCTGGAGTCGCTGGGCTGGGACAAGACCCCGCCCGCGCCCAAGCTGCCGGACGAGGTCATCCAGAGAACCGCCGCCAAATATCGGGAGGCGCTGGCCAAGCTGACCCAATCCCCCGATGGCGCCTGAGCCGGATCGGATTCCCCTGGCGGCGGTGGACCCGGCGCGGACGGAGCACCGGATCACCACCGCCGCCGGAACCGCCGACCTGGTCGCGTCCATCTCCCACGTCGGACTCCTGGCCCCGCCGATCCTGCTTCCGGAGGGGAACCGATTCCAAATCGTGGCCGGAAGCCGGCGAATCGCGGCGCTGCGGGAGCTGGGCCGAACGGAAACTCCCGCCCGACTTCTTCCGCCGGACGCTTCGCCCCTGGATCGGGCCCGAATCGCCGTTGGCGACAATTCCTTTCAGCGAGCGCTGAATCCCGTCGAACAGTCGCGCGCCCTCCGGGCGATCGCGACGCATTTCTCCGATCCCGCCGCGCTGGCCGAGGAGGCCGGACGCCTGAATCTTCCCGGCCATTCCGCGCTGATCCAAAAACTGCTTCCCCTGGCCGGACTCCCGGAAAAAATCCGGTCGGCCCTGCTGGCCGAGGCCGTGGCCTTGCCCATGGCGCTGGAATTGGCGGCGTTTCCCGAAGATACCCAATCGACGCTGGTGGACCTTTTTCTGGATTTGGGTCTTTCCCTCAGCCGCCAACGGGAGTTTCTGGGGCTGCTGGACGAGATCGCGGCGCGGGAGGACCGGACCATTCCGGAGGTGCTGGCGAAATCGGAAATCCGGCTTGTGCTGGACGATCCCGAAATGGACCGCCCCCGCAAGGCCGGGGAAGTCCGCCGCCTTCTCCGCCGCCGCCGATTCCCCGCCATCACCGCCGCCGAAGCGCGATACCAACGCATCGTCGCGGATTTGCCGCTGGGCAAAGGGGTTCAACTGACCCCGCCGAGGGATTTCGAGGGGACGGAGTATGCGGCGACGGTGCGGTTCCGGGATTCGGCGGAGTTGAAAGGCCGGGTTTCCGACCTGGACCATTTGGCGAATCACGCGGGCATGGCGGAGCTATTGGACAAGGGCATCGGGTCGGGCTGATTTCATCGGAAGAAAAATTGGGGTGGAGCGGCGGAAGAAAACCCGCATGGCGGCCGCGAGCCAAAACGCCAACAAAAAAAGGGTTCCATCGGCAAA
This sequence comes from uncultured Desulfobacterales bacterium, assembly GCA_964346545.1. Lineage (GTDB taxonomy): Bacteria > Desulfobacterota > Desulfobacteria > Desulfobacterales > Desulfococcaceae > CAYFVR01. The sequence continues at coordinate 656 of CAYFVR010000038.1, read as the reverse complement.
TCGCTAACCGACTGAAACCCTTTTTATTTTAATGGCGCGCCCGGCAGGATTCGAACCTGCGACCTACGGATTCGTAGTCCGGCACTCTATCCAGCTGAGCTACGGGCGCTTGAAATGTCCGGACTTCATACGCGATTCCCGTTCCGATGTCAACGGGTAGTTTCCCGGTTTTTCCGAAAAACCGGCGACGGCATGTCCAACCGTCGCCAAATCCGCCCCGATCCGTCCGCCGGATTGCGACGGCCCGGAATTGCCCCCGCGCTCCAGAAAAGATGTAAAAGGAACCGCCGATTCCCTCCGGCTTTCATCTCAAAATCCAGCTCGCTTTCCGGACCTTTTTCCAATGACCGTCGATTCTTCCCATTCTTTTTGGATGTCCCTCGCGCTGCGGGAGGCCGAGCGCGCCGCCGAGGCCGGGGAAGTGCCCGTCGGCGCGATTCTGTTGACCGGTGACAACAAAATCATTGCGGCGGACCACAACCGGACCCGCGCCCGGAACGATCCCACCGGCCACGCCGAAATCCAGGTTTTGCGGGAGGGCTCCCGAATCCTCCAAAATTACCGGTTGTTAAACACGCGCCTCTATGTTACGGTTGAACCTTGTGTCATGTGCATGGGGGCCATCATCCACGCCCGGGTGGCCCAGCTGGTGTTCG
>CAYFVR010000037.1:0-23013 GCA_964346545.1 uncultured Desulfobacterales bacterium | reverse complement strand
AATTTCGCGAGCCACCTGCGTTCTCCCTTTTTGTTCTGAAATTTCGAGATAATACGTCACCCGCCGCAGTGCGCCCCCGATTTCGGTGCGAAATTTCAATTCGATCCCGATATTTTCGTCTTCATGGCCCCGGCTTACCAGTTCCTGGAAGCCGCCTTTGCTTCGGACGGCTGGACCGACGGAATAGGTCAGGCAATCCTTGAGGAAACCAAAAACTTCGAAAAACGTGGATTTCCCAGAGCCGTTGGCCCCGACCAATACACTAAATCGGGGGATATTTTTCATGGTGACATTTTGAAAAATTTTAAAATTCCTAAGACGGATGGATTCGATTTCTCTCATTGTCATTCCATTCCTGGCTCGGGTCCTGATTCGGGAGGGAAGCCGCCTGTTTACTCGTTCAAGGAAAACTTGAACCTCGATTTTCCAATCATACCCATCACTTTTTTCAAACCAAGGCAATAAAAAAGCGATCCCTCCGGAGAAGGACCGCTTTCACTTTCGAATCGGGCGGGGCGAGGGGATGGAGATAACTGTGGCCTGTGTTACGCCGCCCCCTCCACAATCGAATACACCTTCTCCAACGCCTCCCCCAACTTCTCCGGCTTGGAGCCCCCGGCCTGGGCCATGTCCGGCCGTCCGCCGCCGCCGCCGCCCACCACCGCCGCGGCCTCCTTGACGATTTTTCCGGCGTGGAATTTGTCGGTCAGGTCCTTGGTCACCACCACGATGAGCATGGCCTTGCCGTCGGCTTCGCTGCCCAGGGCCACCACGCCGGACTTCAGCCGGTCGCGGAACTGGTCGGCCGCCTCGCGCAGGGCGTTGGCGCCGTCGGCGGGCACCTGCTTGGCCAGCACCTTCACGCCGTTGATCTCCCGCACCTCGTCGTCCACGCCGGCGGCCGACATGGTGGCCATTTTGGTTTTCAGCGCCGCCACTTCCTTCTCCAGCGCCCGCTGTTCGGAAAGGGCCCGCTCCACCCGTTCCACCAGATTTTCCGGCCGCTCTTTTAGCTTGGCCGCCGCTTCCCGCAACACCCGGTTCCGCTCCTGGGCCACCTTCACCGCGCCCGCGCCGGTGATGGCCTCGATGCGCCGGACGCCGGAGGCGATGCTGGATTCCGACAGCACCGTGAAATAGCCGATGTCGCCGGTGCGCTGTACGTGGGTGCCGCCGCACAATTCCTTGCTGAACGGGGCCAGATGGATCACCCGCACCCGATCGCCGTACTTTTCCTCGAACAGCGCCGTGGCGCCGGATTTGAACGCTTCCTCGGCGTCCATTTCCCGAATGTCCACCGCCACGTTCTGCCGGATGTGGGCGTTGGCCTCGGTCTCGATTCGTTCCAGCTCTTCCGGCGTCACTTGGGAAAAATGGGTGAAGTCGAACCGCAGCCGATCCGGCGCCACCAGGGAGCCGGACTGCTTGACGTGGTCGCCCAGCACCCGCCGCAGCACGGCGTGGAGGATGTGGGTGGACGTATGGTTCCGGGCCGTGGCCGACCGCTTGTCGTCGGAGACCGTCAACGTCACCGCGGCCCCGGCGGAAAGGGTCCCTTTCGTCACCGTGCCCTTGTGGATGATGATTCCGGTGGGGTCTTTTTGGGTGTCTTCCACGGCCATCTCGAAGCCGTCGGCCCGAACCGTCCCCACGTCGCCCGCCTGACCGCCGCTTTCTCCGTAAAAGGGCGTCCGGTCGGTCACCAGCTCCGCCGCCTCGCCTTCGGAGACGGTCTGGACCGCTTCCCCATCCCGCACCAGCAGCCGGACCTCGGCCTCGCAGGAAAGGGTGGCGTAGCCCAGAAATTCCGGCTTGAAGCCCTCGCCGGAAAGGCTCCGGTACGCCTCGCTCAACCCCGAGAAGGCCACCACGCCCCGGGACTGCTCCCGCTGGCGCTCCATGTTTTCGTTGAATCCGGCCATGTCCAGGGCCAACCCCCGGTCCCGGACCACGTCCTGCACGATGTCCACCGGGAAGCCGAAGGTGTCGTACAGCTTGAAGATCACGTCGCCGGGGACCGTGGTCTCGCCCTTGGCGTCCATCTCGCCCAGCGTCTCGGTGAGAAGGGTCAGCCCCTTGTCCAGCGTCTCGGAGAAGCGCACTTCTTCGTTCTGAATCACCTTGGTGATGAAGCTGCCGGCCTCGCCCAGCTCCGGATAGGCCGGGCGCATGATGTCGAAGACCGCGGCCGCGGTTTCGTGGAGGAAGGGATCGATCAGGCCGATGTTCCGGCCGTAGCGGATGGCCCGGCGCATGATCCGGCGCAGCACGTAGCCGCGCCCCTCGTTGGCCGGCAGCACCCCGTCGCCGATGAGGAAGGCGGCCGCCCGGCTGTGGTCGGCGATCACCTTCATGGCCACTTCGGTCTCGTGGCTTTCCTTCATGCTTCGGCCGGAGAGCGCCTGGGCCTTTTCCATGATGGGAAGCAGCAGGTCGGTGTCGAAATTGGTGGGCACGTTTTGGAGCACGCTGACCATCCGCTCCAGCCCCATGCCGGTGTCGATGGAGGGGCGCGGAAGCGGCGTCATTTCGCCGGATTCGTCCCGGCTGTACTGCATGAAGACCAGGTTCCAGATCTCCAGAAATCGGTCGCATTCGCAGCCCAGTTTGCAGTCGGGGCCGCAGGAAAGATGTTCGCCCCGGTCCAGATGGATTTCCGAGCAGGGTCCGCAGGGGCCGGTGTCGCCCATGGCCCAGAAATTGTCCTTTTCGCCGAACCGGTAAATCCGCTCCTCGGGCACGCCGATCTGCTTCCGCCAAATGTCGCCGGCTTCGTCGTCGTCCAGGTAGATGGAGACCAGCAGTTTGTCCTCGGGCAGGCCGTAGCCGTTGGTCAGCAGGTCCCAGGCGAATTCCACCGCCTTTTCCTTGAAATAGTCGCCGAAGGAGAAATTGCCCAGCATTTCGAAGAAGGTGTGGTGGCGGGCGGTGTAGCCGACGTTTTCCAGATCGTTGTGCTTGCCGCCGGCCCGGACGCATTTCTGGGAGGTGGTGGCCCGGTTGTAGGGCCGTTTGTCCTCGCCCAGAAAGACGCGCTTGAATTGAACCATGCCGGCGTTGGTGAACAGCAGGGTCGGGTCGTCGGCGGGAACCAGGGAGGAGCTGCGCACGATCTGGTGATTGTGTTTTTGAAAATAATCAAGAAAACGCTGGCGGATTTCGTTGCCGGTCATGGCGCTCTCCGTCGGTTGGGGAAAAGGTTTGGGACTGGCGGCCCCGGTCAAACATCGGGTCAAACATCGGGTCAAGAATCGGGTCGAAAACCGGAACGGAAATCGGTTCGAAACTCGATGGAAAACCGGGGCGAAGGAACAAAGGCTATTCGGCTTCGGCCGGGGATTCCGTTTCGGCGGCGGGTTCGGCCACGTCCCGCCGGGGGGAGAGCTTCATGGCCTCCCGCACCCGGGCCATCAGGTCGTCGGCGATTTCGGCGTTTTCGGTCAGGTAGCGCTTGACGTTTTCCCGTCCCTGGCCGATGCGCTCGCCTTCGAAAGAATACCAGGAACCGCTTTTTTCCACCAGTCCGTGCTCCACGGCCATGTCCAGCAGGTCGCCGGTGCGGGAGATGCCGCTGCCGTAGGTGATGTCGAACTCGGCGTCCTTGAAGGGCGGGGCCATCTTGTTTTTGACCACCTTCACCTTGGTCCGATTGCCCACCACGTCCTGGCCGTCCTTGATGGCGCCGGTGCGCCGGATGTCCAGCCGAACCGAGGCGTAGAATTTGAGCGCGTTGCCGCCGGTGGTGGTCTCGGGATTGCCGAAGACCACGCCGATCTTCATTCGGATCTGGTTGATGAAAACCAGGCTGGTGTGGGTTTTGCCGATGGTGCCGGTCAGCTTCCGCAGGGCCTGGGACATGAGCCGGGCCTGGAGGCCCATGTGGGCGTCGCCCATCTCGCCCTCGATTTCGGCCCGGGGCACCAGGGCGGCAACGGAGTCGATGACCAGCACGTCCACCGCGCCGCTGCGCACCAGCATGTCGGCGATCTCCAGGGCCTGCTCGCCGGTGTCGGGCTGGGAGACCAGCAGGTCGTCGGTGTTGACCCCCAGATGACGGGCGTAGGTGGTGTCCAGGGCGTGCTCCGCGTCCACGAAGGCGGCGATGCCTCCCTGCCGTTGGGCCTCGGCCACGGCGTGGAGGGCCAGGGTCGTTTTTCCGGAGGATTCCGGGCCGAAAATTTCGATGACGCGCCCCCGGGGATAGCCGCCGATGCCCAGGGCCCGGTCCAGGGCCAGGGAGCCGGTGGGAATCACCGGCACGTCCACCACCTGCCGGCTGCCCAGCTTCATGATGGAGCCCTTGCCGAACTGACGTTCGATCTGGGAAATGGCCGAATCGACGGCTTTTTGTTTGTCCGCGGATATGCTCATGTCGGTCTCCTGAAAAATCTCGATTTGATCCATCGAATTTTTTGGCGAATTTTTGGACGAATTTTTGGACGAATGTCGGGCCAAATTTCCGGGCCATTTCTCGGGCGAACGTTGGGGCGAACTTTCGCCGCAACCTCGGCGCCCGCGCCGAGGCGGCTTCAGGGGAAACGCGGTTGGGGAGCCGGTCTGTGATCCGGCCCGTTCATCCAGACAAGGGGGCCCGCCGAAGCGGCGTGTAAACGGCGCCGTCCGGCCGCGGGTCGCTTTGGAACAGCACCAGCTCCCCCGCCGAAAAGGGCGGAGAGGCCAGGGCGTTGAGCGATTCCATGGCCGCCGCCAGCCGTTCCGGGTCCGCCGAGCGGCGTTCCCGCGCCCGGGCCAGGGTCAAATGCGCGGTAAATCGTCGCCGTTCCCGGGGGAAGCCGCGCGGTTCCAGCGCCGCCGCCACGCGTCCTTGGAACTCGACCAGGTCGGCGGCGGCGCCCGCCAGTCCCGTCCAGACGACCCGGGCCTTCCGGATCGTGGGGAACGCGCCGATGCCCCGGGCGGTCAAGGAAAGAGGCGGGGTTTCCGCCGCGGCTTCGGCCATGGCGGCGGCGATCTCGTCCACGGCCGACGGGGCCACGTCGCCCAGAAACCGGAGCGTCAAATGGATGTTTTCCGGCCGAACGAAACGGAGATCGTCCAGCCCCGCTTCCCGGAGCGATTCCTGAAGGGTGCGCAGATGGGCGACCACCGAATCGGGAAGGGGAAAGGCGATGAAGGCGCGGATCGGCTTCATGGCGGAAATCGGCGGGCCGGGCCGCCTCAGGCGGGCAGGGTGAACGCCGGTTGGCTCAGTTCAAACTCCCCGGCGACGATCCACCGTTTCAACGTGTCGGCGACCTCCCGGGCCTTGACCATGCTGGACAGCGGCACGGTGGGGATGGTTTGCCCCTCCACCTCGATCTCGCCGCCCTTGAGCTGGGCGTAGCTGACCTGAGCGTAGCTTTTGCCCGCGCCCTGGCCGTATTCCTTGCCGTAGTCCACCACCTGGGTGAAGAGCTGGTCGTCGGAAACCCCGGTGAAACGGGCCATGTCGGCGTCCAAAATGGGAATCGGAATCCCCAGCCCCACCGAGAGGGAGCAGCCATATCCCTGGAAGCTGACGCCCCGGAGCCATTCGGCCTTCATGTCCCGCAGGTCGCCCATGACCGCCAGGGTGCCGGCCGGGGTGATCGGGGCGCCGCCCTCGGTTCGCTCGGCGCCGGGCTTGTGCTGGGTGCCGTGCCAAGTCACGTATCCCACGCCGCCGCCCAAAAAGATGCGGGTGCCCAGACCGATGGTCCGATAATGGGGATCGTTGAACAGGGGGCTCAGCTCGCCGGCGGAGCAGTAGTTGGCGTTGCCCATTTTGGGTTTCAACGCGCCCATGTAGGTGTAAACGGTCTTTTTGGTCCGGTTGACGGCGCAGTTGTAGTTCTGGTAGCCGTTGCGGGGGCTGCACAGCACCGCGTAGGGCAGGTCGGCCAGACCGAGCCGCTTTTCCAGCCGACGATTGGGATAGCATGCCGTGCCGTAGGCGGTGGCCCGCAACAGCACTTTCTTGCCCGCCACCAGGTCCTCGATGACGTGGCCGCCGCCGTAGTTGAACTCGCCCGGGGGAATCCGGTTGAGGGGATCGTTCTCCGTCGGCTCGGTGGCGCCGATGTAGCAATCCACCGCCGCCAGGCCGGCGTAGGCGGGCACGTCGTTGAACCAGACCTTGGCCGCCTTGATGGTGGGCTTGGTCTGCCCGAAATTGAGAAACGCGCCGGAAGAACACATGGGCGCGAAGGTCCCGGTGGTGACCACGTCCACCTGGCGGGCCGCTTCCTCCGGACCGTTGTCCCGGACGACGTCGATCATTTCCTCGGCGGTGAGGACCACGGCCTCGCCGGCCCGGATGCGGTCGTTGATTTCCTGATAGGTTTTCTGGATGGGTTGGCTCATGGGCTCGTCGCGTATGGGTTGAAAACGGGGTGGTCGGGTCGAGGCCGAATCAGGATGTCGATCCGGAAAACCCTTCGATTTTTTGAAGGATATTGTCCTCGATCCAGTGGGAATCCCACCATTCCACCGGCGTCACGAAGGTGGCGTGAATCATCATGCCGAAGTGAAGATGGTCGCCGCCGGCCAGACCGGTGACCCCGGTGTTGCCGATCACGTCGCCTTTTTCCACCATTTGATCTTTCTCCACCGTCATGTGGCTCAGGTGGGAATAGGTGCTGAACAGGCCGAAGCCGTGGTCGATGGCCACGGTGCCGCCATAGATGCCCACGTGCCCGACGAAGGCGACCCGGCCCGCGTTGGCCGCCGGAACCGGCGCCTGGGAAACCGAGGCCAGATCGACGCCCATGTGGACCTGGCGGTCGATCTCCCGGTCGTTGTAATGGTAGCGGCGATGGTCGGCGAAGCCGGAGCGCGTGGCCGAGTTGGGCAGCCGGAGAAAGGCGCCCGACCAATATTTTTGGGCGTCGCTCTCGGAGGCGATCGCTTGGAGCTTCGCTCCGTTTTTCTGGCGCAGGGTCCGATTGACCAACAGAAACCGTTCGACCGGGTCCGCCGGAAGCGCCACGTCCAGCGCGTCGAGATCGTCCTGGAATTCGGGCATTTTGCTCCGAAGGAATCCGTCGGTTATCCGGATGTCGTCGGTGGGGAATTCCTTGGGGCGGATGTAATGGTAAAATCCGGCCCGCCCGGTGTTGCCCGCCGGGTCGGTGGCCTCCACGTGAATCGGCGTGCCCCGCCCCTGGCGAAAGTTCAGCGCGAACAGGGCGATGTGCCGATGCGTTCCGCTTTCGCCCAGGACCGCGTCGGCGGGGTGGCCCGGATAAAAATCCTCGCCCACCCGCACGCCGGTTTTCGCTCCGGCCTCCGACACCGCGTAGACGACCATGCCGGCGCCGCCCTGGTTGACGTTGTGTTGTTGGGTCAGCACCGAAATCCGGGGCGGCTGGGTGTCGATCTGGATGGTTTTTTCCAGGGTTGCGGCGTTGCCGTGCCACCAGTTTCGCCAGGCGTGGTCCCGGGCGGTCGCCCGCAACACCGCCTCGCCGTCGGGAAGACCGAGCTTTTTCGGCTCGATGACCGTCGAAACGGTTTCTTGCCGAACCGCCCCCCCGCTGAAAAAATTTCGGGCGGGAAATTCCCGCTCGACCAAAACCTTTTCTTCGCCTCCGGCGGTCAGGGTGACGCGCACCCGACGCAAGCCGCTGTCCGGGTCGGCGATCGAAACGGTCGCTTCGGCGGCCGATCCCACCGCCTCGGGAAGATTTTGGATTTCCAGGACGGGCGGGTCGCCCTCCATCCGGAAAAAACCGAAAATGACGCCGGCGGCGACGGCGACGGCGAGCATGCCGAGCAGGAGTTTGGGAAATGTTTTCATCGACCTCGAACAAATGAAGGTTGCGGGCAAAAAATTCGGGAAACCTTACCAAGTAACCCATTGGGAATCAAGGGTTGTTTTTCGTTTCTTGACTTTTGGGGGGGTGCGCGATAACATCTGATTTCAATGGAAAACACAGCCAACAATTCGGTGCGGATCGGATCGTTCTCGGTGGGGGGCGAGTCTCCTCTGCTGGTCGTCTCCGGCCCGTGCGTACTGGAATCCGAATCCCTGGCCCTGACGGTGGCCGAGACCTTGCGGGACGTCACCGACCGGCTGGGATTGCCGTTTTTGTTCAAATCCTCCTACGACAAGGCCAATCGGACCTCCCTGGACGGCTTTCGAGGCCCGGGGCTGACGAAGGGGCTGGCCATCTTGGAGCGGGTCCGTCGGTCGGCGGGGGTTCCGGTGATCTCCGACATTCACGGCCCGGAAGAGGCCCGGTCGGCGGCGGAAGTGCTGGACGTGTTGCAGATTCCGGCCTTTCTCTGCCGCCAGACCGACCTGCTGGTCGCCGCGGCCCGCACCGGCAAGCCGATCAACATCAAAAAAGGGCAGTTCCTGGCGCCCTGGGACATGGTTCCGGCCGTCGACAAGGTCCGCGCCGCGGGAAACGACCAAGTCCTGCTGACCGAGCGGGGCTCCTGCTTCGGCTACAACAATCTGGTGGTGGATTTCCGGAGCGTTCCCATTTTGAAGGAGAAAACCGGCTGCCCGGTGATTTTCGACGCCACCCACAGCGTTCAGCTTCCCGGGGGCGCGGGAACGGCCTCCGCCGGGCAACGGGAATACGCGCCGGTGCTGGCCCGGGCCGCCGTGGCGGCCGGGGTGGACGGCGTCTTTTTGGAGGTTCATCCGGACCCCGACCGGGCCCGCTGCGACGGCCCCAATTCGATCCCCCTGGATCGGGTGGAAGCGTTGCTGCGGCGGCTCGTCGCCATCCGCGAGGCGCTGGCATGATCCCGCTGGACGGCCCGCTGGGGGAAAAGATGGCCCGGGTGGCGTTGCTTCTCCTGGACGTGGACGGGGTGCTCACCGACGGCCGGATCGTCCACGACGACGCCGAGGTGGAAACCAAGCGGTTTCACGTCCGAGACGGGTTGGGCATTCGGCTGTTGCGGGACGAGGTGGCGGTGGGCATCGTCACGGGACGGTCGGGGGCGGCCCTTCGCCACCGACTTCGGGAACTGGACGTTCGCTGGCTCTGGGACGGCGTGGACGACAAGGCCGCCGTGTTGCCGGCCATCGGCGAACGAACCGGAGTTGTCCCGGAGCGGATGGCCTTCGTGGGCGACGACCTGCCCGACATCCCGCTGCTGACCCGGGTTGGCGTGGGACTTGCGGTGGCCGACGCCGCGAACGAGGTTCGGGCACGGGTCGACGCGGTCACCGACCTGCCCGGCGGCGGCGGCGCGGTTCGGGAGGTCTGCGAGGCGTTGCTTCGCGCCCGGGGGCGCTGGGATTCGGCCATCGCCCGGTTTTTGGTTTGAGGCGCCCCGCGACCGAAGGGCCCCGCTTTTTCCGGACGGCTTCGGGCCATCTTTCCGCATGACCATCGAAAAGGCGCAACGTCGCACCCGCGCCCTCCGTCGGGCCGCCGGCTGGGGAATGGTCGCGGCGCTGGTCGGTCTTTTGGGCGCCTTCGCCGGGCTTCGATTTTGGGGCGACGCCGCCGACGATCTGTCGCCGGCCATCCAAAGCGAGGTTGGCATGGCCGCCCGCCGGGTGAAGCAGACCGCGATCCGCGACGGCGTCACCGACTGGAGGCTGGACGCCGCCGGGGCCCGGCTCGTGGAAAATGGAGAGCTGGCGGTGGTGGAACGGCCGGAGGTGGTGTTTTTCATGGAAAACCGGGAAAACATTACCCTGACCGCCCGAGAGGGGCGGTTGCGAACCGGGAGCAACGATCTCCGGATGTCCGGGGACGTGGTGGTTCGGGACGAAACCTACCGGCTGGAAACCGAAGAGCTGCGGTATCAACATGAGGCGCGGCGGCTGATTTCCGAAACCCCCGTGACCCTGTCCGGCGAGGCGATGACCTTGGAAGCCGATCGGGCCGAACTGGATCTGGAAGCCGGCCGGGCCACTTTCGAAGGAAATGTGAAAGGCACCTTCGGTGACGATTTTCCCTTGTAAATCCGCCGAACCGTCGGCGCTTTTTCGAAATCCCGCGAATCCTTTCGCCCGTCGATGGCCCCTATCGTTCCGACGGCTTGCGGGCGCGTTGGCTCTTTTCCTGGCGGGATGGTTTTCGCAGTTCGGCCCGGCGCTGGCGCAAGAGGCGGCGGACGGCGCCGAATCGGGCAAAACGCCCCCGGTTCAGATCACCGCCCGGAATCTGGTGGCCGACGACGGCCAAAAGACCGCCACCTTTTCCGGCGAGGTCCGGGCCGTTCAGGGCGACACGGTGATTCTGTCCGATCGATTGATTATCCGGTACGCGGGCAATCCCATGGCCGGCGGCGAAGGGGCGGCGGAAAACGGCGGCGGCATTCGGGAGCTGGAGGCCGAGGGGAACGTGCGGATCACCTTCGACGAGATCGTTGCCGAAAGTCCCAAAGCGGTGTATACCCCGGCCGATCGGGTGTTGGTGCTCAGCGGTCCCGGCTCCCGGGTGACCCGGCCGGAAAGCGGCACCATTTCGGGAAAGACCATCACCGTCTTCCGGGATGACGGGCGAATTCGGTTCGAAGGCGGCGTGGAGGGGCTTTTCTTCCCCGGAGACGCCGGGTTGGAATAGCGTGGCCCGACTTTCGCTGGAGGGCTTGGTGAAAAGCTACCGGGGGCGCCGGGTGGTCGACGGCGTCGGCCTGTCGGTGGAAAGCGGCCGCGTGGTGGGGCTTTTGGGGCCCAACGGCGCGGGAAAAACCACCACCTTCTACATGGCCGTGGGGCTGATCGCGCCGGACGTCGGCCGGGTGTTTCTGGACGACGACGACATCACCGACCTGCCCATGTATCTTCGGGCCCGTCGGGGCATCGGCTACCTGCCCCAGGAAACGTCTGTCTTTCGAAAGTTGACCGTGCGGCAAAACATTCTGGGCATACTGGAGTTTTTCGGGTTTTCCCGAAGCCGGCGGGAAGAACGCGCCGCGGCCCTCCTGGACGAGCTGGGGATTCGTCGGCTGGCGGACCAGCGGGCGGCCAGCCTGTCGGGCGGAGAGCGGAGACGTCTGGAAATCAGTCGGGCCCTGGCCCTGGATCCGGCCTTCATCCTGCTGGACGAACCCTTCGCCGGGGTGGACCCTCTGGCGGTTTCCGACATCAAGCAGATCATCTTTCACCTGAAGCACAGGAACATCGGAGTGCTCATTTCGGATCACAACGTCCGGGAAACGCTGGGCGCCTGCGACGAGGCCTGCATCATGAGCGCCGGCGAAGTGATCGAGGTCGGTTCGCCCGACCAGATCGCCGCCAGCGAAACGGCCCGCCGCATGTATCTCGGGGACGAATTTCGATTGTAACGCCATGGCCATCGAACTGAGACAACAACTCAAGCTGACCCAGCAGCTGGTGATGACGCCCCAGCTCCAGATGGCGATTCGCCTCTTGCAGCTTTCCCGGCTGGAGCTGGTGGACACCATCCGCCAGGAGCTGGAGGAGAATCCGGTGCTCGAAGAGGTGCAGGACGACGGTTCAGACGACGGCCCGGATCGGACGGAGGAACTCGCCGAACACGGCCGCGAGGAGGCCGCCGCCGAAGTGACCATCGAGGAGAAAATCCCCGACGAGACCGACTGGAGCAACTACCTCGACGAATACAACACGCCCGGAAAGGTGACCAACGAGAACGAGGAGCGGGAGGGCCCCAAATACGAGGCGTTCGTCTCCAGCAAGGAATCCCTCAGCGATTATCTGCTCTGGCAGCTCCTGATGATCTCTCCGACGCCCCGGCAGGAGCGGATCGGCAGCCTGATCATCGGCAATCTCAACCGGGACGGCTATTTGGACGTCTCGCTGGAGGAGCTGGCGGAGACCGGCGGGGAACCCCTGGCCGAGGTGGAGTCGATGCTGGCGCTCCTGCAGACCTTCGACCCGGTGGGCGTCTGCGCCCGAAACCTGCGGGAAAGCCTGCTCATCCAGATCGCCCATTGCGGCTGCAAGACCCCCTTCGTGGAAGCCATCGTCCGGGACCACCTGGGCCATCTGGAGAACCGGAATTTCAAGGCCATCGCCCGGGCGCTGAAGACCGACATGGAGCACGTGGTGGCCGCGGTCAACGTGATCAAGGGGCTGGAGCCTCGGCCCGGTCGGGAGTTCAGCGACGAAACGCCCCAGTACATCAGCCCCGATATTTACGTTTACAAAACGGATGATGATTATATCATTGTGCTGAACGACGACGGATTGCCCCGGCTGCGGGTCAATTCGTACTACCAGAACGCGGTCTGCAAGGGCGGCGAACTCGGCGGCGGCGCCAAGGACTACATGCAGGAGCGGCTCCGTTCGGCGGCCTGGCTGATCAAAAGCATCCAGCAGCGGCAGAAGACGATCTATCGGGTCATGGAGAGCATCCTGAAGTACCAGCGGGAGTTTTTCGATCGGGGGGTTTCCCGTCTCAAGCCGATGATTCTGCGGGACGTGGCCGAAGACATCGAAATGCACGAATCGACCATCAGCCGGGTGACCACCAACAAATACGTGCACACCCCCCAGGGGATTTTCGAACTCAAATACTTTTTCAACAGCTCCATCAATCGGTCCAACGGCGACACCATCGCCTCGGCCAGCGTTCAGGACCGCATTCGACGGATCATTGAAGGAGAGAACTCCAAAAAACCCTACAGCGACGAAAAAATTTCGAAACTGCTCAAGGAGGCCGACATCGACATCGCGCGGCGAACCGTGGCCAAATACCGCGAGATGATGAAAATTTTGCCGTCCAACAAGCGGAAGCAGTTTTGACGGTCGCGGGCCGGGTTCCGGGGGGAACGCCGGTCCGCCGCCCGCCTTCGCGCGGGTCGGCGTCGGACAAGACGCCGTTTTTTCCAACCCATCCAGTCGAGGAGGGGCCTATGCAGACGTCCGTGACCTTCAGGAATATCGACGCCTCCGATCACCTCAAGTCCTACGCCGGCGACAAGCTGAACCGTTTCGACCGATTTCTGGACACGCCCGCGGAGGCCAACGTCGTGCTTTCCGTGGAAAAGCACCGCCACATCGCGGAGATTCACATCACCGGCGGCGGCTTGAACGTGAAGGGCAAGGAGGAGACCACGGACATGTACTCGGCCATCGACCGGGTTCTCGACAAGATGGAGAAGCAGATCAAGAAAAACAAGCAGAAGGGCCGGGAACGGCGGGGGGGGAAGCCCAAGCCCGGCGCGGCGGCCATGCTGGACGAGCTGGGCCGCCCCGGCGAGGAGCCGGAGGGGGACATTCTGGTCCGCACGGTGGATTACAAGCCCATGGACGCCGAGGAGGCGGTCATGCAGCTCGACCTCGGCCAGGACAACTTTCTGGTGTTCACCAACGCCCGAACCGAGGAAATCAACGTGGTCTATCGCCGCAACGACGGACATTACGGGCTGATTCAGCCGAACCGGTAACCCCGGCCGGCGCCGACCCCGCCCGGGCGGCCCGGCCGCACGGGCGGGATTTTTTTGAATATGACGAAACTTTTGGACGCCTTGCCCCGCGAAGCGATTCTCGCGGAGCTTCATTCCCGGGACAAAAAGGGAATTATCGAAGAGCTGGTGATGCCGGTTTCCCGGATGGCCGGCCTGGAACATCGGTATCTCGTGCGGGTGCTGATGGAGCGGGAACGGCTGGGCTCCACCGGCATCGGCGGCGGAATCGGCATTCCCCACGGCAAGATGAAGGGGTTGGAGCGGATGCTGGTCGGTTTCGGCCGCAGTCGGGAAGGCGTGGATTTCGACGCCATCGACGGTCGGCCGGCCCATTTGTTTTTCGTGTTGATCACCCCGGAAGATTCCATCGACGTCCACCTGCGGCTGCTGGCCCAGATTTCCCGGATGCTCAAAAACGACCGGTTCAAGGAGCGGCTGCTGACGGCGGCGGACCGGGACGAAATCCTTCGCGTCATCCGCGAAGAAGAGCCTTCGGAGACGTGACGCCGTGAAGGACCTTCGGATTTTCATCCTCACGGGGCTTTCCGGATCGGGCAAAAGCACCGCCATGGCGGCCTTCGAGGACGCGGGGTTTTACTGCGTGGACAATCTCCCCGTGGCCCTGCTGCCCAAGCTGTTGGAGCTGCCCATCGACGGCGCCTCCGAAATCGCGGGCTTCGCCTTCGTCATGGACCTGCGGGAGCGCGGCTTTATCTCCCGATACGCCGCGGTTTTTCAGGAGCTTCGGGCCGGCGGCTACCAGTTCGAAATTCTTTTTTTCGAGGCCCGGGAAGACGTGCTGGTGCGGCGATTCAGCGAAACCCGGCGTCACCATCCGCTTTCCAAAAGCGGCGGCGTGCTGGACGGCATTCGGGAGGAGGTCAAGCTTCTGGAGGAATTGCGGGAAACCGCCGACCAGATCATCGATACCACCGGCTACACCGTCCACGAACTCAAGGCGCTGGTTTCCGACCTGGCCCAGGAGAGCCGGAAGCGGGTCCCCATGCGGATCCGGGCGATGTCCTTCGGCTTCAAATTCGGCGTTCCCGCCGACGCCGACATTCTGATGGACGTCCGGTTTCTGACCAATCCCTATTTCGTTCCCGAACTGAAACCCCTGGACGGCCGGACGGCGGAGGTTCGGGATTTCGTCCTGGAACGTTCCGAAAGCCGGCGGTTTCTCGCCAAATTTACCGATCTCCTGGACGATCTGATCCCCCAATACGAACGGGAGGGGAAGGCCTACCTGACCATCGCCGTCGGCTGCACCGGAGGTCGGCACCGGTCGGTGGCCGTGGCCGCCGCCGTCTACGACCACATTCGAAATCCGGAACGCTGGGTGGACCTGCATCACCGGGACATCGACAACGTCTGACCGACGTGGTTCCAAACGGCCCCTTCGTTCCGGGGACGGGAATCCCGACGCCGGGCGACACCCGAGGCGACAATGGAAATGTTATGATCGGTATTGTGATTGTGACCCACGGCGGATTGAGCGACGCGCTGATCGATACGGCCGAGCTGATTCTGGGATCCCGTCCGGACGCGGTGGTTTCCGTGTCCATTCGGCCGGACGAGGACGTGGACCGGCTGCGGGACAAGGTGGCCCGCGGCGTCAAGGCCGCCAACCGCAAGGAAGGGGTGCTGGTGCTCACCGACATGTTCGGCGGCACGCCCTCCAATCTCAGCTATTCGCTGCTGGAGGAGGGGCGGGTGGAGGTGCTTTCGGGCGTCAATCTCCCCGTGGTCATCAAGGCCCTGAACAGCCGGGAGGGGATGGACCTTTCCCGGCTGGCGGAAACCCTGGAAGCATTTGGAAAACGGAGCATTTCCCTGGCCAGCGGCATTCTCAAGGGAAACACCCGCGGCTGAACGCGCGCGCCGAACCCGCCGTCGCCGAGGATCTGCCGGAAATCGCCGCGCTGGACCGAGCGGCCCCGGTCGGGGGGGAGGCCCGGATATTGCGGCGGGACCGGAGGGGACGCGCTGATTTTGACCCAAACCCTGCAACGAGGAGGCCGGATGAGCATAAAAATCGGCATTAACGGATTCGGACGCATTGGTCGCATGGTGTTCCGCGCCGCGCTGGGTCATCCCGATCTGGAGGTGGCGGCCATCAACGACCTCATGGACGTCCAGACCCTCGCCTATTTGCTGACCTACGACTCGGTCCACGGCCGCATCGACGCGGAAGTAAGCCCGGAGGGGGACGCCATTCGGGTGGGCGGAAAACCCGTGGCCGTCACCGCCATGAAGGATCCGGCCGACCTGCCGTGGAACGACATGGGCGTGGACATCGTGGCCGAATGCACCGGCCTGTTCCGGGACGCCGCCGGCGCGGGCAAACACCTGGAGGCCGGCGCCCGCAAGGTGATCATTTCCGCGCCGGCCAAGGAGCCGGATTTGACGGTGGTCATGGGCGTCAATCACAGCCAGTACGATCCCAGAAACCATCACATCCTTTCCAACGCCTCCTGCACCACCAACTGCCTGGCCCCGGTGGCCAAGGTGCTGCTGGAAAATTTCGGCTTCCGAAACGGCCTGATGACCACCATCCATTCCTACACCGGCGACCAGCGGCTTCTGGACTTTCCGCACAAGGATTTGCGCCGGGCCCGGGCGGCGGCCCTTTCCATGATTCCCACCACCACCGGCGCGGCCCGGGCGGTGGCCCTGGTGCTGCCCGAGCTGAACGGAAAGCTCAACGGAATCGCCGTGCGGGTGCCCACCCCCAACGTTTCCCTGGTGGACGTGGTGGTGAACGTGGAAAAGTCCGGCGTGACCGCCGCCGAGGTCAACGAGGCCCTTCGAAGCGCCTCGGAGGGGGAGCTTTCCGGCGTTCTCGGCTATTCCGAGGCGCCGCTGGTTTCCTGCGATTTCAACGGCTCCCCGCTCTCCTCCATCGTGGACGCGGAAAACACCTACGTGGTGGACGACATGGTGAAGGTGCTTTCCTGGTACGACAACGAGGTGGGCTATTCCAACCGGATGGTGGACCTGGCCGTCATGGTGGGCCGGCAGCTTTGAATCCGGGGGAGACCCCGCCGAAGATTTTCGTCCGCCATCGAATGCGAGGGAAAGGAGACCCATGGCCCGCACGCCGTTCATCGCTGGAAACTGGAAACTGCATAAAACCGTGGACGAGGCGACCGAAAGCGCCCGAGATCTGGCCGAGCGGCTTCGGGACGTCCGCGACGTGGAGGTGATGATCGCGCCCCCCTTCGTCGCGCTGGCTCCCGTGGCCGCCGTTCTGGGAGACGGATCGGTCGGCCTGGGCGCCCAGAATTTGTTCTGGGAGGAATCCGGGGCCTACACCGGCGAGGTGTCCGGCCCCATGCTGGCCTCCGCGGGATGCCGGTACGTGATCGTCGGCCATTCCGAGCGCCGCCAGTTTTTCGGGGAAACCGACGAGACCGTGAACCGACGGCTTGGCGCCGCGCTGAAGGCGGGGTTGCGGCCCATCCTTTGCGTGGGCGAAACCGAGGCCGAGCGGGACGCGGAAAAAACATTTTCCGTGCTTGACAAGCAGCTTCGGGATGGAGTAAAAGGCTTTCTTTCGGACGAGTTGGGCGCCCTCGTGATCGCCTACGAACCGGTCTGGGCCATCGGCACGGGGAAGACGGCGAGCCGGGAACAGGCCCAGGAAGTTCATCGGTTCCTCCGAGAGCGGCTTTCGGAGCTTTTCGATTCCGGCTTCGCCGGGGCTCTCCGGATTCAATACGGCGGTAGCGTCAAGCCCGAAAACATCGCCGAACTGATGGCCATGCCCGACATCGACGGCGCGCTCGTGGGCGGGGCCAGTCTGAAACCCGAAGAATTCTCCCGGATCGTACGGTATCGGGAAACCGGCGAGTAATCCTCGCAATATGGAATAAGGACGCGGAATGTCAGCGCTACTGGTTGTTATTCATGTGATCGTTTGCATCGCGCTCATCCTGATCGTGCTTCTGCAAACCGGAAAAGGGGCCGACATGGGGGCCGCCTTCGGCGGCGGCGGGAGCCAGACGCTGTTCGGCAGCACCGGCGCCGGCTCCTTTTTGGGCAAGGCCACGACGGCCGCGGCGGTGGTGTTCATGGTCACCTCCCTGAGTCTGGCCTACGTTTCCACCAACCGCGTGGGCGGTTCGGTGATGGAACGGGTGGAAACCCCGGCCGTTCCCGCGGAAACCGGCCCGGCCCAGACCGAGCCGGCGGTTCCGGACGCCGCGACCGACGCGCCGGCGGAAGCCGCTCCCGGCGACGGGGCCGACGCGCCCGAAGAATCCGCGCCCGCCGAGTAATCGGCGTTTCGTGCCGAAGTGGTGGAATTGGTAGACACGCTATCTTGAGGGGGTAGTGGGCCACGCCCGTGCCGGTTCAAGTCCGGCCTTCGGCACCATCCGATTGTTTCGTTCAAGCCCCCGCCGGGAGTCCCGGCGGGGGCTTGCGCGTTTTGGACGCCCCGTTTTCGTCGATGTCGTTGACAAGGCGTTCGGCGTCCTTTAGATAGATGCAAACTGCGGCCCGGCCTTCGCCGGGCGCGTGTTCGCGGACACAACGGGGAACGGTCATGAAGGCGTTTTTTCTGCCCGCCATTCGGATTCGGGGCTTCGGCCCATTTCGGGACGTGCTCTTCCGGTTCAACCGGCTGGAGCTGATCATCGGGGCCAACGGCGCGGGGAAGTCCCGGCTGTTTTCCTTTCTCCGTCTGCTTCGAGACGCCGGCCAGGGGCCGCCGCCCCGGCGGTTTCTTCCCGAATCGTCCCGCCGTCGGCCGTTCCGCCGGCCCGGTCCCGAAACCTGCTTCTGGAACCTCCAGGTGGAGTCGGACGGCCTCCCGCTGTTCTATCAGGGGGAGCTGACCCGCGAAGAGGGCGGGGTGCGGGTTCTTTTCGAACGGATTTTTACAAAAAAATCCATCGACGCCGAAAATCCAGGCGGATTTACCTTCCTGGATTTCCGCGACGGCCGCGGGCTGGTGCGGGATCCCGCCGACAAGTCCTTCATCCGCAAAGAGTGGCGGATGCCCGACACCAAGCGGCTGGGGCTCGGGGCCATGGTGGACGAGAATCTGCCGGTTCTCAACGGTGTGCGCGACTACCTCACCCGGTGGCGTTTTTTCGCTCCCGCCGCCATGGACCTGGACCAGATGCGCCGACCGGCCTCCCGGGACGACGCCGACGGGCTTTCCGAAGATGGCGGCAACCTCAACGCCGTTCTGTTCCGCCTTCGAACCGATCATCCCGAAGCCTTCGAGGATCTGAAATCCCTTCTCCAGTTCGCCGTCCCCGGCTTTCGCTCCCTGGAGGTCCGGGAGATCGGCGACGGCCGGGAAGTGTTGACCTTCTGGCGGGAGGAGGGCGTGGACGAGCCGCTGGACATCGCGGACCTCTCCGACGGAACGTTGCGGTTCATGGCGCTGGCCAGCCTCTGTCTCGTTCCGGAGCCGCCGCCGCTGATCTGCATCGACGATCCGGGGCTGGGTCTCCAT
The DNA here is from genome assembly GCA_964346545.1 of uncultured Desulfobacterales bacterium. Classification (GTDB taxonomy): domain Bacteria; phylum Desulfobacterota; class Desulfobacteria; order Desulfobacterales; family Desulfococcaceae; genus CAYFVR01. Next base: position 4,196 of record CAYFVR010000037.1, on the reverse strand, counting down.
CCCCGCACCTTGCCGATCCTGACCGGTCTCTTTGAAAAGGCGGCCGAACGGACCCAGGTCCTGCTCACCACCCACGACAGCTATTTTCTGACCCAGTTCGACCCGGAAAACTTGGCCGTCATCAAAAAGACGCCCGACGGCAGCGTCTACGCGGCCGCCCGCCATTCCGAGACCCTGATGGACCGGCTGCGGCAGGTTCAGGACGAAGACCTGGAGCGAATGTTCCGGGCCGACGAGCTGGAAACCCTCTTTTGAGCCGCCGCGCCGATCCCCGGGTCGCGGATCTCCCCGATTTCGTGCGGGGCGCGGTGGAGACGCGGGTCTTCGACGGCGTCGCCGACGACCTGCTGACCGGCGGGTTTGGCGCGTCCGGGTTGGCCGAAGGTCCGCCTCCCCTTCCTTCGAACCCGTCCCCCGACGAATTGCGTCGCCACGCCCTTTGCCACAACTATCGCGGCCTGATCGACGTGACCCAAGGCGGTGGATATGGCCGGTTTTTCGGCCCGAAGGTGGGCGGAAACGGCGGGGCGGACGGACGAATCGCCGGCCGGGAATACCGGGCCCTCGCCGACGACGGTTCCGGGAACGAACGGGTGGCCTTGATGGTTCAGGTTCCCGACGGCTTTTCTCCGGAGACCGGGGGGCTGATCGCCGCGGCGTCCTCCGGCTCCCGGGGCGTTTACGGCGCGGTGGGCGTGGTGGGCGAATGGGCCTTGAAACGGGGGCTGGCGGTGGCCTACACCGACAAAGGCACGGGAGTGGGCGTCCACGACCTGGACGGGGACCGATCGATCCGGTTGGACGGCGCCCTTGGCGACGCCGACGATCCCCGGGCCCTGTTCCGCGCCGACGCCTCCGGGGCGGAGCTGGACCGTTATCGCGCGGCCCATCCCGGGCGAGCGGCGGTGAAGCACGTCCATTCCCGCCAAAATCCCGAGCGGTTTTGGGGACGCGATCTGCTTCGCGCCATCCGTTTCGCCTTTCATGTCCTCAACCGGCCGGAAATTCGCGGCGCGGGTCCGGCGGTCACGCCGGCTCGACTGCCGGTGATCGCGGCGGGGATTTCCAACGGCGGCGCGGCGGCGCTTCGAGCGGCGGAGGCGGATCGGGAGGGGATGATCTGGGGCGTGGTGGCCTCGGAACCCAACGTTCAGCCCCGGCCCGAACCGGAGCTGGTTCTCCGCCAGGGAGACCGAATCTGGCGGCATCCGTCCCATGGTCGATCCTTGCTGGACGTTCACACGCTGCTTCATCTCTACCAGCCGGTCCTCAATCTTTCCCCCGATCTCGTTCAGGCGCCGTTCAACCTTCTGGACCCGACGCTGTGCGAGAACCGCCGGCGGGAGATGATTCGGCTTGGGATTCTTCCGGAAGGGACCGCCGCCGAATCCGCCGCGGCGGTTCGAAGCCGGCTCGCCGAACGGGGGATTCTCCCCGATTCGGAAATCCTTGCGCCGGCCCATTGCGCCTTCGGCATTTTCGAAGCCATCGCCGTGACCTACGCCTCGGCCTACGGCCGCTTCGGGGTGACGGAACCGGTGGCCGGACACGGCGTGGCCGCGTTGGGGCCGGATTTTTCCCCCCAAGCCCCGGGAACGGAATTGTTGTCCACCCTGTTTTCCACCGGGGCGGGCATTCCGCCCATGCCGGCCCGGCCGCTCTCCGAGGCGCAAACGGCGTGGCTGACCGCCCGCCATCCCCAGATGAAATTTCCGGCCCCGCCCGCGGGCGGCTTGGATTGGATCAACGAGCGCAGCCGGGGCGGCCCCCGACTGAGCCGGTATTCCATCTCCGAATCGGGCGTCATGGACCTGAATTTGGCCGGCGCCCTGGCGCTTCGTCGCCTGGCCACCGGACGGGACGAGGGGGGCGTCCCCCTGACCGGCTCGGAGGCCGAGGCCCATGAACGGGTGGCCGCGGGCATCGCCGAGGTGCGGGCCACCGGGGACGTCGGGGATCGGCCGGCCATCATCCTCCACGGCCGGGCCGACGCCGTGCTTCCGCCCAACCACACCGCCCGGCCGTATTTCGGCCTGCATCGGATGACGACGGGAGACCGGAGTCGAATGCGATACCTGGAGGTCGTCCACGCCCATCACATGGACGCCTTCAACGCGCTGCCCGGATTTGACGCCCGGTTCGCGCCCCTCCATCTCTACCTGATCCGCGCGTTGGACCGAATGTGGGATCACCTCCGCGGCGGCGCCGACCTGCCCCCCGACCAGGTGATTCGCGCGGTTCCGCGTGGCCGGAACGAGGATGGCGCCGTCCCGCCGTTGGCGGAGCGGAACGTGCCCGACATCCAGGCCGATCCGCCGGAAGCCGACCGGATTCGTTTTTTCGGGAACACCGTCTGGATTCCCGAGTGATCGGCCGCCGTTTCCACCTCTTCGTTTCCTCGGATAATGGCCCGAGCCGTGGTTTTTCCGCCGGAGCATTCTCCCGCGGTCCTTGCTTTGGCCTTCTTCCACACGCCGGGGTATCCGAGCCGAATGACACCCATTGTTTAGGGACGGGAAATTTTGGGACGGTTTGGCGACGGCTTCGACCGGGCGTGGCGGTCCAGCCGCCGATCCGGCGAGGAATCCAATGCCGCCGTTTGGAAGCGGGGAATCATGTCCACTGAAAAGGGATTCGACCTTCCGGCGTATCTGGCCGTTCGGCGGGCCGACGTGGAGGCCGCCCTGTCCCGGTTTTTGAAAAGCGAAACTTCGCCGCCTCGGATCGTTCGGGCCATGGGCCATTCTCTGCTGGGCGGAGGAAAAAGACTTCGTCCCATCCTTTGCATGGCCGCCGCCGACGCGGCGGGCGGGGACGCCAAGCGGGTGATTCCCGCCGCCTGCGCCCTGGAAATGATTCACACCTATTCCCTGATCCACGACGACCTGCCGGCCATGGACGACGACCGACTGCGCCGGGGGCGGCCCACCTGCCACGTCGCCTTCGACGAGGCCACCGCCATCCTGGCCGGCGACGCCCTGTTGACCCTGGCCTTTTCCGTGCTGGCCGAAGCGGGGGAAAACGCCCCGGAGGGGGAGGCCGGTCGATGGCTGGGGGCGATTCGGCGGATCGCCGACGCGGCGGGATATCTGGGCATGGTGGAGGGACAGATGCGGGACATGGCCGGCGAGAACGCCCGCCTGTCCCTGGCCGAGCTGGAAGGCGTGCACCGGCGGAAGACGGGGGCGCTGATTCGGGCGTCGGTGTCCGCCGGGGCCGTGCTGGCGGGGGGCGACGCGGAGGTTCGCCGGGCGCTGGAAACCTACGCCGATCGGATCGGGCTGGCCTTTCAGGTGGTGGACGACATCCTCAACGAGGAAGGCGATCCGTCGGTGATGGGCAAGGCGGCGGGCACCGACCGGGACCGGGGCAAAAGCACCTATCCCGCGCTCATGGGCCTGGACGCCGCCAAGGACCATGCCGCCCGCCTGATCCGGGAAGCGACCGACGCCGTCGCCCGCTTCCCCCCCGCCGCCGATCCTCTCCGCGCCATCGCCCGCTACGTTCTTCATCGACGGCGGTAGACCGAACTCCGCGGTTCATTTCCCGTTTCCAATCCATTTTCAATCCGGTTTCGGCCCGTGCTCGTCGGGCACGGGCCGGAATTCGTCCCCATTCGGACGAGCCGCCCAGATGGACCGTACATTCAACATCCATAACCAATGGCGGAGGCCGAATCGGTTAAAAGATATTTTTCGCTAGACATATAGTCCTAGTCCGAATTCCATCATGACCTCCGGGAACCCCATCTTTGGGTAGTGCTAAACCTGTAGTGGTTGATTTTATTTTTGACAAATTTTCGATCTGTATGAAACTATTTGGACAATATTTTACTTCATTGCAAAAGAGGAGTTGAAAAGATGGAATGTCCCGAATGCAATTCGAAAAACATTATTAAAAATGGTTCTATCCATAACGGCACTCAGAAATACGCTTGCAAGAAATGCCGACGACAGTTCGTAGAAAATCCGACCCAAAAGACGATCAGCCTGGAAGAATGGGAACTGGTAGACAAACTTTTGCTCGAAAAAATTCCGATTGCCGGGATCTCCCGTGTGACAGGCATATCCGAGCCATGGCTACAAAAATACATAAATCGTAAATTTGAAAATACGCCTCAAAAGATTGAGGTCGTAAAAAAAAAGGCCGACTGACGATCCAATGCGATGAAATGTGGTCTTTTGTCGAAGCAAAGG